>JADFSH010000086.1 GCA_022560875.1 Planctomycetota bacterium | reverse complement strand
GATGCGACAAATGGCTTGCAGAGCCTGCAGGCGGTCCTGGAGGGCCAACTGGGACTCGACCTGACGGGATGGACACTGCTAGATGCCAGGGGGGTATCCGCCGACGGCACCACCATCGTCGGCTGGGGCATTAACCCCGAAGAATTCACTGAGGCTTACATCGCCGTCATCCCCGGCCTCGGCGGGTGTCTCGCCGACATTACTGGAGATGGCACCGTAAACGTCACGGATCTGCTCTCATTGCTCGGAGCCTGGGGATCGTGCCCGGCACCTTGTCCGCCGGACATTAACGCCGACGGCACTGTCAACGTCACCGATCTGCTCGACCTTCTCGGCGCGTGGGGGGCGTGCCCGTAGCTTCTCTCCATATTTCTTGATCCCCATGGAACCAGCTTCGGTAGGAGTCCCGCGGTGGACGACTCGGGATAATCACCTGGAACGTGACTTCCGAGAAGGTTCATTCGGGCCGGATTGAGTCAAGCGCTCTAAACTATTGAGATGGATCAGAGTCGATCATCCAGTCAGGGTGCCCCAACGAAGGCCACGACCCGCAAGGCGGCGATGAAGGTTGCCGGCGAGTTGGTGAAGGCGGGCCACATCGCGTACTTCGCAGGGGGGTGTGTCCGCGATCGACTCATGGGAAATGAGCCGGTGGATTACGACATCGCCACCGATGCCCGCCCGGAGGAAGTTGGGACGATCTTTCGCAAGGTCCAGCGGGTGGGGGAGTCATTCGGCGTGATGCTGGTGAGGCTGATGGGCCACACCATCGAAGTGGCGACGTTTCGATCCGATGGGGTCTATTCGGACGGCCGTCATCCGGATGAGGTTACTTTTTCCGATGCCGAGCACGATGCCCTCCGTCGGGATTTCACGATCAACGGACTCTTCGAGGAACCCAGGACGGGCGAGATCATTGATCATGTCGGTGGACAGGCGGACCTTGAGACAGGAATCATCCGGGCCATTGGTGATCCACAGGCGCGGCTTCGTGAAGACCGATTGCGAATGCTGCGGGCGGTACGGTTCGCGGCAAGGTTCGGCTTTGCGATCGATGAGCAAACCATCGATGCGATTCGGAAAAATGCCGGCCAGCTTGAGGGGGTCAGCCGCGAAAGGATCGGGCAGGAGATCCGCAAGATGCTGTCTGATGCCGGTCGGGTGATTGCGGTGAAGACGCTGCAGGATCTGGGTCTCGATGGGATCATCCTGATGGAGGATGGTCGAGATGAGGAGTCGCTTCGGATTGCCGGCTTGGTGGATGGGGCTATATTTTCGACGGTCCTGGGGGCGTGGCTGTTGGATCGTCACGCCGGTCGGGGTGAAGATCATGCTGAGATCGCGGAGCGGTGGGGCCGGGCGCTCATGCTCTCAAATGAGGTCTTGTGGGGGTTGAAAGGATGCCTGGAGGTCTACGGCACGCTCAAAGAGGGCTGGAGAACCCTGGGAATTGCCGGGCGAAAGCATTTGGCGGTCTCAAAGTGGTTCGGGGCCGGTCTGGAGCTTCTTGAGGCGGAGGATGCGGGGCAGAGCACGACAATCCGCCATCAAGTGGCAGAACTGGCCGCAGACGGGTTGGCTCCGGAGCCATTTCTGGATGGATATGACCTGCTAAAGACAGGTATATCACCCGGTCCGTCGTTCGGAAAGCTGCTGGAGGCGGTCTATGATGCCCAACTGGAGGGGGCCATTCAGACGAAGGAAGAGGCCCTGGCTCTGGTTGCCCGCCTGTGGTCTGGGTTGAATAATGACGAAGGAATGGTCCCGGATTGATATGAATCCATTCACTGGGTCCGATCGATCCGGCGTAGGCGGTAAAATCGGACCTCAAATTCAAAAAACGAGCAGATTGGAACTTTTCGAGATTCTCCACGTCACATAAAGTAAGGTATCAGATTAGGTTTTCGTACCCGTCCATTGAGCCGGACGGCACCATTGAGAGGACTGAACATCATGAAAAACCGTGTATGTCTATCGCTGTGTGTGATCCTGATGGCCCTGCTTTCGTCAGTCATTACACCGCAATCCAGTCTGGCGGTCCCGATCCCAACCGGTGACACCGAGGATATTCTCTACATGGCCGACGGGCGCATCCTGCACGGCCAAATCCTCAGCGAGAACGATCTCGAGGTCGTTTTCGAGTACACGCACAAGGCGCTGGGCATCACCACGAAACTCACCCTCCAGAAGGAGAACGTGAGCAAGATGGATCGCAATGTGGCGGTTGCCGTGGAAGCGGAGGACGTCGCGGAAGAGGAAGCATTTGAACGTGAGCCTGATGAGAATTTTCCCAAAGACCAAACCTATCTACATAAACTCAAGAACCAGTACGGGGCCAGTCTGGCCCATGAGGATCCCTCGCTTCCCGGCGTGTATGTCATACCGATGCGAGGCCAGATGGGTACGGATGTGCATATCGAATTCTATAAGAAAACGATGGACGAGATCCGTCGGCTGAAGCCGGACCTCCTGGTCTTCGAGCTTGATTGTTCGGATGCCTATGAGGGCATACTTATGATCAAGGATGAACTTGAGGCTCTTGATGAATGGGAAGAAGAGACAGGAATAATGGATCTTGAGCAATATCGAGACATGGTCAACATGTTCCATGATGAGCTTCGAGATATTCCCCAAGTCATGTGGGTCAAGGATTCAGTCGGCATCAGTTCGGTTGTGGCGCTGGCCTGGAAAGACTTTTACATGCATCCGGATGCCCGTCTCGATGGCATAGGCCAGATTTATTTACGGGTGGTAGCGCAGTTCGCTGACCCCCAGGTACGCGCCAAAATGATCGCAGCCTGGACTGCGACAGCAAACTCCTTTCTCGAATATGGTCAACATCCCCTCGCCATTGGCAATGCCATGATGAACCCCAACCTGCTTCTTGGTGCCACCTGGAAGGGGCGGGATGTCATCTGGTCGCTCGATGGCACCGGACAGTACATTGTTGACGGCAGTGACAAGGAAACCACCAGCTTCACCGCCAAGACCGCAGAGGATTTCTGTCTGACGAACGGCACCGCGGAATCACTTGACGATCTGATGCTGCTGAAAGGCTATCGCGAATATCGTCTCATCCAGGGCAGCGTGGAAAAAGAGTTCACCAGATACGTGAAATCCTGGCGTCAGAGTTTGGATACCGCGGTGAACTCGATGAATGATTATACCAAGCACATGAGCTGGGCGACCGGCGAAGACACGCTGAAGTATCTCGGACGCGCCAAGAGTGATCTGAAAAGAGTCCTTTCGGCAATGAAACGGTATGACGCCGTTCGGGTCAGGCTCGAACAGGAGGGACTGAGCACGCTGGCGCTCACGGTTTTAGTCGAGCGGATCAATGAGCGGATTCGAGCCCTTCGTAGAGGGGAACGGGGAAGCGGGGGTACTGGGGGAGGAGGAAACGCACCCAGAGGCGGCAGAGGCGGATAATCTTTAGTCCGGATTCTCCTTGAGAACTCGCGACCTTGAAACCATTGGACAGAGTTTTTTCGTTGGGATCGAGAGCCATGAACACCAAAACGATTCAGAGAGTTGTCACGATTGTGGTGTGTGTCGTTGTCATGTTCATGACTTCGGCTTCTCAAGCCGGACAGAAGCAGCGTATTCGCATGCGGGATGGATCCATCTGGAAAGGCTCGATCAACAGTCAGGTTGAAGTCAGCTATCGACCACGCAACGTCACGGTGAAGATCGTGGGCCGGCTGACGAAAATCGAGAAGCGATACATCGAGGTGGTGGGGAAGATCGCCGGCATCCAGAAAAAAAAGATCATCATGCGTTCGAATCTGATGAGCATGAAAACCCTCAAGGGACCATCTGACAGCGTTGATGTTTCCGGATCGAAAGTCGCTGATCTGTCCAAGCCTGATCCGCCATCCATTCGATCCGCAGACCGGCAGACAAGAGATACCTCTCAGGGGCAGTCTGAAAGTAACAGGCCTCATATTTTTCTTCTCCCCTTGAGTGGCTTTGTGGGGACTTACTTTCGGCACAATGAAATCGACATGATCGGCAAGGAAGCCGACAAGTACGGCGATCACCAGATCATCATCCTTGAGATTGATTCCGGGGGTGGGTCGGTACGTGAAACGGAAAGGATACATCATTCATTAGTCAGCCTTACCAAGCGCCATCGTGTGGTGGCCTGGATCAAACATGCCACTTCTGCCGCCTGCGCGACCGCAATGCATTGCCAGGAAATATATTTCATGACGGAGGGTCAGGCCGGCGCCATGACCGCCTTTGGCGGCGGGGTTGCCATCCAGGGAGCCGAGTTGCAGAATTGGCTCGATACCGCCAGCGAATGGATGGAGCATGGGGGCCGAAAGGGAATGATCGCCCGGGCGATGATCAAGAAGGAGTTTCTGCTTTCATATACCAGGAATCCGGACACCGGGGAAGTCACGTGGTTCGATGATCTGTCCGGCGATGTCATCCTCTCAACGGCCGATCAGAATCTCGAGTTCACCTCTTCCACGGCAATCGACTCCGGCTTTGCCCAGGGCATTGCGGACACCACCGATGATCTGGCGAAACTGCTCGATCTGCCCGCCTGGCCCGAAGGCGTCGATTACGGTCGGAACATGATAAAGAAGTGGAGTAAGAAAGTAAAAAAATGTGAAGAGGATGTGCCGCTCCTGCTCCAACAACTGAGTTACAAGAACCAGAGTGATCCGGATCCGATCGTGCGATTGGGTACGCGGTTGGGAATCTGGAGAAAGTTACGGGGCTGGTGTGTGCAGGCCGAGCCAGTAATGCTGTTTACCTTCAGCCTGCTCAAAGAAGACTGCGATCGGCAGATCGAGGCACTCAAAAGACAGATTGCCCGGCTCAAGAGATGAGTGAGAAAAGAAAGACGATTCGTCAAACATAACCCGGTCCTGGACCGGGTTTTTTTCTACGATTCACTCAATCGATTCCGATAACCCGCGTATCAGGCCTGCTCCCGCTTCCACCATCGCGCTGGACTCCCGGACACTGCTGCCTATCGGCTCGTAACGCCCGCCGATATGCTCCGCAAGAAATACCTCCGTGATCGCGAAGAAGGCCAAGCTGTTTTTCGGTCGGGCGAATCCGTGTCCTTCATCCGGAAACAGGATGTACGTTACTCCCAGTCCCTTTTCCCGCATGGCATCCACGATCTGTTGGCTTTCCGCTTCCTTGACCCGGGGATCATTTTTGCCCTGCCCGATGAGTAGCGGCCTGGTGATCGCATCAACCCGGGTCAGGGGTGAAATACTGTCGAGATAGTCAGGGTCATCCAGCGAGCCGACTCGACGATCGAACATCGCCCGGATCGGCTCCCAGTACGGCGGGATCGATTTCAACAGGGTTTCGATGTTCGACGGGCCCACGATGTCCACGCCGCAGGCGAAGACCTCAGGAGTGAATGTGAGCCCGACCAGCGTTGCATACCCGCCATAGCTGCCGCCCATGATGGCGATGCGATCCCGATCGGCGATGCCCTCATCGACGGCCCAGTTCACGGAGTCGATCAGGTCATCGTGCATTCGACCGGCCCATTCCCGGTCGCCGGCATTGACGAAATCCTTGCCGAATCCGGTGGAGCCACGAAAGTTGACGCTCAAGACTGCGTAGCCGCGATTGGCAAGCCATTGATGAATCGAGTTGTATCCCCAGTGATCCCTGGCCCACGGTCCGCCGTGCACGAACAAGACCATTGGCAAGCGTCGGGGATTGACCCCGACGGGGGTGGTGAGATAGCCGACCAACTCACGCCCATCACGGGAGTTGACGATGATCGGCTTCATCTTCGCCAGCGGAAGCCCTTCGAGTTGACTACGGTTGGTGAAAAGAAACTCCACCTTCATGCTGTTGCGATCGTAGAGGTAATACGACAGCGGGCCGTCGTCCCGCAGGTAGGCGACGGTCCATATGGAGTCGTCGCGGCTGCGGCTGGTGATGGTCATCTCGCCGTCGGCGACCTGCGTGAGAAAATCCCAATCCCCTCGAATCGAGTCATCGAGAATCAGCCATTCCTTTCGCGCATATTCAAAGGCGACGGCCTGGGGCCGCCCGGTCTTGGGATCGATCTCGACGCCGCTCAGGTCCGCCCGTTCATCGGAAGCGATAAGGTTGTAGCTGGCTTGTCCGTCGTCGTCGATCGTGTAGGCAAACAGGCGACCGGTGTTGGCATCTCGTGAATCCATGAGGTACAGCGTCTTGCCATCTTCGGAAAAACCGATCGGCCCCGACGTCTGGGTGTCATCCGGACCCCAGTGAACGAGTTCATCCCATTCATCTTCCTCATCATCACGCAGGTAGGCCTTCAAGCCGCCGCTCGAGGTGAATCGTGTCGCCAGCCGGAGCCTGAAGTGTCGGTCCGCGATCAGGGAGATAAAACCCTTGTCGTTCTGATAGACCATGGTTTGCTCGCCGGAGCGGGTATTGATTCTCCAGACATCATGAAACCTGGCATCACGATTGTTCAGCGCAACGAGGATCTCATCCGGGAAATCCGGATCAGAAGACACGACCCGGGCCTGAATCTGATCAAAGGGAGTCAGGTCCAGCTCCTCTTCCGTCTCGACATCGACGGCGAAGAGCCGAAAATTTTCATCGCCGTTGCGGTCCTGAAGATAAATGATCTGCTCGCCGTTCTTTGCCCAGAAATAGCTCCGAATCGGGCGCGTGGTGGAATGGGTTACCACTTTCTCGCTGCCATCGGCGATGGTCCGGACCCATACGTTCAGCACGTTTTCACTGGGTGCCAGGTAAGCGATGGCTGAGCCATCGGGGCTGATCTGAACAGAGGCGCGATCGGGATTGCCGAAGAAGGTCTCTCGCGGAATCAGTTCGACATTCGTAGCGGGGGGTGCGGCCCAGCTTTCGATAGCGGGCATCAACAGTCCGGCGACAAGCCCGGATACGACAAGCATTTTGGTTGTGTTCATGGCTCTATCCTTCCCCTTGAATATCCGATAACCAGCAACTCATTGTACGCGCGGTGGATATGGCGCAAAGAGGAAAATTTGATTTGCCGGGTCACCGTGAAGCCAGTCAGATGCCGGAATCGTAAAACTTGAGAATGGCCGGTCCCACAATGATTTCCATGCCATCTTCGATGCGAACGGTGTCGATTTTCTTGCCATCAAGAAAAGTGCCGCAGGAAGATTCAAGATCCCTCAGCACAAGTTCGTCGCCTTCGCTCTCGATGGAACAATGTTCCCGGGAGACGGTTTTCGCTTTAATCTGGATATCACAGGACGCATCGCGACCGACGATGACCTCCGCTGTGTCGCCAAGCGCGAATGCCTTCAGGACTGCCCCTGCTCGATTACAGACATGCAGTTCCATCATCTTGGGTAGAGTCTCCAGGGTGGCTCAATATGACTATCAGGCGAAAGACAACCCGCCTGTCCAGATTCTGACAGCAGAAGTGAAAAAAGCCAAGCCTAGTTGCCGAAAAAGCCGTTTTCATATCAATCAGGTGGCATTTTTCTTGGCTCAAAGAGCCATACACCTCCGTAGAATGCTTTCGACCCACCAGACTAGGCTTATTTTCCGGTCTTATCGGTCGATTTATCGACAATTCAGTAAAAAGGGTGATCTCGGAACCCATGGATGATCCGCCTCAAGTAGGCGAAAGAACTCACATTATTTTGCTGACTGGGAGCCTGCCAGACGATCCCCAAGGGTGGTTATCCGTGACAACCCGGAGGCGGGATTTGCCGCCCCTCAGCTCGACCCCGGCCAATCGAAGGGAAAAAACGTCTCTGATGAATCCGGGAAATAGGATCCAGATCGGGCAACTATCATGGTTTTTTCGATCGGGGATCCATGCCTCCCGATAAGTGGCGATGGTATCCGGCCGATCCTGCCACGTCGGTGGTCATGGCTTGATAATTCGTGCAATCAACTGACGAGTCGCGTCGTTTCGCCTAAAGTACCGACCCTGAAAATCAGCTATTTTCGTGGATGTACGAAACCGAAAAACGGAAACTCTCATGCAGCAGAATAAATCGGCTTTACGCTACACCCTTATCCTTGTCGCGATCTTGATTCTCGTTCCCAACAGAGTATCGAGTGCTCAGAGTGAAACCCGACCTGCAGCCCAGGTTCGGTCTGCCCCATCGGCACCCCTGCAGGAATCCGAGATCGATACCATCAAAATCGAGGAACTGCGAATCGGTCTGGGCGATGAGCTTGTTCGCGGCTGCTGGGCGACGATTCATTACAAAGGGATGTTGCCTGACGGGCAGGTTTTTTACGAGACCTATGGCGGCGCCCCGTTTGAATTTTTCTATTCCGAATTACTCATGGAGGGATGGGTCCAGGGGTTAGCCGGTCTGCGTGTTGGCGGAAAACGTCGTGTCACGCTTCCGCCGCAATTCGGGTATCGCAGCATGCCACCTTCTCCAAATTCAACGCTCGTTCCGATTCCACTCAACAGTCCCGTCATATTCGAATTTGAATGTCTTGGAGCAAAATTTCTTCCCGTTGTGAAGCTGAGTAACAAGGTGGAAATCCAAAGATTGCGGGAAGGACAAGGTGAACCGGCAGGATATGGCGACTGGATCACTTTTCATGTCAAGGTTTTTGCCGGCGCAGACTCACGGGAAGGCCTCAATACGTATCATCCCGAAAACGGTCCGTTTCAGATTGCGCTGCCTACCCCATCGGGCATTTTCACCGGCAACACGGCACGTATGCAGGCCAATCTACCCTACCTGGACATGCTCCTGTACGGCTTGAAGGCCGGTGAGCGTCGTGAAGTTGTCTTCAAGGACAGTCGTTTCCTCGGTCCAATGGGCGATCCCCTGTTGGGGGTAAAGGCCAATGAGCCATTCGCGATAGAAATTGAATGTGTCGAAATTGTTCGCGGACCGTCCTTAACCTTGAACAATGGCTTGACTATTCAGGATATCACTATCGGTACGGGTAGATTCGCTCATCTCAATGCCATCGTCTTCATCCGTTACAAAGGCACACTTGAGGATGGAACCGTCATCGAATCGAACTGGGATGACCCGGAGCCGCTTCAGACCCGCCTGTTTCGCACTACTATCATTGCCGGCATGCGAATCGGGATCCAGGGGATGAGAGTGGGGGGTGTGCGCATGCTCTACGTGCCGGCAAACCTGGCTTTCGGGGAGGTGCCGCCCGATAAATACGCACACGTTCCTCCGAATTCTCCAGTCATCTATCAGGTCGAATTAGTGGATACATGGATCCCGCGCTGATCGGAAAAAGCGACTGAGTCGCTACACTTCTACTCCATGTCCTGGCTAGTTGATCTTCTCTATTTTCTCCTTGTGGTCATCACGGCCCCGGCCTGGGTCATTCGCATGATCCGTTCAGGAAAGATCAGGACCGACTGGCCGGGCCGGTTTGGACGCACGATTGCGCTGCCTCCGAGTCCGGGAAAGCGTTTGCTGATTCACGGGGTATCGGTGGGGGAGATCAATGCGATCAGGCTGCTCGTTGATCGCATGAGGGAAGAACGACCTGATCTTCAGATTGTCATCTCAACTACCACCGATACCGGTTTCGCTCGCGCTCGCGACCTATTTGCGACAAAGCATGTCGTCGTGCGTTATCCATTTGATTTCTCGCTCTGTGTCCGAGGTTTCCTCGATGCAGTTCATCCCGACGTCGTGGTGCTGGTCGAACTTGAAGTCTGGCCGAATTTCACGATGGCCTGTTCCCAACGCGATATCCCGGTGTGCATCATCAATGGAAGGCTCACCGAGCGAAGCTTTCGTCGCTATCAACTCATCAGACCGCTCGTCCGCCCCAGCTTCGGTCGTCTCGCTTTCACGGCCGTCCAGAGCGAGACGTATGCCCGACGTTTTCGAGAGCTTGGGGTGAAAACGGAAAACCTTCATGTGTCCGGTACGATGAAATGGGATACCGCCGAAATCGCCGATGTCGTCGAGGGCGCCGACCGCCTGGCCCGGGAAATGGGAATCGACCGTTCGCGGCCTCTTATCGTGGCCGGCTCGACAGCGCCGGGAGAGCACGAACTTCTCGTCAAGGCGGTGCCGGATTGTGTTCAACTTCTCTGCGCACCGCGAAAGCCGGAATGGTTCGATCAGGCGGCTCGGTCCCTGCCCGGCTGCGCTCGTCGATCAAAGGGTCAAGGCAACAGCTCCACCGATCGCTTTCTACTCGATACCATCGGCGAACTGCGAATGGCCTATTCCCTGGCCGATATCGTGGTCATTGGACGCAGCTTCGGCCATCTTCACGGTTCGGACATGATGGAGCCTGTCGCCCTGGGAAAAGCCGTCATCGTCGGTCCCGCAATCTCCGATTTTCAGCAGACCATGGATGCACTGCTGGAAGGAGACGGCATCGTCCAGGTAACGCCGGAAACACTTTCCGATGTCATTCACGAACTCCTCGATAATAAGGATCGACGTCAGCAACTCGCGGAGAACGGCAGGAAAGTCATTCTTGCTCACCAGGGAGCGACACTTCGCCACGCCGAACTGATTTGCTCATTGCTTGAGAATGACCGGGTCGAATCCCGATCCGTCACCTGAAATCATTGTTGTCAACGTCACGCGACAACTCGCCGCCCCGGCGGTTAGCCAAGGCGGCGATGGAGGGGAAAGAAGGAAAGGAAATAAGGCAAGGAGAAAGGAATCGAACCGTCTCAAGTTTCGCCAGTCGGAACAGTATTCCTGTGCAGAATATCGCAAGTTTACCATAGTGTTACTGACAGGTTCCCCACGTGTGGATGTCTTGATTTCAGGTCGGTTTTTCCCGACCACAACCTCTACTACCCCTGTCAATATCCGATCGTCCTGATTCTAAAATCGGCACTAACGGGGATTTCGGACGAATATATGCCGAAGACTCCTGAAGATCATGACAGAAAACAAACTCTAATTACTTTGTTGACATACTGTTATAACTTTAATGCGCCCTCATGCACTTCCATCGTCTCCTCCGGTTCCCGTGTCGGATCAGCAAACTGGGGATGGATTTTCTCGAACAAAATATGCCGTCTCAAATCGGAGATGCCGCCGTCGAAATGCCCGTATTTTGTCTCGAATCTCCACTTGCGTTTTGAGGCGATGGCATTATGAATCGCGGCCGCGCTGGGGGCAGGTACCGTATCGTCCACGTGAGCGAGTTTGCTCAACAGCGGGCAGGTCACGTTGCGGGCATGAAGGGAGGCATCGAACAACAGAAGATTGCTCATCAGATTTTCTCGTTGCTTACCCCGACGTGCATCCAGCAGCATCGTGACCTGTCCCCCCGAGCCATTACAGTAATGGGTGCTTCGCCAAATCCAGTCGCCGAACGTCGGCAAGCCGAGAATCAGCCGCTGTGGCGACTCCTCCATCTCTGACAACTGAGCCGCCGCGATCACCGCTAACCCGCCACCGAATGACTCACCATGCAGGAAGACAGGCAGGTCGGGGCCGAAGGCCATCTTCCCGCAACGACAAGCCTGGATGATGTCCGCCACCGCGCCATTGAGAATCCAGGTTTCCGCCGACTCGATGCCCTGCAGAATCCAGTCTGCTCGTACATCTTTCATATCGAGGGTGGAAGGGGGGTAGCCCCGCACCCGCAAACGAACGGTAACCAGGCCGAAGTCCGCCCAGGGTTCCGGATCATCGGAGAATGCTGTTTCCGCCGCGTACCCGTGCGAGGTAATGATAATGCCGCGGATTTCACCGGCGGGAATGCTCACTCTCGCCACCACTCGCACATAGCGCGCCGAAGGAATCACGATTTCACAGACTGGTTCCCTGAGGCTGCCTTGCCAGTGTGGAGATAATGACCCTATCTCATCGCGGAACTCCCGCCAGAAGCTGTCGAAACCCTCCGGCATTTCCGCCAACGAAATATGCGACAGGGTCTGTTCGGGCCTCAGGCCGTAGTCTTCAGGTGCAGATATCACAGATGACCTCGCATGAACAATCGTGACGAAAACGCCATCCAGTGTATCCGGGTGTGACGATGCGGAAAGCCTCTCCTACACTGTTCTTCCATGCGCGAATTCGAATTGCTCGAACATGTGTATGCCGCCAATGCCGAACTCGCCCGACACGTGCGCATCGGCCCGGGTGATGACATGGCGATGGTGGATCTTGATGGGGGACGCCTCCTCGTAGCCGTCGATCAAATCGTGGCCGGCAAACATGTCGATCTCGACACCACCCCGCTCGAACTTGTCGGACGCAAGGCGATCACCCGGAGCCTGAGTGATATTGCCGCGATGGCGGGAAAGCCCGTTGCCTCACTGGTGGCGGTG
The DNA here is from genome assembly GCA_022560875.1 of Planctomycetota bacterium. Taxonomy (GTDB): domain Bacteria; phylum Planctomycetota; class Phycisphaerae; order Phycisphaerales; family SM1A02; genus JADFSH01. The sequence goes on along the minus strand of JADFSH010000086.1, from coordinate 1,934 downwards.
ACGCTCCCGCCCGATTTTGGATCCAAGCGCGCCACCACACTGTTCGACGCCATGCGCAAGACGGCGGCGGACTATGACTGCCCGCTGATCGGGGGTGATATCGCCATTCATAACGAGAACTCGCATCCGCTGACCTGTTCGGTCACCGTACTCGCAACCCCTTCCGGAGAACATGTGGTCACCCGCGACGGGGCCAAGGTCGGGGATGGCGTGTATGTCACGGGTCGCCTGGGGGGATCGCTGCTCCCGGACGGCACTGGACATCATCTGACCTTTGAACCACGCATCAAGGAAGCGATCGAGCTGTACCGGCATCTCGGGACAAATCTGCACGCCATGATCGATATCAGCGACGGTCTCGGTCGCGATGCCGCGCATATCGCTGAGGCATCGGGCGTAAGCATTCAGATCGATGCCCGATTGATACCCTGTCGCCCGGGAATTGAATGGAGACAAGCGGCATCCGAAGGCGAGGATTACGAACTTTGCTTTACCGCGCCCGGTGAGTTGCCGACAAACATGTTTGAACTTGAGGTGACCCGGATCGGAGAAGTCTTCGATCGAAAAGAACCTGAAAAGAGCAGTAGGGGGGAAGCGGGGGGGGGAAGTCGGGGGGTGGTCTTTCTCGATGGTGCATCCGAGCTACCGGGAGATGAACTGGGGTGGCAGCATGAATCCTGAACCAATCCTCACCATTCAGGTGCAGACCGATTCCGAGGCCCGGACCCGGGAATTGGCGGCAGCCTTGGCCCGGCATCTGCAACCGGGAGATGTCATTGCCCTCGAAGGGCCTCTGGGCTCCGGCAAGACCTGCTTCGTGCGGGGCCTGGCGATGGGGCTCAATATCGATCTCGCCCACGTGTCCAGCCCGACCTACATCATCCGCCAGGAGTACCCATCGCAGAGCGGCCCGACCCTGATTCACATCGATGCCTACCGGCTCCACAGCCCGGAGGAACTGGAAACCATCGGCTGGGAAGAGATGCTCGAATCCGGGGATTCGATTGTCGTCGTCGAATGGTCGCAGCGCATCGCCGACGCGCTGCCCCCGAGACGCATCAGCATCACATTCGCGCATATCGACCTCAACTCCCGTGATATCTCCATCAGTGTCCCCCCCGAGTTGGCCGACCGCATTGCTCATCTCACCGATCCAGTCCCCTCACCCGGAAAATGTCCAACCTGCGCCAAGACGACTGTCGCTGACCTCGCGACGTTTCCGTTTTGCTCCGAACGATGCCGGCTGGTTGATCTGGGAAAATGGTTTGACGGCAAGCATCGTTTCAGTCGCCCGCTGGAGGAGGACGATCTGTACGAATGACCAGGAGGGTCACTTTCTGAATTACTTTCGGAGTTACTTCCGGGGCTACTTCCGGGACTACTTCCGGGGGGGGTCATGCTCGGTCGGTAGTGGATTTCTCCGACTGTACGTTCATCATCTTCTTTCCCTCCGGGCTGATCGCGTAGATCTGGAAGCGATGTCCGACGGGATCCCAGCCTTGCTCTTCACAAATGCGGTTCCGCAGCGCGATGAGTTCGGGGTCCGTGAATTGAACGTGCTCGCCGGTTTTCATGCAGACAATGTAATCGCGGGGCATCTTGCCGTAGATGAGCTGGTAATGAGACTGCTTGGTGTCGAACAGGGCCTGGGTGATGATTCCCGCCTCCTGAAGCAGTTTGATGGTGCGATAGACGGTAGCTTTGGAGACCCGGTGTCCGAGGCGGCGTATCTCCAGCATCAGTTCCTCGACTTCAAAGACGTCATCCTCTTCGATAATGGTATTGAGAATGTCCGCCCGTTCGGGCGTGTACTTGAGATTCTGCGACTTAAGGTAACGCCGGAACACCGCGCACAGGGGCGCCATCGCTTCATATTCATTGACCGGATACTGGCCGTGCCGGGGGGCTTCGTGTTGGATCGGGCGAAGGTCCAT
>JADFSH010000085.1 GCA_022560875.1 Planctomycetota bacterium | reverse complement strand
TGGCCGCGGGTGCATAATCCCGCGATTGTCTTCGACCTTGAAGGCAACATCGCCAACGACATCGAGGCCGAGGAAAAGCGCGCCTGCGATGAGATCGAAGCGGCGTTCGCAAAACATGGCGACAAGATTGCCGCGATCATCATCGAGCCCATGCAGGGCGAGGGCGGCGACAATCACTTCCGCACCGAGTTTCTCGCCAGGCTTCGCCAGTTCGCCGACGAAAAAGACGCCCTGCTGATCTTCGATGAAATCCAGACGGGTTTTTACGGTTCGGGCAAGACCTGGCTCTGGCAGCATCACGACGTCAAGCCCGATGTCGTCTGTTTCGGCAAGAAGTCGCAAGTCTGCGGCATCTATGCCAATACCCGCGTCGATGAGGTCCCCGACAACGTGTTCGTCAAGTCCAGCCGCATCAACTCGACCTGGGGCGGCAACCTCGTGGACATGGTGCGCAGCCGCCGGTTCATCGAGATCATCGAGCGGGAAAATCTTGCGGACAACATTACGAAGATGGGCGAGAACACGCTTGAGGGGCTTCGTTCGATCGCGGAGGATACAAACGCCTTCACCAACGTTCGGGGCCGGGGTTCGCTGATCGCTTTCAGTTTCGAGACCCCTGATGCCCGCAACGCCATGATCAGCGCGATGTTCGCCAAGCAAGTGCTGGCCCTCCCCTGCGGCGAAAGTTCGGTGCGGTTCCGCCTGCCCCTGGTGATCAACAAGGATGAGGTCGATGAACTGCTCAATTGCGTGGAAGCCTGCGTGCCGGCGGTGGCGGGGGCGTAAGTCAACGGGTGGCTGGGGCTAAGGCTTTGCGTGCCCCATGATGCATGAGCGCAACCCTGTGAAACGCTTCGCTTATTCACAGACATCCTGTTTTAAACAGACAGGAATCAGCAATTCAGCTTGTTATTCAAGTCTGTATAATTATTGTTAGCTGCACATGGACTTTCGATCATCTTTAAACCCTGATATTTTAACAGATCGTGCGATATCCGTTCTCGCAATGGCCGAGAAGAACGCACTCAATCGTCACGCCAATAATATAACACCGGAGGATATCCTGGTAGCCCTTGCTCAATGTGATCGCGGTGTCGGTCGTAGTATCCTTGAAAATGTTGGTATCGATCTCGTGCAGATAACCGACCAGATCACGCAGCTTGCTCCGCATGTTGCTACCGACTCGCAATGGGTCGCACTTGGCTTCGACTCTGTCGCACTCCATGCTCTGGCGTGGGCTAAGGAAGAGGCAAGAGCGCTGAATCACAACTACCATGGGACTGAGCATCTTGTCCTTGGGTTACTGCGAGATAAAGATTCGCCCGCTTCATCGTTTCTCCGAAAAAACGGGGCGAGTCTTGAAAATGTCAGAGACGCCCTTGTAAAGAGCTTTAACCCATAGTCCGGGGACTTCTAATAATCCTTGAAAGTTGACGACGGGTGGCTGGTGCTAGGGCTTTGCATGCCCCTGACTGCGTGAGTACAACGCTGTGAAACGCTTCACTTATTCACAGGCACCCGAAGAATCCCCGGTGTATTCACCGGAGGCTAACCGGTTTTCTCCCGGAATATAACCAGACTCGCAGTATGCCCGTGGAGGAATGACTGGGTTCCGATCGGGCCGATCTCGCCGGCGCAGAAGAAGCCCGCGGTGGGAACGTGGTTGAGTCGTGCGTGGATCATGTCCAGGTCGTGGTTCGGCGCGCCGAAGAGACGCTGGCCGCGCCCGTTGCAGGTGAACAACATCGCCCCGAAGGGATCCTTCTCCAATTGCTGGGCGTCGAGCAGAAGTTGCAGGTCTTCACTGGCGGTTTTCGCATCGCGGACCTGGAACTGGACCGTCTGCCCGACCTTGCCCAGTTCGCCCGCGAGGATGCCGCCGCGTTCCTGGTCCTGCCCGAGTACGCTGCGGATGAGAAAATCACCCCGACCGAAATGATCCTTGTATTCGTTGATGACGGTCCCGATGAAAAGGCCGTTGCTCAGCAGCTTTTTCTCATTGTCCGACAGGTTCTGTCCGACTTCCCGCAAGACTTCCGTGGCCTTGCGCCCCCCGAGTTCGAGGATGAGATGATTTTCCGCCCGCGTGACCAGCAGGGGTGAACCGATCGGGCGACATCCCTGGCTGACGATGAAATCGACATCCATCTCGCCGGAGATCGTCACCCCCACGCCCCCGATGGGGCTGATCATGTCGTCCAGCAGCAGGCGGTTGTAACCAGCCTGGCTGGCCCCCGAGGCCAGGCCCCCGGCGAGAATGACCGGCTGCTCCCCGCCGCAGTCCGTGAGCAGGGGAAGTATGCGAGTGATGGGAGTGGAGAAGGGATCGGCCAGAAGCAGGGTGAGGCGATGGTCCGGCCCCAGACCGATACGCTCCGGCAGGAGATCAGGCTTTTTCAGGGGCAGGGGATCGTCCTTCGAGAATGAGAAGGGATGCAGGTTCGCGCCCGGCAGACGCAAGGCGATCGCGGAAAGGCCCGCCAGGCCGTCAAGCTCATCATCGCCGCCCAACACCGTTTCCGCGGTGACGCCCATCATCACGCGGGGAGAAAGCGTGGTGCGGATGTGATCAGCGACATGCTCGAACGCGGCAACGTGGTGAAACGTAACGAACAGCACCACCAGATCGCAGGTGCCTCCCAGGGCGTCGTGCAATTGCTCGGCCACTTCCATGCCCGCGGTTCGGGTGTCGAGGTGTCCGCTGATGGCTGAGGCCGCGGCAGGCTTGGATCCGATGGTCGAAGGTGCGTTCATTACGGCTCATCCTAGCAATTCAGGCGAATCAGTGTCTTGGCCGCTGTCACCGGGGTAGCCTGAATACGGACATCATCGCAATCTGCCTGAAGCGGACTACAATGTCCGACTTTATTCGCACACCCAGATTATCTCGTGAGCAACGGCATCTCCCAACATGATTTCGATCGATACGCAGCGTCTCAGCGACGGGCGATCAACGCGCTGACCACACTCCAGAAAGAAGACGGCCATTGGTGTGCTGAACTCCAGGGCGATTCCATTCTCGAAAGCGAATACATCCTGATGAAGTTCATCCTCGGCCAGGAGGATGAGCCGATGGCTGATGGTCGTCCGGGCCGGGAGACGCTTGGAAAAATCGCCGCGTATATGAAAACGCTTCAGCGGGAGGATGGAAGCTTTGGACAGTATCCCGGGGCGGGGGTCGATCTCAGCGCCACCGTGAAGGCGTATTTCGCGCTCAAGCTTCTGGGTGAGGATTCCGAAGCCCCGCACATGGCCCGGGCGCGACAGGTCATACTTCATGATGGCGGGGCGGAGCGCTGCAACAGCTTCAGCAATTTTTATCTCGCGTGCCTGGGTCAGATCTCATGGGATGCGGTGCCGGCGATTCCGCCGGAGATCGTGCTGCTGCCCAAGTGGTTTTATTTCCACCTCTCGAAAGTCAGCGCGTGGACCCGGACCATGATCCTGCCGCTGTCGCTGGTGACGACCTTGCGTCCTCGAAGGGAGCTTCCTCCGGAGATGGGCATCGACGAGCTGTATCACAGTTCGGTTGATCGCCATCGTTTGACAAGCGTGATCGACGCTCCGGCGTTCTGGAGCGGGTTCTTTTTCACCACGGATGCTGCCCTGAAAATCGCGCATCGATTCGGCGGTACGCCGGTTCGGAAGATTGCCATCCGGCGCGTGATTGACTGGATGCTCGAGCGCGCGGGCCAGGACGGATCGCGGGCGACCGATGGTCTTGGAGCCATCTTTCCGCCCATGGTCTATCTTCAGATCGCGCTGAAGGCGTGTGGGTATGAGCGCGGCCACGAAGTCATCCAGCGCGCCGAGCGCGAACTCGACGCGTTCTTCATCGAACAGGACGACCTGATCCGCATCCAGCCGTGCTTCAGCCCCATCTGGGACACCGGCATCGCGCTCTATGCCTTGGCCGATTGCGGCATGACGGTTGAGGACGAGCCGGCCCGACGGGCTGCCGACTGGCTGCGCTCAAAGGAATGTACGCTGCGGGGTGATTGGGCGGATAATGTTTCGGATACCGTCGAGCCGGCGGGGTGGTATTTCGAGTATCACAACAACTGGTATCCAGACTGTGATGACACCGTCATGGTTGCCATGGCCCTGAAATGCATGGGGGGGAAAGCGAACATCGAAGCGGCCCAGCGCGGCGTAACCTGGACGTTCGCCCTGCAGAACGACGACGGCGGGTGGGCCGCGTTTGATAAAACAACCCATCGCCGGATTCTCGAATACATCCCCTTCGCTGATCACAACGCGATGCAGGATCCTTCGTGTCCGGACATCACCGGACGTACGCTCGAATGCCTGAGCATTCACGGCTATACCGTTGACGATGCCCCGGTCAGACGTGCGATTGACTACATCAAGTCGAGGCAGGAACCGGAGGGATGTTTCTTCGGACGCTGGGGAGTGAACTACATCTACGGCACATGGCAGGCGATCATCGGGCCGATCCGCTGTGGGGTCGATCCGGGTGAGGCGTGGATCCGGAATGCGGGACAGTGGATCAAGTCCATTCAGAAGGATGACGGTTCCTTCGGCGAGTCCGCCGACAGCTACGAGGATCCCGCGCTCAAGGGGCGGGGCAATTCCACCGCATCGCAGACCGCCTGGGCGGCGATGGTCCTGCAGGAGATATACGGTCCTGACGACCCCGATCTCATCCGGGCCATCGACTGGCTGGTTTCCATGCAACTCTCGGAGGCCGATGCCGGTATGAGAAAAAGCAATCCCGACGGTGATCCCCCGGGATCGTGGGTGGAAACCGAGTTCACGGGCACGGGGTTTCCCCGCGTGTTCTATCTGCGTTATCACCTGTACCGGCTGTATTTTCCCCTCATGGCGATAGGGAGATTTCTCGCGGCACATCAGAAACCGGAACTTCAAGATATGAAGTCAGTCGAGGATTCGAGCGTGTCAGTGGTGGCGACCATGTAGTTTATTCTGAAACGGATTCATCACGAATCCGAATCAGGAACATGCGTCAATTCATAAAGGGTTGCTCGGGGATGGAAAGGAAGAACATGAACAGAGAAAAGAGTCCGATTTCGCAGTTTTCATGCGTGGCGGTTGCCGTAACAGTTTTGCTGCTGTCCGGCATCAGCCCGGTCGCGGCACAGACCGCCACCGCTCCAGCCGAGTTAATACCGAAAGTAAAGCTCCCCACCGTCGAAATTCCGGATGTAAAGCTCCCCTCTGTCGAGATGTTGCTCGAAAAAATGGTGAATGCGGTCGGTGGCGAGAAGGCCATTCGCAAGCATACTTCCCAGTCAGTGACGGGGGTGTTTGAGGTTCCTGCACAGGGAATCATCGGTGATTTTACCAGTCGCTCAGCGAAGGGGAATCTATCCACCACGCAAGTTTCGATGCCGGGCTTTGGCGACTTCTTACAGGGTTCCAACGGGGCCGTCATCTGGAGTGACAACCCCCAGGAAGGCGCGCAGATTCTGGAGGGGGCCAAGAAAGAGCAGCGATTGATCCAATCGATCTTCTACCCATTGCTGGACATCAAGAAGACCTACAAGGATATCAAGGTTGCGGGTGTCACGAAGCATGCCGGCCAGAAGTGCTATGAGCTGAATCTGACGACGCAATCCGGCGGCGAACGCAGGATGTATGTCAATATGACGTCATTCCTGATCGCCGGCGAGAAATTTACCGCCTCCATGCCCATGGGCGATGTGGAGTTCATCTCCGAGTTCTCTGACTATAAGGAGTTCGACGGCGTGATGATCGCCACGAATAACCTGACTGACATTGGGGGATTCATGCAACAGATTCTTACGATCGAAGAAGTGTCGTTCGAGCCTCTTGAGAAAGGAACATTTGACCTGCCGGACTCGATCAAGAAGCTGTTGGCGGATGACGATGAGCCGGCCACTTCGCAGCCGTCGGATTGATTCGAGCATCCACTCGCAACAACCATGATTGAACATACGGGCCTCGTGCCCGTTTTTCTTTTTTGAGGGGACCGACGATAACGAATTCGTCAATGACTTTCGGGAGTATCGCCACCGGCGAATCTGGCAATGTGGCGACCGATGGCGATGGAGGCGGTGGCGGCGGGGGAGGGGGTGTTGAGCACATGAATGATCCGGTTGTCCCGCGCAATTCGAAAATCATCGACCAGCATGCCGTTATGATCGACCGCCATCGCCCGTACCCCGGTCCGGCCCCGTCGCACATGATCCTCGCGCAGATCGGGAATCAATCGTCGCAGTCTTTCCCATGAGGCCCGCCGGCTGATCGAGCAATGCCATTCCTGCAGCGCGGTGCGCCAATGTCGGGCGGCAAGTTTCCAGAAGCCCGGATATATCAGCGTGCCCAGCGTGTCGCGGGCTGAGAACGACCAGCGCCGATAGCCGTGGCGATTGAAGCTCATCACCGCGTTCGGACCGGCTTCAATACCCCCGTGGATCATTCTCGTGAAATGCACGCCCAGAAACGGGACGCGCGGATCGGGCACGGGATAGATCAGGTTGCGTACGAGATGCCTGGCCTCGGGGGCGAGTTCATCAAACTCGCCCCGGAAGGGAATGATGCGCACCGCGGGTCGATAGCCGCACTTTCGGGCCACGCGATCGGCCTGAAGACCGGCGCAGTTGATCAGCAGTTTGCTGCGCAGCGAGCCGGAAGTGGTGTTGATCGTGATCCGCGTGCCATCCTGGGAGGCGGAACTGACGGGACTTGAGAGCCTGATGACCGCACCGCGACTGGTTAAGACTTCAGCGAAGGCCCGACAGACTGCCGCGAAATCAACAATGCCGGTGTCGGGCACCAGCAGCCCGCCCCGGCAGGTGACATGAGGTTCATGCTCTCGGACTTCATCCGGCGAGAGAATTTTCAGTCCCGCCAGGCCGTTGGCCTCGCCTCGTGCCCGCAGGCCCTCAAGCCGGGCGGCCTCTTCATCCGTAGTGGCGACGATGACTTTGCCGCATTGTTCGTGGCGGATGTCATGCGTTTCACAGAACTGATAGAGATCCTCTCGTCCGGTGACGCAAAGCTGTGCCTTGAGCGAGCCGGGAGTGTAGTAGAGGCCGGAGTGAATGACGCCACTGTTGTGCCCCGACTGGTGGGTGGCGATGTCATCTTCGGCTTCAAGCACGACAATGGAGCGGTGTTGGTTTTCCGATAACGCCATCGCCGTGGCGAGACCCACGATGCCGCCCCCGATGATTGCGATGTCAAACGTGTCGGTCATGGTGGGATTGATGAATTACTCCCCCGATCCGGGGGGTCTGGGGGGAGCGGGCCGCGGCTCGGCGTGATAGAGCGTCATCCGCACCGGCCAGCCTCTTTCTCGCAGCGTGCCGAGGAACAGTTCATCGCCGGGAATGAAGTCCGATTGGATTACGATGGACAGTTTGACGGAAGAAGTCTTGCTGATATGCCACACCCCGTCGGCATCAATGTTTCGGCTTGTTCTCCCCCCGAAAATCCAGAAGGGTTTTCCGGCAGCGATGAGCGTTTCGATCTTGTCCAGGCTGTCGGGCTCGCTGAATCCAATAAATGCCATGAAATGCGAGTGCCCGGTATCGGAGAAACCAACCTCGGCCGGGTGCGCTGCGAGTTCCCGTGAGGATGCGTCGATGAATCGGGCAATGTTGTCGGCAAACCCGGGGATGGGTCGTTTGGTGTTCGGCTGAAGTTGGTTGACAATTGTCATCGCGCCGAGCATCACTGCCGCCATCAGCGGGGCAAGCCAGGGCAGACGCAGGCCCGCCCGTGGCAGAAGATGCACCAGCCACCAGGATGCGAGCAATGAACCCGGCGCAAATGCCGCGGCAATATAATCGGCGCGCTTGCCGGCGCTGAGTGAAAAGAGGCCGACGGTGAGAACGATGAATAGAATCGCCCCGATGATCCAGGGCCGCGTCTCATCGGGAAGTTCCCGCCAGCGACGGACGGCCTGAGGTTTCTCGCGGCCCAGCACCCAGAGCGTCGTCAGCAGTGAAAGAATCGACCAGGGCGCGAAGCGGACAATGTAATAGGCAGGCATGGTGCCGATGCCCTTGAGCCATTCGACCACGCCCCGGTGATCGACATTGGGGCCTTGGCCGGTCATACGCCCGTAGATTTCGTTGAACCACAGTTCCTGTCGGAGATGCTCAGGATTGATGAGCCACACACCGTAGAGCCACAGCCCGATCAGGGCGAGACTGAGGGGCAATCCCCACCACCAGCCGAGGCGGTTGATCGATCGCCACGATCCCCCAATGAGACGCGCTCCGAACAGGGCATAGACCAACGCCACGATGACGGGCGGACCCTTGGTCAATCCACCCAGGGCAATCGAGAGCCAGAACACCAACGGGAGAAAAAGGGGTCGGGAGTCTTTTTCTTCTCCTTTTTCTTTGGCCCCTTTTCCTTCTAAAAAAAGACTCCCGACCCCTTTTTTCTTGAGGGTGGCGGTGGCGCTGATCCAGGCGAGGAGCATCCAGAATGTGAGCAGCATGTCCGGGCGGGCGAGGTAGCCGAGCTTGAAGATCGTGTAGTTGCTGAGAAACATCATCCCCGCCAACCAACCTACGATCCCCCCCCCGGAGCGCACGCCCTCGGAGCGCGACTCCCCGGAATAGTCAATATCGATCCGGTTCCCGAGTCGCACCAGGATGAGCCAGCACAACATCATGGCAACCAGGCTTGGGAACTTATGCGCGATCTCACTGGAGAACCCCAGCAGTTTCACCGCCCCCACCGCGAGCCAGTTGTACAGCGGCGGTTTGGTCGCCGGCAACCCGCCCCGCTCGATGGGGAGAATCCAGTGGTTGCCGCCGTGGACGATGATGTCGGTGGTGTAGCTCACCGTTCGCGGCTGGGTCTGATGCCAGATATCGCTCGGCCCGAAGATGCGGGATGCGAGCACCCACACCAGGGCGAGCATCGATGCGATGACAATCCTCCTGCGCCATGTCGATGACATCGTGATCGTGGGTGAATCTGCGGTCGAATGCATGTGGGCATCATGACGACAAAGCAAATTCGCGTCACCCTGTCGTCAGTCGATCAGAACGTACACCGCGCCTCGAATGTCATCGGGGCCGCGGTCTCCGGATGCACGATGGTCAAGGTGTGGGCATGAAGCATGAGCCGATCCGCCATTGCCAGCGCTTCCGGAGGGGCGTAGAGATCATCGCCGAGAATCGGGTGCCCGATGGCCTTGAGATGAACACGAATCTGATGCGAGCGTCCGGTGAGCGGCGTCAGTTCGATATGCGTGCGATCAGCACTCCGCTCAAGGACACGCCAGCGGGTGAATGCCGCTCGTCCCTGTTCATGATCAACCATCTGTCGGGGCGGGTCATCGAGATCCTTGCGGATGGGCAGATCGATCTCGCCTTTATCCCCTTCCATGACACCGATCACAACGGCCCGGTAGGTTTTATGAACTTCCCGCTCCTGAAACTGAATGCTGAGCTGGCGGTGGGCTTCGGCGTCGAGGGCGAGAACGATCACCCCCGAGGTGTCGCGGTCCAGGCGATGAACGATCCTGGCTTCCCGGTAGGTCTCCCGGACCCGGGCGATGAGGCAATCCTGCTTTTGGGGACCTATGCCGGGCACGGAGAGCAGTCCCGAGGGCTTGTCGATCACCAGCAGACGATGGTCGTGATAGAGGATGTCGCCGAAGTTGGTCATCGTCAGTGGTAGGGTAGGTCGCCGACCGGGGGTGTCACCTGCGGGATGAGTTTGGACTATGATCCTCTTCTGGCCAGAGTTCCGCAATAAACCATGAGGCAAGGTTGAATCACGATGAAGCAGGTCTGGATTCCCGCAATCGCCATGATCCTGATGCTGGGTATCGTTCCCGTCAGTCCGGCCATCGGCCAGACCGCTGATTGGCGCAATGCGGAGCGCGCAACGCTCGCACATCAGACGCAACTCACCTTTGCCGAGCGATTCTTCAAGGCCGGTGAATCATATTTCTCGCCGGATGACTCGATGATCATCTTCCAGGCCATCGAAGCCCCCAAAGACGGGAAGACGCCGGAAGAATTTTACGGCATGTACGTCGGCGAAGTGCGACGAGACACCAACGGGCGCATCACCGGGCTGGACAACTTTCGTCGCTTGAGCCCCGAAGGCTCGGCCAACACTTGCGGCTGGTTTCATCCCACGCAGAAAGGCATGGTGATCTTCGGCTCGACACTCGGCGCCCCATCGGCAAACACCCCGCCCGGTTATCAGCGCGGCAGTGGCCGCTATCGCTGGATGTTCCCTCCGGAAATGGACATCGTCTCCTGTGATCTCAACCAGGCGGACGGTACAAGGCAAACGCTGAAGGTCATTCTGGGTAATCAGAATGGTTATCTTGCCGAATGCTCCTACAGCCCCGATGGCAGACACCTGCTCTACTGTTCGCTCGAAACCAATCAGGGCGATCTCTATTGCCTCGACACAAAGACCGGGGTGAAAACTACCCTCGTGAGCCGGTCGGGTTACGACGGGGGGCCGTTTTTCTCGCCCGATGGCAAACGCATCTGCTTTCGCTCGGATCGGCGCGGCAACAACATGCTGCAACTCTTCATCGCCGAACTCGCCTTCGATGATCGGGGCACCGTCATCGGCATCGAACGTGAGTTTCAACTGACGGACAACGAACACGTGAACTGGGCGCCGTTCTGGCATCCGCAGGGGCGGCACCTGATCTACGCCACCAGCGAGATGGGGCATGAGAATTACGAGGTCTTCGCCATCGACGCCGATCCCGGAAACCTGCCGGGATCGGATGGAACCGTGCGCTATGGAACGCGGAAGCGGCGCATCACCAACGCCAGCCGCTTCGACGGTCTGCCGGTCTTCGATTCCGAGGGTAACGTCATGCTCTGGACGAGCCAGCGGGGCGAGGATGGACGCAGCCAACTCTGGGTGGCGGACCTTATCCTCGATTTTGATGCCGGCCCCGCAGAAAATGGCCCCGAGACCAGAGACGAAGCGCCATCCTCAAAGAATCTCGAGGTCAAGGATCCCGAGACGGGACTGATCTATCTTTACAATCCTAAGACCCACGAACTTGCGGTCTACGACCCCTCCACGCACGTCAAGCGTGAGGTGACGGATAATGAAGAGATTGCCAAGGCCATGCGTCTGTTTGGTCGGGGTGGTCGCCAGGAATGATCAAAGGTCGATGGGCCGGAAAATCTTCTCGACCAATCAAGCTGATATGGTAGAATCAAGTCTGATACGAACGAGTCTCCGGATTGCCCGGGGTAACGCCTCTCGTGCGGATCGTTCAATCATGTGCATGGATGAGAAGGAGTAAGGGGATATCATGCGAAGTTTTCCTGGTACCGTGCTTTTTAATCGGGTGAGATATACGACAACCGTTATCACGCTGGGCAGCCTGCTCACGCTGGGGATGTCGGGTGATGTCGCAGCCCAGTCCGTTGACTATGCCAATCCCCTCAATACGGCGCGCGGCCTTTCGCCCACGACACTGCTCCGCCAACTCAATCCGATTGAAACTGTGCAGACCATCACCACCCCGGTTCTTGATCGCCAGGCGATCGATCGGGAAGACATCAAGCGGGACAGCAGCGGCCTGCCGCCCCGATTCGCCATCCCGCAAGCTACCTTTGTGTCGCCGCAAGCCGGCGGCACGTGGGAACGCATTGATAATGACACCTGGGTCTGGCGATTGCGGATTCAGTGTCCCGATGCCCACAACATCTATCTGGGATTTACCCGCTACCAGATGCCCGAGGGCGGACAACTCTTTGTCTACTCAACCGACGGTCAGCAGGTGATTCGAGCCTTCACCCAGGCGGACAATGAGCAGCACGGCCAGCTCTGGACCCCGGTCGTACTCACCGATGACCTGACGGTGGAGGTCACGATTTCTGCCGCCCAGCGCGACAAGCTCGAACTTGAGTTGACGACCATCGGTCACGGCTATCGGGGCTTCGGCACTGATCCGTTGGCACTTTCCGGTTCCTGCAATATCGATGTCATTTGTCCTGAGGGAGACCCCTGGCGCAATGAAATCCCGTCCGTTGCCGTGATCAGCACGGGGACGGGGACCTTCTGCACCGGCTTTATGGTGAACAACACCGCCCGGGATCGGACGCCGTTTTTCATGACCGCCTTTCATTGTGGCATCGGTCTGGCCGAGGCCCCCTCGCTCATCACATACTGGAACTACGAGACTTCCGTGTGCGGCGGGACGCCGGACGGGGTGCTGAGCGATTTCAATACGGGAAGTATTTTTCGTTCCGGCCGAGAGCTTACGGATTTCACGCTGGTCGAGCTCGACGACGATCCGGATCCGGCGTTCGGGGTCACATTTGCCGGCTGGGATCGCACGGCAGCGGATCCTCCCTCCGCGGTGGGAATTCATCATCCGGCAACGGATGAGAAACGAATCAGCTTTGATGACGACCAGACCTTCACGACGTCCAGGTCCAGTACGTCGATCCCCGGCGATGGAAACTTTTTATGGTTGGTTGAATTGGATCGAGGCAACATGGAGCCGGGTTCCTCTGGTTCGCCGATCTTCAATCCCGATCATCGCGTGGTCGGACAACTATGGGGCGGCTCTGGTGATGTATGCGGCGAGGTTACGACGATTTGGTATGGTCGATTTTCCCGCTCCTGGACGGGAGGCGGCACGCCAGGCACGCGACTAAGTAATTGGCTGGATCCGATCAGCACCGGAGAGACGACCATCGACACCCTGGGTTTGGGGTTGAGTATTACCCCGAGCGGGAGCGTGGTTCATATCGGAGTGGTCGGAGGGCCGTTCACGCCGACGTCGGTCATGTACTCACTTAACAACACAACGGAATCATCACTCAACTACAATGTCTCATTAACAAGCTTCATCGGCCTGCTCCTCAACGGCGGCACCCTGCCGGTGGCCGGCACGCTGGCCGGCGGGGCATCGGTCAATGTGACCATATCAGTCGGATCGGCGCTCAACGGTCTCGCCGCCGGGATCTACACTGAGACGGTTCTGTTTGAGGATCTCACCAATACCATCTCCTCAAGTGCGTTGCATACGGTGGAAGTCGGCCAGACTCTCATTTCCGTCACCCCGACGACAGAGCTTGTATCCGGCGGAGCCGTTGGAGGTCCGTTCTCCGATACCATTGTCTACACGATCACATCTGAACGTCCGACTCCGGTTGCGATTGAGGTCAGCGCCAGCCACTCCTGGATCAGCCTCAACGGCGGCCCCGGTCCGGTCAACTTCGGTCTCAGCGGCCTCGGTGATTCGGCCCCGGTCACGATCGGAATCTCCAGTGCCGCCAATGCGCTGGTGAACGGTACGTACAACGGCACCGTGACCGTCAAGTTGGACGGCGTGATTTCGACAACCCGCAACGTCACTCTGGAAGTGGGACGCTTCCTCTATCTTTCGAGTGACACGCCCATCGCAATCCCCGATTTTCCCGGAGGTCCGATTGTTTCCAGCATTGTGGTTCCGGATGACTTCTGCATCAGCGATGTCGATGTCAGCGTCAATATCACGCACACCTGGAAAGGGGATCTCACGGTCGAACTGGTATCACCGGACGGCGTGAGCGTCATGCTCCACAATCGGACCGGCAGTTTCGCCGACAACGTCATCGAAACCTACGATGATGATGGCGGCACGCTTCCGGACGGGCCGGGGTTGCTCTCTGATCTGGAGTTGACCCAGTCCGGCGGTACCTGGTTGCTTCGAGTTCAGGACAACGAAGGGCTTGATATCGGCACCCTGAACAGTTGGCAGCTCAGTATCGCCCCGGATTCACCGGGCTTGTGTCCCGGTCCGCAGACCATCATCGAGTTCCTGCTGGATATCGATCCGGGTTGGACCACCCTGGGTGATTGGGCCTTTGGGGTTCCCGCGGGAATATCCGGTGATCCCACCAGCGGCTGGACCGGGGCCAATGTCTACGGCAACAACCTAAGCGGGAACTATCCGAACAATGTGCGCAGGACCGTGTACCTCACGACCGGGGCGATCGACTTGACTGGTGTCGCGAGTACCACGGTTGAATTCCAACGCTGGCTGGGAGTTGAACCGAACGTATTTGATAACGTCAACTTCCAGGTGTCGGCGGATGGAACGAACTGGACGACGGTATGGGCAAATGGTGGTTTTTCGATCATCCAGACAAGCTGGACCCTCGTAAGCTATGACATCTCGGGGGTAGCGGATGGTCAACCCACGGTCTTTCTGCGCTGGGGAATGGGACCGACGGACTTCTTTTTGAATTACTTCGGCTGGAACATCGACGACATCC
>JADFSH010000084.1 GCA_022560875.1 Planctomycetota bacterium | reverse complement strand
CGAGAACCGTGATCAGGCCCATCATTGCCTGTTTCCAATAGTCGCTGCGGAGCGTAAAGACCATCATCCAGATCGAGAGAATCAGGAACAGCAGGGGTGTAAACGGATACCCCCAGGTTCGAAATGGTCGCTTCAGGTCGGGTCGGCGAAAACGCAAAACGAAGACACACGAGACTGCCAGCGCGGTGGTAAGGGTCAGGGTGAAGCCTGCGTAGAGCATGATCTGTTTTATCGTGCCGGAGAGAATGATTATGGTGGTGACGATGCCCTGCAGGGCGAGAGCCGCCCGCGGTGCGCCGGAGCGTTCATCAGCTTTGGCGAGCAGACTGAACGCTTTGACATCTCTGCCGAAGGCGTAGTACACACGAGGCCCGGCAATGGTCATCGCCGAGGCCGAAGCAAGGATCGATACGCACAGGACCAGAGCGACCAGAGTGGCTCCGGACTCGCCGAACAGGGTGCGTCCCGAGATGAGTCCGATCTCCACTTTTCCTGAAAGCTCCTCAACCGACGCCCCCAGCAGGTAAATAAGGTTCAGTCCGAGGTAAAGAACCACCACGATCCCCGTGCCGATCAGCAGCGAGCGGGGCAGGTCGCGCTGGGGGTCGTTCATCTCGCTGGCAATGTACGCCGAGGCGTTCCACCCGGAGTAGCAGAACATGACGAAAATCAAAGAGGTGGCGAACGCGCTGATGCGGCTGCCGGGGGCGAGTTCGTGATAGGAAGCCGCAATATGGGTGAGGTTGGATACATCACCCCGGCCCAGCGCCGCCACCATATAAAAGCCTGCGAGGATGATTCCCACGATTCCCAGAATCTTGAGCAGGGTAATGATGTCGTTGAAGCCGATGCCTCGTCGCGCGGAAATACTGTGAATGGCAATGAGCCCCCAGACCACGCCGACCGCGAGGAGGTCGCTGGTGGCGAACATTGCCTCAGGGGCCGGCTCTTTCAAAAGAAGTGGAAAAAACTGACCCAGATAAACCACAAACGCCTTGGACGCGGCGGCGATCGCCGCGGAAAAACCCGCAGTCAGCGACACGATCATGCTCATGAAGCCGAACGCGGGGCCGTAGGTTTCGCGGAGGTAGACATATTCACCCCCGGCCTGGGGCATGGCCGCCCCGAGTTCGCCGTAGCACAGCGCCCCGCAAAACGCGAGAATGCCGCCCACGATCCAGAGGGCGAGGATCCAGCCGGGGTGGCCGAGAGCCTGGGCCTGAAAACCGGTGGTCGTGAAGATGCCCGCTCCGATGATATTCGCGACGACCAGCGCCGCCGCCGATCGAAGACGGACATGCTTCAGCAGGGAGGTCATGGGTGGTGATTGACCGGTCCGTCAGCGTGAGGAAGCGGCGGGGCGACCGGGGGGACTGACCTTGCGGAACCGCAGAAGATAATTCTCATTCAGAAATTCCACATCGTGATCGTTGACTAACTCAAACCCGGCGTTGATGATCTCCTGGGTGAACACTTCCTCACCGGCCCGGACATGCTCCATGAAAAAGTCGCTCGTCACGCCTTCGATACGGTAAAAATCAACGAGAATGACCTGTCCGCCGGGACGCAACGCATTCCAGATCGAGGTCATGGTGTTCATGGGGTACTCGAAATGGTGATAGGTGTCGCAGATGAACGCCATGTCGATCGACTCGTCGGGAAGCATCGTGGACTTGTCGGTGCAGAGGACGGTTTCGACATTGACGAGGCCGGCATCTTTCGCACCCTCAGCGACATGCGCGAGCATGGTTGCGTTGATATCCACGGCATAGACCTTGCCGCCGGTACCGACCTGCCGGGAGAAGATGTTGGTCATGAATCCCGAACCGGCCCCGATGTCCGCGATGACGGTGCCGGGGGGCGGGCCGATGACCGCGGCGAGCTTGAAACGCTCGGTGAAGATCTCACGACTTTCGGTTTCCAGACGCCCGATGAGGGGGCCGATATCTTCGCTGCGCCAGGAGTCGTTGATGCCCGGCTTGACGTTTTCTTCCGCTTCCAGGGTCGCAGTTGAGATGGCCGGTGTTTTTCGCAGTCCCTCGACCTGGGCTTCGAGCTCGGTGATCCGTTGGCGGAGCCGGGCAATTTCCTGGTCCTTGGCGTCCTGTGCGACGGCCACGGAGGGGAAACCGATTGCGATCATGAGCAGACAAAGCGGGGCAACGAATTTAGACAAGGGGGTTGTGAGGTTTCTCATCCAGGGTATCTCCGCATTGTAAAAAACATGAGACGGTTACGACTGCCCTTTGCCATCAGGATGTCGCCGCTCCCGGACCGGCGTCCAGTGTATCGTATTCGCCTCATTCTGGAGCGTTTGCTTCACGTCTGATAGCTCTGAGCGATGCCGGCCATCTTCCGATAATACGGCTCAGAAAGCAGAGCGTTGCATGCGGGGTTTACCTGACCCGCAAACCCGGCTCCCACCTTGCATGGCTTCACATCCCCCGAAAGACCTATGGTCAGGTGGTCTTGAGCCGCTAACCGATCCTGCCGATGCAAATAGGTTGACTAATCACAGCGGTAAGACCACTTGGAGGGGTGACGTGGCGAGCAGGCGGTCATTGCAAACCGATGCAATTGAGAAGCCCGAGCGATCGGGTGGGGTATCGATATTGCGACAGTCTGCCACCTGGCTGTTCCTGATGCTTGGATCAGCCGCCACCGTCTTTATTTGGATAACCCTCACGCTCGAAACGACGCAGAGTGCGATCATGAGCGGCATTCTCTGGCTGCTCGTGCTGGTCGGCATCGGCTATCTGACCCGATGCCGTCGCCTCGCAACCGAGCTGGAGGCCTTGCGGGCATTTGAGGATGCCGTCATCGCCCATCGCGCGAGCGAGGTCATCGATGTCAATCCGGATGCCAAGATGCGTCATGTCTCCGCCTGGCTCATCGGGCTCCTGGGCATCGTCGCGACCGTCTTCCTATGGCACAACGGGCGTCTTGAGAATCTGCTCGGCTCCTGGGCCATGCTGGTCACCGGCGCTGCCGTCAGCTTCATGCTTGCCCTCATGGTGGCCGCCAACACCATCAACCGGCTCAAGACCCGTCGCATGACCCTGCATTTCAAATCCGCGCGACGAACCGAAAAAACCACGCTTGAAACCCTGCAGTCGGTGAACGTCATGATCACCGCCTGCCTGCCCACCGGAGAGCGCACGGAGTTCAATCGCCATTTTCTTGAGTTGCTGGGACGCAGTTTCGAGGAGTTGCAGGGGAAAGGCTGGCTCGAATTCGTGCATCCCGATGATCGGCAGGATGTGCTCAGCATCGTGGAGCGACCCCTCGCCACGAACGAAACCCGGCGCGAGCACGATTACTGCATTCAGCACCGCAACGGGCAATACATCTGGCTCCGAGAAACGCTCACGCCGCGCTTCGACGAGAAGGACCAGCTTGTGGAGTTCACGGGCACTGCGATTGACATTACTTCGCAGATCAGAAACGAAACGGCCTTCGACGAGCAGCTTACGGATCTTCGCGCGGAGCTGGCGGAGACGAAATCCGAACTGTCAAAGACCAAGACCGCGCGCAGCCGCTTGCAGAAGACCGGGGAGGAATCCCGCGAGGAAATCAAGAATCTCACAACATCGCTCAAGACCGCCGAGGATCGTACCGTCCAGGCCAAGCGTGATGCCGGGGAACGGGTGGCCGAGGCGGAAAAGAATGCGAAATCCAGCATTGCCAGGATGAAGGATGAGGCGAAAACCCAACTCGCCAAAGCCGAAAGTGACGCCAAGGACCGCATCTCCAAGCTCGAGGATGAGAACCGGTCAACGAAGAAAGAGCTGCAGAACGCCAAGGCTGAGAATCGCAAGTTTTCCAGTGCGGCAGAAAAGATGCAGGATGAGATGTCGCATCTCCGTCAGCAGGAAAGCGAATTTCGAGAGCAGATCGTCCGTCACATCAAGGATATTCGCGAAGCCAACGCCGAAAAGGAAGAAGCGACCAAGAAGGAATCGCAAGCGCGGGCCAAGTGCCATCGCCTCAGCACGCGCGCTGATGAACTCGAAGCGAAACTCACTGAGAAGGATGAAGAGCTGTCCGCCGCCCGGGAGGAGTTTGAGCTTCGCATCACCGAGATGACCGAGGAGATCGAGATCCAGAAGAAGGTCAACACCGCCGAGGCCCTGGCGGGACAACTCCGTCAGCAACTTGTCGGCGTGACCAGCATGACGGACTCGCTGCTTCAGGCGTCGCTGGACGGGCCCCAGCTCGATGCCATCAACAACACCGCCGCCTCGATTCGTTCCATGTCAGAGCTTGTGGACCAGGCGCTGGGCAAATCGCCCAAAAAGTCGAAACGCAAAAAGTCCTCCAACGAGTCGTTTGATCTTCGACGCACCGCCCAGGGCGTGCAGGATCTCCTCCAGGAGGCGGCCGAGCAGCGTGGCCTCAAATTTGAGTATGAAGTGGGATTGAATATTCCCGGCCTCGTCACCGGCGATGATGTAGAGATCCGCTCGGCACTGATGTCATTGGCCAACGCATCATTCCAACTGGCCGATGAGGGGACCATTATCCTGAGGCTGACCGAGGATATCTCAACCAAGGCTTACGCCACGATACGCTGCGAAATCAGTCATCCCAACGCCAAGCCCAAGACCGATGAACTGGAAGAGGCGATGGCGATCAACTCGACGGATAAGGACATGCCTCATGCCGTCAAGGAGCCGGTGCGTCATCAGGCCGCGCTGGCCTGGCGAACCATTCGTCGCCTCGAGGGGACTCATGGTTTTCTGCTTCCGGATACGGGGGGTTTCTCCATATGGTGTACGTTCAACGTGGGCCGGGTCGCCGCCGCCGCGGCCATGAAGCCCGTACGTTCGTCAGCTCCGGTCCCGGTTGCGCCCTTGATGATGACCGATCCTGTCCCGGCGACGGACTCGAATGAGAAGCGACCGGCGCCCCGGCTTCCGGTGGAATTTCTCAAGTGCAACCTGGGCGATATCGTCGAACTGGGGGGCGGGGGCTTACGCATCTTCAGCACGAAAACGCAGAAGAAGAGAGTCGTGAGCGTGACGTTCGAGAATATGAATATCAAGGCGGAGGTGATGTGGTCCAAAAAAATCTCCGCCCGCAAGCATGATGTGGGCCTGGACTTTCTCGATGTGACCCCCGAGCAGCGCTCACAAATCCTCCGCATCGCGATGGACCACCGGCGCGTTTCAACCATGCTGGAACTCGATTAGGGCGATGACTGGGCGGGGAAACTCGCCCGGCTGAGAAGCAGAATAGCAAGTCCCATGACCATCAGCGGCGGGCCTTCCACCGTGGTCCACCACCAGGGCATTGCCGCGTGCAGGTCGATCGCGATCAGCATGATTCCGACGACCACGCTCATCACCCCGAGATAAGTCACGATCGGTCCATACCGGGCCACATCACGGGAGACGAGCAATATCAGCACGCCGTGAAAACCGTACAGGGCCGCGATCGACCGGGTGAGGTAATCCACGAGGGGTGAAGCGGGGAAGTCGCCCATCCCCAGCCGCGCGTGCATTGCCGCCATGAACGATTCGGGCAGCAGCATCGCCCCGAACGCCAGCAGCAGCACGCAGCCCAGGAATCGAAGCAGCAGGATGAGGGCGCGTTGCGGATTCATGTTTCGGTTCCTCAGGCGATGTTCGTGAAGTCTGCGGGTTTCCGATTCTACAAGATTCATCACCCGATCCGGAAAGCACCGGGAAATCAAAGGAGCGTCAAGATAGAGACTCCCGATCCTGTTTCTTCCCGGGTACCACCGGCATTCCCGGTAAAAAGGCGGCCAGGGGGATCCTGTTCGAGGATGGCGAAGTGACAGCGATCGTCGATGTCGCTGGTCGGGGACATGAAATTATTGAGGAGAGGCATTAGGCACTGGACGCTTGGGGATGAGTTGCCCGGCGGAAGCATAATACATGAAGCGATGGTCTTGTTTCTTGTCGGCGCGATGCATTGAATGGCGCCTGAACCCAGATGCGTTCATGAACAGGACTCGTCACTCAACCATCGGAGGAATAAAATGCCAGTGACCACGGAAACACCTGTCGGCCAGATTGCCGCGAATCATCCGCTTGCCACCCGGGTCTTTGCCCGGCACAAAATCGATTTCTGTTGCGGCGGCGGCCTGCCCCTGCAGGAGGCCTGCGCGAAGAAGGGAATCGATGCTTCCACCATCGTTGCCGAAATTGAAAAAGAACTGGCAACGAAGAATGATTCCGATGTGCGCTGGGATGAGAAGCCGCTGGATGAGTTGATCGATCACATTCTCAGCGCCTACCACCGCCCCCTCGATGAGGAACTGCCGCGTCTGGAGGCGATGGCGCGGAAAGTCAGCCAGGTCCATCACGACAAGGATCCCCAGCGGCTTTCGGAGATGCTGAAGGTCTTTCTGGAACTCAAGGCGGAACTCCAGCAGCACATGGCCAAGGAGGAGCAGATCCTCTTTCCCATGATCAGGCAGGGACAGGGGGCGATGGCCGGGGCCCCGGTTTCGGTGATGATGCAGGAGCACGACGCGGCGGGCGAGGCCCTGCGTCAATTGCGTTCGCTGACCGACGATTACACTCCCCCCGCCGAGGCCTGCAACACCTGGCGCGCCCTCTGGCACGGCCTGGGCGACCTGGAAACCCAAATGCACCAGCACATTCACCTGGAAAACAACATTCTGTTCCCCCGGGCCCTGGCGGGATAGAGGGAGTACGACGTGGAGTCGTCGGCTTGGTTTTCCTTGCAACTCACAGTTTCTGTTCGTTTCTCTTGAATGGCGTCCCGCACTCGGAGCATGTGTCACTCTTGACATGACTGAGGTCGTAGCCACATGTTTGACAGTGTCCGGGCGCAAGTCGCCCGTCATGTCTGAAGGCCAGGATCGTCGCGGCTCCAACCAGGAGAAGCGGTATCCAGAGTGGAAGAAACAGGAGCGTTGATCGCAAGGTTCCGAAACTGCCGTGGATGACCTTGGGCAGCCAATATACCTCGTAGTTCATCCTGGATGCGAACCATCCCTGCTTTGACAGTACAAAGGGGTACACGCCTACTTCGAAGCATCCGACGCTCAGGTCAACCGTCACGTTTCTGCCCGCGTAGCCGAACGCAGACCAGAAGCTGCCAATCCAACCGCACAACAGGAAGACACATGCGGCCACCCCAACCCATTTGACCCACCCTCGCTTTCGCTTCATTTCGCTAGTTTTCGTCACGGAGCGTTGCGGAAAACCCGGATTGCTCGATCGCCGCGATCAAAGTTTCGGGACTGGTGCGGTTAAGCGGGTCGATGGTCACATGCGCTTCACCCGCGTCGAAATCGACCATGACAAGCTGCACTCCGGTAAGGTATAATACTGACAACGCAAGCTTCGTGGGGCAATCGGGGCAGTGCATGCCCTCGACATCCAGCACGATCACCTCACCGCTGATGGCGCGGAGCCGAGGGTCGAAATCGAACGGGATCGGGGAGTCGATTGGGTTGTTGGTTCCCGCGATGGAGAATCCGAGGGTGGCGGGGTCATCGCCGATCTGTTGACGCATCGCCACAATCTGCCGGTAACCGGCAAGGGAACATTGACCGAGGAAGCCCGACTTTGCGCATTCGCCGCATTGCGGGAGCGCCGCCAGGCTCGGGTCGCTCGACGCGGCTTCCATCCGGGCGGAACTGACCATTGCGTTGGTCGCACGTTTCGCGGCGGCTATGTTCTGCTCGCTCGGGGGTGATTCGATCGCCGGATCAAAGCCCAGATCGGTCATGGCGTCATAGAGCCCCACCACCAGATCATGTCCGCCTCGCTCTCGGGCAGGATCCGCGACGGAACCGAGTTGGTGCATCCATTCCGTGGGCCTGGGGGGGTGGTCGACCCATAGCTTCTGGGGCGAGGCGGCGTAGAGCAAGTACATATCCCAAGCCGGTGGTTGATCCAAAAGACCGTTGGCGAACGCATCGCCGACCAGCCGGTTCGGATCGTGGAATTGACGCACCCGCGCATCGTTGAAGATTCCAGCCACTCGTTGCGCGGCGGCGTAGTCGTCGCTGGGCAGAATATCGATCCACACCACGAAGATGCTGATATCAGCGGAGGGATACGCCTTCACCACCGACTCATTGACGGCAATGGCCCCCGCGATGCAGGCCCCGCAGGTGGCAGAGACGATCGCCACCACTCGCGGCTTGTCTCGATCCGAGTTGAATCGCTCGATCAGGGGTTCAAGCGAGCTATCCAGCGATATTATCCCTCCCTCATCGAGGAACACAGGCTCATCCGAAAGAGTCGCCACCCGGGTTGACGACTCACAGCCGAGGGTTGCGATGAGCCAGATGGCAATGAGACCGGAGCGTACATTGAAAAAACGATGAATCACCATGGCCGGTCTCCTGGCAAGGGTTCTCTGTGTCCGTAGTTATTGTATAGCACGCCAAGCCGCAAGATGCAGGTGAAGCGGGAGGAAAAAGGCTCGTGAGTTGCCCTGTAGAAAACCTTAGAATACAGGCTCCTCAGCGGGATGGTCGATTTCAACTAGTGCTTGTTTTGCAGAGTCGGTCCAAGACGCGACGTGACGAATCGGGCTCGCAAACAGGGGTTTTCTACAGAGCACTCGTGAGTCTTATTCTCACACATCCACCCGCCGCTCCGAGACGTTCAGCCGATGGCGGAAGGAGACGACTTCATCCCCGAGAAACGGGGCGGAGAGGGGGCCGGTTCATAGGCGCAGGAGACGGACTTGAACTTACCGTGGTTGAGGGTGAGAATCGGAGTCGTCCGTTCCGGGGGCATGTTGGGTCACCAGCGTGGGGTGTGATTTTTCGACGAGCCGTCGAATGGGGCGCAAGTGTCCGACCCCGCCGACCACTCACCGGGAGACCCGTATTTTATAGTTTCTTTTCTGCCACGTATTCCTCCCATTTTCATGCCCAAATCTCCTGAGCTCAGCCGGAGGTCTTCGGGGCTCTCACAACGACAGCTTGGTTTTGGGGAAAGGTAAAAATCACCATTAACAAACGTACTTGTCCCATCCTGTGCGATACGCTCGCTCGACCCTCAGAGACGGCCAAAAAGCCGCTTGGTGATGCTTTGAGCGTGCCGATTCGGCTTCAATATCGCGAGACGGGCGTTATACTGGAGCAACGTGACCGGACGATGGTGCCGGACGAAGGTCATACGAAAATTGTCGGGTAAGTGTTTCATAGCGATGGGAGGGAACGTGGAACCAGATGAATCGACCACGAAAGATACCGCCAGTCTGTCTGGTGATGTGAGTATTTCTGAGCGAGGTCAGCGCGATCCGTCTGAACTACAGATCGGCGAACGCATCGACCATTACATTATTCGCCAAAAGCTCGGCGAGGGCGGTTTCGCCATCGTTTATCTCGCCGAGCAGACCGAACCGGTCACCCGCCGGGTCGCGTTGAAGATCATCAAGCCCGGCATGGACAGCCGGCAGGTTATCGCCCGGTTCGAGGCGGAACGACAGGCCCTGGCGAAGATGAGCCATCCTCACGTGGCCAGGATCTTCGACGCGGGTTCGACGGAAGCGGGCAGGCCGTACTTCGTCATGGAACTCGTTCCCGGCGAACCCATCACCGACTATTGCGATCGACACCGGCTGACGACGGCCCAGCGTCTCGAATTGTTCAGACAGACCTGCGAAGCCGTGCAGCACGCGCATCAGAAAGCGATCATCCATCGCGACATCAAGCCTTCCAACGTGCTGGTGACGGTCCTGGAGGGCAAGCCCAATGTCAAGGTGATCGACTTCGGAGTGGCGAAGGCGATCGAGCACCGGCTGACCGAGCAGACGATCTACACGGAACAGGGACAACTCATCGGCACGCCCGAGTACATGAGTCCGGAACAGGCGGAGATGGGCGCCCTGGACATCGACACCCGTACGGACATTTACTCGCTGGGCGTGCTGCTGTATGAACTGCTCACCGGCTCACTGCCCTTCGATCCCAAATCGCTGCGCAAGGCCGGTCTGGCGGAGATCCAGCGGATCATCCGGGAGGAAGAACCTCCCCGTCCGAGTACGCGTCTGACCTCGATGGATGAGAAGGAATCGTCCAGCATTGCGAAGTTGCACCATGTGGACCGGCGATCATTGTCGAGGGAGATTCGCGGCGAACTCGACGCGATCACAATGAAGGCTCTGGCGAAGGATCGCAGCCTGCGGTATGGCTCCGCCTCCGAATTCGCCGCGGATGTCGAGCGATATATCAATGGTGAAATCGTTCTGGCGAGAGCCCCGGGAAGGTACTATCGATTGCGTCGTCGTCTCCGCAAACACCGCGGAGTGCTTTCTGCAACGGCGGCGGTGCTGGCGATCGCCAGTTTCGTGGCGACTCAGTTCATCGTACAGATGGATCGCCGTTCGAGTCAGCATCGCATCGCTCAACAACTTGTATTTAGGCTTGCTGATCTTCAAGCGCAGACTCACTGGTATGGTAGTGTCGTTCGAGAGTTGACTAAACGTAATAATTCCATTCTTCTGAAATTGACTGATCAGATTGATTCTCCTCCCGACACCGAATCAGCGTTTCATTCCGATCCGAACATCCGGGATGCGATCGAATTGCTTCATCTCAAATTTGTGAAAATATGGATGACGCAAAATAGGGTATTTTTTTGGGAAAAAGAAAAATTTATGATAGATGCAGATTACGTAAAAATAATGAGACGAGAAAAAGAAAAAATAGTAAGTGAACTTACGTCTGACGTTTTGGCAAAATGGGCATCCCGCGAAGGTATAAGCGCATCGCTGAAGGCTCGGTTGGGAAGCGTAACCCGTGAACTGCTTCGTCCGCCATTAACTGCGACATCAAGGAATATTGCCGCCAGCCTTTCTAAAGACTATCCGGATTCATTTGAAGAGGGAGCGAAGGCATTCTTGATTTACCTCAAGCACACGCTGGAGTACTCCTTAAATCCAACGCTTCTTGATATCGATGACATCGATATGCCGGCGCTCGACCCAGTGAGCAGAAACGTAACTTTCTGGGATGAGCCTTCAGCCTACCCGGATCTTTATCGAAACATTCAGAACAAACGTCCTGAATCACTCTCTAATGAGGAATTGGCTCAAGCCAATTATGCGCTGGCAATAGATATTCGTCAGACCAGTTCAGCCTCCCCCGGTATTGGTAGCCCAATGTTCCCCTGGTGGTGGTATTGGTCGAATATGGATTTGATGATACTCGCCATCTTATCTGGTGGCTTTACGCTCTTTGCCATAGGCTTGTGGATCATTTGATGCACGGTGATGCGTGAGACGCCGGCGTCTGGCTCTTCACTCGACTCCGTCAGGCACGTGTGCACATGAGAACGACACTGTTCTCCACGAAAGAAAGACGGGCGGTCAAGGAGTTTGGAAGGAATTCAACCGCATGTCAGTTGAAACGCAATCTCAAACGCTCAGTCTGGAACCC
Source organism: Planctomycetota bacterium (assembly GCA_022560875.1). Taxonomy (GTDB): domain Bacteria; phylum Planctomycetota; class Phycisphaerae; order Phycisphaerales; family SM1A02; genus JADFSH01. Next base: position 2,877 of record JADFSH010000084.1, on the reverse strand, counting down.
ATCGCGGGGCCGGCGATTGATCCCATCGTCCCGGAACCCGACACGAGAACCCTGCTGGGCCGGGCATCCGAGTGTGATGTCTGCCTGCTCGATGACAGCATCTCACGACGACACGTCGCTCTGGCCTGCCACGGCGATCAGTGGATGGTGATGGACCTGGGAAGCCGGCATGGCACCTTTCTCAACGGCATCCGGCTCGACCCCCACAAACCGACCCTGACCGGCCACGGTGACCTTCTGCGAATCGGCCCGTTCATGTTTCGAGTGGACTCGGCGGCGGTGACCGATCGCGAATTGGCGACCACTGTTGCCACAGTTGCACCAGGCACGATTATCGAGGCCGTATCGGCGCGGGAGTTGGATTCACTCGCACACCAACGCCTGACTCTGATGAACGAAGGGTACGCCGCAATCTATCAGGCGGTAACCGAAGTCGAGCTCGCAGAGGCCGTCATCACCCTGATCATGTCCGGAACGGGGTTTCCCCGTGCGGCAATGCTGCGCTGGGGCAGGTCACCCGATCAGGTCGAGATCATCGCGTTCCATGATCACAAGGATGACACATCGAAAGGCTTCATCTTCAGCCGCTCTTTACTACAGGCCTCGGCAACCGGTTGCATCGCACGGTTGTCACGTGGCGAGGAACACAACTACGGCCACAGCATCATGGGACTCGGCATTTCGGCGGCCCTGTGCGCACCGCTCATCATTGATTCGACCGTCGTTGGAGCCGTCTATCTCGACTCGCGCGATGGCGAAGATTCGCCACAACCTGACGCGGCAAGTTTCTGTCATGCCGTGTCGCAAGTCGCCAGCCTCGCCCTCTCCAGTCTGAAGCGTGTCGAACTGGCGCGGCGGCAGGAGCGACTTGATGCGGATCTGAACATCGCCCAGGAGGCCCAGGCGTTCCTGCGACCTGCTCCCGGGGGCACGGTGGGCCGACTTCGATATGCGTCACGGACCTGCGCGGGTTCGGTGGTCGGGGGCGATCTCTTTGACATCTTCTCCATCGACGATCACAGAACCGGAATCTGTTTCGGCGACATCACCGGCCACGGTATCGGGGCTGCGATCCTCATGACTGCGGTGTTGTCATATCTGCGTGCGACCCTCACGAATTGCGGTGATCCAGCCGCCGCGGTCGCCGCAACCAATGCATACCTGGCCCGGCATTCATCGGATCGCATGATGGCGACGCTCTGGGTCGGCGTATTTGACGCAACTGAGAGCACCCTCAGGTATGTCGATGCCGGCCACGGCCTCTGGCTGATCTGCACCGCCGGTGCAGCGCCCGTCCACCCGAAGTCATCAGGGGGCATGATCATCGGCGTTCAACCCGACCTCAAGTATGCTGCAGCGTGTCTCGAACTGAGGCCTGGCGACCGATTGATCCTCTATAGTGACGGCCTTGTCGAACAGTCAAACGGTGTGAATGAACAATTTGGAAGTGATCGCCTATGTGATGTGTTCGCAGGTTCTGATTCGATCGAAGATGATGTTGCCGGAATCTTTGCGGCCCTTGAAGAGTTCACGGGGAGCAGCAGCTTTGCGGATGACACGACGATCGCGTCGATCGAGGTTTGTGCTTCTCACTAGGGACAGAGGAGTGTCCCGTCAGTGATACTAGAGGCAACTAGGGACAGTCACCACGCCAAGATGCAGGATCTGATGAAGGCCAACGGCCTGGAGATCGATGACCGCACGATCATCGACAAACTCAAGGCGTTCGACAAGTCAACGATGTTCTCGGAAGGCAAAGACCTCGTCTCCGGCATCAAGACGGTGGTCAGCTTCGTCAGCAAGGTCGCCAAACTCGCGGCGTGAGGGCTTCAGTCCGCTCACGCCTTCGGGGGAAGGTCGATATCGTCGTCTTCGGTGTAGGTCTGCCTGACTATGCCGCACTCGGGGCAGTTGACGCCCCGGACGCCGCGAAGCTGGTATCCACAGTGGTGACAGGTGTACACCTCCGGAACCACCGACGATTTCTTGCGGGCGGATTTCTTGAGGTGTTTTCGCCACCTACGATCGACGAAGACAATGGCCCGGGCGATGAGCGAGCCGAGTATCAGAAGCTCACCCCCCAGCAGAACCGGGGCCGGGAAAATCGAGGGAAGGGCCAACCCCAGTAAGAAGAGAATGCCTCCGATAGCAATGAGCCAGAAGCTGATGTGAGATACTTTGCGAATCCACTTATCAATATCGATATCATATTTCTCAATCAGTGCGCAATAGAAACGCTGCATCGTAATAGCGCCTCCCAACCTTCATTGCTTATGCCGGCGGTAAAATCCTATGCCACGATCAGTCGATGAGCCTTCTCGAGCCGCTTAAAGTACAGTTGATATTCAACCAATTTACACCCATCGGACCGTCCCCTTTGGATCAGTAAACGAATCAGTCCGGTTTTCTAAGCCGCACTCTACTTCCTTTTCTGTAAGGATCGCCTTGTTGGTTGCACGTTCCAAGACCACACCCGTGAGATATGCTTGACCTACCTGCCGGTTGGCTTCGTAGGCGAGCCGAGCCGGTTTGCCCAGAAGTTCCGATGAAGATGATCGAATTCGAGACGGAACGACTCCGTTAGTTGTAGTGAGTTTTCGATTATCCTATCCTGTGACCGGAAAGGAGACATTCCATGAACTCAGTTGATCGCCGTAGCTTTCTCAAAACCGCGACCGCTTCCCTCGCGGTCGTGCCTGCCAGCCGCGCATGGGAGGCCTCGAACAAAGAAGATCCTCTCGGCGTCCGCGCCGATTTTCCGGTCACCAGGACCCACACCTACCTCGATACCGCATCTGTGGGGCCGCTGTCGAAAGTGGCGAGGGACGCCGGTGTCGCCTATCTCAATGAGAACATGACTTCCCCTTTCGCCGGGGG
>JADFSH010000083.1 GCA_022560875.1 Planctomycetota bacterium | reverse complement strand
CGCTTCGCCGCCTCGTCCAGCACATCGCGCATCAGAACGTCTTTGCCCCGGCCTTCCTCCGCTGAGGGGGCGACGGCGGCCAGGAGATCCTCGTTCAGAAACTCGTTGACTGCCAGTGCGATCTCCGTCTGTCTCGTCGCCTCCTCTTCGCGTCGCTCGGCAAGGGTAAGGTTGTCAGAGGCCTCCTGTGTCTTCTCCTCCGCCAGTCGACGCTGCTCAGCCTCGCTGAGCGCGAAACCGATTGAGACGCCGGTCGCCGCAACCAGCGCGACCGCGACCACTGCACCGGCCAGCACGCCGGTCCGGTTGCGACGGATGAACTTCCGCATCCGGTATGTAGCGCTGGGCGGTCCGGCCACCACCGGTTCATGGCTGAGATGTCGCCGAATATCCGCCGCCAATCCGTTGGCGGTCTCGTAGCGGCGTTCACGGTCCTTTTCCAAGGCCTTCATCACGATCCAGTCCAGATCGCCGCGAAGTTCGCGCAACAGGGATCGTGGGTCGAGTCTGCGTTTCTCTGCGCTGGTCGTGGACTGATCGCCGAGAGAACTGAGCCTGGTGCTCGGCTTGGCGGGCTCAACTTCGCGAATGATCCGCTGGATCTCGCCGAACGCGGCATGGCGGAGCGTCGTCGGATCGAATGGCAACGCCCCGGTGAGCAGTTCATAGAGCAATACCCCCAGCGAGTAGATGTCGCTGCGGGTGTCGATGTCCTGGGCGGTCATCTCCGCCTGTTCGGGGCTCATGTACTCCGGCGTGCCGATGAGCTGCCCCTGCTCGGTGAAGAGCGTCTTCTCCGTGAGTTTCTGGTGCAGGGCCTTGGCCACGCCGAAATCGATCACCTTCGGCACGGCCCTGCCTTCCCTGGCCGTGACGAGAATGTTGCCCGGCTTGAGGTCTCGGTGGATGATGCCTTTCTGATGGGCGTGCTGGACGGCGTTGCAGACCTGAATGAACAGGTTGAGACGCTGGTCGATACTCAGCCGCTGGCGATCGCAATGCTCGGTGATCGGGATTCCCGGAACGTGCTCCATGACGAAGTACGACCGGCCATCATCGCTGACCCCCGCGTCGAAGACCCTGGCCACGCACGGGTGGTCCATCATGGCCAGGGCCTGACGCTCGGCCTCGAATCGGGCGATGACCTGCTTCGTGTCCATGCCGAGCTTGATGACTTTGAGGGCGACTCGGCGCCGGACGGGTTCGGTCTGCTCGGCGAGGTAGACGATGCCCATCCCGCCCTCGCCGATCTGCTCGAGGATCCGGTACGGGCCGATCTTCCTGGGCAGCGCGGCCGACGAAGATGTGCCAAGGTCCGCCGTACTCGCGTCCGGATCAGCCGGTCTGTTGTTGTCGTCGTCCGCCATCGTCGATCTCCACTCGTTGCGAATAGAGCGTCAACAATGGTACCAAATGGAGGGTGAAATCACCCGGGGGCTGCCTCGTCTATTCGTCGGGGATGTATCTGACGCGCCATTTTTCCGTGTAACCCCATCCCGCCATGGTTTCCCAGGTCTGCCATTCCCGGTCGGGTACGACATCGGGGCCGATGGCGCAGCTGGTTCCCATCCATACCGCGAACTCATCCATCGGCCGATCGGAAGCTTCAAGCGGCAGGTCGGGATTCACGGTGACGAAGGCGAGATCGAGTTCACCCACGGTGTAACTGCGGCGGACGGGAAGGACAACCGTGGAAAATCCGGTTGAGTAGTGGGTGTGATGCCCGCGGCGGCCGTGGTGTCGGGAAAATATGACATCGGGGACCGGAACCAGCATGTAGGAGTCATATACCTCGACGCGGGTCTTCCACTGGCAGAAGACGAGGAATTCGACATCACGATCGTGCTTCGAGGAGGAGATTTTGAAGCCCGCTCTTCTCAGCCCGGCCTCCACCTCGTCGATCAGGATTCGCTCGCTGAGCGTCGTAACGAGCGAGGGATCGTAACTGTTGTTGCGAAAAGCCAGGATGTGGATCGTGGTCTGGTCGGGGGCCGGGAACTCGATATCCGGATCCGCACTCGTTTTGAAAGAGGCCACGTTGCTCGACGCGCACCCGAGTGAACTCGCCGCCAGCAGCAGGACCAGGGGCGTTCTGAGCGTTCCCACGAGACGACCGCGGGTTGTTTTCAAACCTATCACGCGGATGAAGACACCCGCCCTCACAATTGTATTCCATTGAAGTCGCAAATCGGGAATTCCCCGCATCTGCAGGATGCCTTATCTGCCAGGAACATATCCGCCGGGGCCGGGACCGGGATGCCAGTGAGCATGCTCAGGATGCCAATGTTGATCGTTGATCGCATCGTACTCCCACGGCTCGGGAATGGATCCACCCTGCACGAAGCCATCCGGCGGCGGCCCGTCGTGCCAGTGCTCATGACCCGTGGTTGGACAGTAATGCTTGTTACTGGCTTGGTCATACTGCCAGGGTTCCGGATTTTGCAGGTTATTCGGCGAGCTGTTCGCAACCGCGGTGGGCGCGGTTACGGCATCATTCACAGTAAGCGGGATTGTCTGGGTGGAAAGACCCGTGGTGATTCGATCGGCGGGAGGCGGGCCGGCGTGCCAGTGCTCATGCCCGGCGGTCGGAACCCAGTGCTGATTGGTGATGGGGTCGTACTCCCAAGGCTGTGGTGTGGAGGATATCGCGGTCACCGGCGCCGTTGCGTCTTCGGCACTTTTTTGTTGTGATGAAATCCCCACTGCCGTCATCACCCCCACGATCGCCAGAATCCCGCCCCAGATTATGATCTGGCGCAATTTGCGACCGGCACCGGCGGTTTCGCCGCAACAATGTTCCTGGGATTTTCCACTGCCGCAGGGGCAGAGTCTGGTCTGAGTCATTGGTATTTCCTTCCATTCACTCGCCGGTGGGAAAGGTTGTTTTCCGGCACTTCACCCTCTGATACCTATTTTGCCCCACATCGGCGATCTGTGCAAGATATTCGCCGGGAAAGGATAGGCAGAAATGTCAATCCGGGCTGGGAATGAGGTTTTTACCATCAAAAGCGTCACCTCATTATCGGGAATCGGCCCTTGATCCACTCGTTATCGCCCGGGCATCATTTCTCTGGGCTTTGCACTTCATCAATTGATCAGTGGGGCTTCGCTCTTCACTCTGAATCCATCCCGTTCGGGGCGTAGAGGAAGTAATCGCCGTGCTGCTCAAGAAACGTGTAATTCGCTTCGATGGCCTCCGCGATTCTCAAGCCAAAATGGTGATCTCGATACCAGGTCGATTCCGAGTAGAGTCGCCGGAGCAGGATGATGCGATCGAATTCCCCGCGTTCGATTCGACCGGCCAGCGCTTCGATCCAATCCGGGTGATTCCGCGCCATAATCGGCAGCATCCACGGATCGAGCACCACCGGCAGTTTTCCCCGGGCAATCTCAACCGAGGCATCTTCCGAAAGCACGTTCATCTCGTCGTTCACCGTGCCATGAAATGGATCCAGGTCGTAGCGGGTGACGCCTCGTGCCTCGAAGGCCGCCATGGCCGCTTCCGCCAGATCGCGCCGGACGTGAATGATGAGGCCGCTGGTGATGGACCAGATGAGCAATATCGCCATCGCCGCCTGCGCGAAGCCGAGCGTCCGTCTCCCATTGGCGGCCCAACGCCACAGATCACCGGCGCACAGCGCGATGAGCACGATGAAGTCGAGGAGATGATTCTCGCCCGCCCCCCGATCGGCAAGCACCACCAGCAGCACGAGCAGGCTCGCCAGCAGGCTGAGATGGACGATGCTCAGGCGTTGCCGCGTTATCGCCAGCATCAGGCTGAGAGCGGCAAGCGGGAGAAACGTCCAACTTGCGGGGGCGTACTCCAGCAGCTGATACAGAACGCGGGCCGGAGAGAGAAAGAAGGCTTCCGGACTTTCCACGCCCACGAAAGCGAGGGCAAAGACATTCTCCACAAACCTGCCATCCGTCATCAGGTTCAGGCCCGCCGCACCGACCAGAATCATGCCCAGGCTGTAGCCCATGAACGTCAGGAAACGCCGGGGATGATGCGAGAGCAACCAGATCCCGATCGAAATGAGTGCCCAGACTGCGCTGAGTTTGGAAAAGAATGCGAGCGTACAGAGGAACGCCGCGAGACAAACCCGGGGTCCGGAGATGACTGACCGACTATCGACATTCTGATGACGCTTGGGCACAAACAGCAGAATCGCCATGAGCTGCAAAGCCAGGGGCAGGGCATCGCAACGCACGGATGTCGTTGCTTGCAGGGCAGGAACGGTCATGAGCATCGCCCCGATCAGCCCCAGCGCGCAATAGACCGAGCAACGCATTCGCAATAAAGCCATCAGCATCACCAGAACCATCAGGGCCATGTTCGCTTCGCTGATGATCTTGGCCGACCGGAAATACTCGCCGGTGAGCTTCGCCCCGAAGGCGTTGAGGACGATCCCGATCGGCATGTGTCGCGTTCCGCCGAATTGCCCGCTTGCTTCGTCATACAAGGGGGGATACAGCATGCCTTCGCCGGCGTGTTGGCTCAACGCGATCCAGGTCGCCGCGGCGTGATCGATCCCGAAGCGATCGCCACTGTGAAGCCACGCCAGTGAGATATGCGCGCTCAACGCAAGCAACGCCAACAAGACAAGTCCGATTCGTATCAACACCCGTAGATTTTGAGGCAGCTCGATCGTCTCCTCCCGTACTGGAAGAGTCTCAGCAAGATTCGGCTGGAGTTCCGGCCCAGGCCCGGGCTGCGCTTCGATGCCACCCGATTCCAAATCGTCATCCGGCTCCCGCAGATAATCATTCGATTCGGGCGCGGCATCGCTCAACGACTCGGGGCCGCCGGCCTCGGTCGGATCGGACTCGGGAGTCGGTTGATCCAACGCGTCAGGTTCGTTGTCGTGCGGGTTTTCCTGGTCCATCAGCCGCCTTTAGGGGTGAGAAGTTGCCGTATCTTTGATCGACAATTCTCGGGGGCCGATATCCGGGTGGTGCGGTAAATCCATCGCGGAATTTCGGTGAGGTCGGATGCGTGATTAAAGAAGGTCCAATAATCCACCGAAGACTGACTTTCGATCGCAGGATCAGATTTTCCGTATGCCGGCCCCAAGGTGATGAACCCGGAACCGGCAGATTCCGTCGGTCATGGTGATGACATGAGTTGCTTCACACAAACGCTGACTGCTTCTTTCCAGTGGGGCGGAGTGCCGATCAAACGGATCGTTTCCTCCAGGTCAAGCACGCTGTAGGCGGGGCGTTTCGCCGGCCGGGGAAATTCCTTCGTCGAGCAGGGCTTGACGATGCAATCCTCCCCCGCTTTCTCGACGATGAACTCCGCCAGCTCATGCCACGAACAGAATCCATCGTTGGCGGCATGAAATACACCCCTCGCCCCGGCATCAATCAGGTCGAGGGTCATCGCCACCAGATCCACGCACGAGGTCGGACGACCGATCTGATCCGTCACCACGGAAATTTCCGAGCGACGGCGGGCGAGCTTCAGAATAGAACCTACGAAATTTTTCCCGTGTGGAGCGTAAAGCCAGCTTGAACGAATAATGAGATGCTCGACATCGATCGCCCGAATCGCATCCTCGCCGGCCAGCTTGGTCTCGCCATAGACGCATTGGGGAGCGGTGGGAGCCTGGACCAGGTACGGCGCCAGAGCTTCGCCATCAAAGACATAATCCGTCGAATAATGAACCAACAGGGCCCCGACGGAGCGGCAGGCTAGAGCGAGATTTTCCGCCCCGGCGCGATTCACCAGATCGGCTCCGACCGGATCGGATTCCGCCCCGTCCACATCGGTGTAACCCGTGGCGTTCAGCACCACCGAGGGCTTCACATCCTCAATTGCCTTCCCCACCGCTTTGCGATTTGTCACATCAATTTCTTCAGGCCCCAGCAGGAGACGAGCCGGTCGCCCCCGCTGCTGGCAGACTCTGGAGAGTTCCTGCCCCAGCATGCCGCCGGAACCGATGATGAGATAAGTCGATTCGCCCTGACTGACCATGAGAGAACCGTATCACCCCCGGCAAAATTGCGACACCCCCCGCCCCCCCCGGCATCTCACCATTCCCCAGTGCCAAATGCCAAGTGCCTAAAGCCTTCTTCCTATTGCCTTCTTCTATCAAGCGGACAGGGTGGGATTCGAACCCACGTTACCCCGAAGGGTAAACCAGTTTTCGAGACTGGCGCGTTCAACCGCTCCGCCACCTGTCCGGGATCCGGTCAGTCATTGTTGACCCATCATGAATGAGCGTCAAACCAAGGCTTTCTCACCCTCAATTCATTACCTATTTGTTCAAGAATCATGGTCTTTTCATGCGGGATGATGCTCACACCCTCACCCACAATCATGCCCCGAGGAAAGACAGCTCTTCCACACTTTACCCCCACTGAGGCCATCATTACGGGGTTTTCGGTGAGTGATTTATACTGCTGCCTGTTCCCCGCGATTGTGATTGTCAGAGGCATGGAGGCCTTGGATCAGGACAGGGAAGTTCCTGGCACAAGCGCGCTGTCACGTGACCGTTTCAGCCCCTGAAAGGCCGACCATGCTCAAAGACTGCAATCTCTCCTTCGATAAGATCGACCACATGAGTCGCGCCCCCATCCACAATGTCCTGAGAGAACTCGGGGAAGCGGCAGTGGAATACAATGTCCACCGGACGGAAAACTTCCAGAAACTCATCGCCTTCCTGCTCGAAATCGCTGATGGGCGCGATCGACGCGAGGACTGGACGCAACAGTCGGGCATTGCCCGCCCGATTCCGAAATTACGGGTTGCGGTGGAGCAGGCATTCGGACAATACGGAGATCTGCAATGGTTCAAATTGAATAAAACGGCAAACAGCTCAGGTCTGCCCCTGTATGGCTTGTACCCCCGCTGCGCGGCATCGGTGGCGAGTGTCACGCCATCTGATTTCGGCACCGTCATTGCCGCGTTCGTTTCCCCCACCCCGGATGCAACATTGTTGCGATTTCTGCACAAGCGGGGCGGAAAGATCAAGGGCATGGGGATGGAACTCTTCTCGCGTCTGGCTTACGTCTTTCGGCGCGAACTTTACTTCATCTTTCCCCACCCCTGGGCGGAAACCTCAGGCTGCCTGAAATACATTGGCAACGACCTGCGAAAATACTGTGCCGTTTGTCGAAGCCTGCGCGTGATCATGGACCAACTGGGCGTCACCCCCGCCATCCGGGGCAGCGTGCTGCTTGAGTCTCTAAGCAACGACGACGCCGAAGAAGAACTCACCGCCGCTTTGAATCGCGCCCTCGGCCCGGCCCTGATCAAGTACACCCTGCTGGATTCGGACGACGCCTATGAGCCGAATTCTCAGGCTGACGATCAATCGTCAATGCCCCTGAAGTTTGCGGCCAAGGCCATCCGGGCCCGGAGGGGCGAGCAACGTTTGCGCAATCTGCTCCGCCAGTCATACGGCGATCGATGCGGCATATCCGGCCCCTGCCCCCGCGACCTGCTGGAAGTCGCTTATATCGTGCCGTTTCCCAAGGGCAACGTACACTCTCTGGCCAACTCACTGCTGCTTCGCTCTGATCTGCACACCCTTTGGGATCTCAATCTCCTCGGGATCGACCCGGATGACCTGAAAGTAAGGGTGTCGGACAAACTCAAAGGCACGACCTACCAGGAACTGGACGGTCGCACCATCGTCGCGCCGCAGGATGGAACGGTCGTCAACGCTTCATCCTTGAGAGAGCGTTGGAAGGCATTCCGCAGTGAACGATCGGATAAGCCGAAAAAGAGTTCGACCCAGGAAAGCTCCCGACAACGCATGCGTGAAGATGCGTTTCCCGAACGCAACTCGACTCCAGCCCCCAGCAATCAGGATTCGCACACGAGTATCGAGGTCTAGTCGATCGGAAGAACACGGTAAATTATTCCGTCTCCGATCCCTTGTCTTTGCGAAAGAGCAGGGTGAAGGGCCAGCCCCAAAGCCGATGTTTTTCATCGGGGGCGAAGATGCGTCGCGACCACTCCGACGCCAGCACCACGAGAAACCCGAAGAAGAACATGCAGGTGAACATGACGATGATGGTCCAGAACTTCATCCAGGGGGTCGCCATTCCCATCTCGCCGGTCTCAAAGGCGATGATGTTCCAAACGAAATGAAGCAGGACTGAAAACGAAAAGCAGCCCAACACGGCCGGAACCCAGTGTTTCATTTTCATGCGGAACATGCCCACCCCGAAGCCGGTGATGCCCCCCATGAGCAGATGCCCGAGCATGCGGATGATTTCGTTGGGCGGCAGGTAGTCCGGGTTCCCCCCCAGTTTCAGAAAAAAGATTGACTCGTCAATGGCCATGCCCAAGCCGATCAGGCAGCCGTAGATGATCCCATCCATGGGATCATTGAATTGCGATCGAATGAATATCGCCAGGCCGAACACGACGATGAGGCGGGCAGATTCCTCATGGGTGGCGGCGATGACCGCCCTCAACGCGTTGGAGGGATTGTCGCTGATGGCGTGCAGTGATGCTTCCTCGACATAGCCGATGACAAACATCACCCCCATCCCCAGCCCCACCGCGAACAGCACCATGTACCACGGCTCTCGCTCGTACATGTCGTAGCGATACACCAGCCACCCCGCCAGAAACGCACAACTCGCCAGAGTGATATAGAGGACCACGCAGATACTCTACCGGAGGTAGATTCTCATTGCACTCTTTGGCCAGGCCGAGGACGATGTCCGGGGCCGTTGTCCGGGGCCGTTTTCGAAACAGGTTTGTAGACAGTCTGATCTATTGTGGAAGGGTTCGGGGCGGAAACCATGGCGGTTTCAAGGTAGACCGAACCTTAGTCTTTACCGATTATCCTGTGCTTGTTATAATGGTTCTCAGTGAAGGGATTCCGTCATGGCTGATTCCAAGAGGCCGGATGATGGCAACCCGCTGACCCATGGAGCCGAATCGACGGTCGAGCGCGACGGCGATTCGGTGATCGCCGAATACTCATCCGGCGATCGTATTGGCCAGTACGTCATTCGAGAATTGCTGGGTGAAGGCGGCTTTGCGGACGTCTATCTCGCCGAACAGACCGAGCCGGTCAGGCGAAGAGTCGCCCTCAAGATCATCAAGTCCGGCATGGACTCGAAGCAGGTCATCGCACGTTTCGAAGTCGAACGCCAGGCGCTGGCGATGATGGACCATCCCCATATCGCCCGGGTGTTCGACTCGGGCGTCACGCCCCGTGAAGAGGGAGCCCGGCCTTATTTTGTCATGGAGTATGTGCCGGGCATTCCCATCACCGAGCATTGCGATCACCATCGACTGGATATCCATGAGCGTCTCACTCTGTTCATGCAGGTCTGCCGTGCGGTGCAGCATGCGCATCAGAAGGGCATCATCCACCGCGACCTCAAACCAAACAATATTCTGGTGTCGATCATGGAAGACAAGATCTTGCCGAAGGTGATCGACTTCGGGTTGGCCAAGGCCCTGCATCAGAAACTCACGGACCGGACGCTGTACACCGAGATGGGCCAACTCATCGGCACCCCGGAATACATGTCTCCCGAACAGGCGGAGATGACCGCGCAGGACATCGACACCCGGAGCGACATCTATTCACTGGGCGTGTTGCTGTATGAGTTGCTGACCGGCGCGCTGCCCTTCGACCCGGAGAGCCTTCGTCGTGAGGCACTCGGTGAGATTCAGCGCATCATCCGTGTTGTGGATCCTCCGAGGCCGAGCACAAGGCTCAGCAATCTGGGCGAGAAGTCCACGGCCAGCGCGAAGAACCGGAGGCTAGACACCCGTTCTCTCCTGCGCGAATTGCGAGGCGACCTTGACTGGATCGTCATGAAGGCACTGGAGAAGAACCGCAGCCGAAGGTACGAGACGGCCAACGGACTGGCCATGGACATCGACCGCTACCTGAAGCACGAGCCGGTGATCGCCAGACCGCCAAGTGCGGCGTACAAGCTCAGTAAGTTCGTCCGCCGCAACCGGAAAGGCGTCATCGCGGCGATGATCGTGGTGGGGGCGCTGATTGCCGGAATAATCACGACTTCCTGGCAGGCGGTTCGGGCGATCCGAGCCGAAGCGGTCGCCACCGCGGCTCAACAAGAAGCCGAACGCAGCCGGAATCAGGCCGTAGATCTCATCAGCTTCATGATCGGGCCCCTACGCATCCGACTGGAGGATCTTGGTCGGCTGGACGTGCTCGACGACGTGGGCGAGATGGCGCTGGCTTACTTCGCGTCGCTCCCCGAGGACCAGCTTACCGACGAGGAGCTGGCCCGCGTGGCCAAGAACCTCCAGCAGATTGCCGAGGTGCGGATCGCGCAGGGGCAACTGGAAGGCGCCGCTGCTTACCTGAAAGAGGCGCTACGGCTCAGCCGCCATCTCGTCGATCGTGATCCGACGAACGAGGACTGGCTGTTCCGCCTGAGCCAGGTGCATTTCTACATCGGCGACGTTCGCTTGAGGCAGAATGACCTGGATGGCGCACACCAGGAGTTCATCATCTATCGGGAGATCGCCGACCGACTCGTCGAGTTGAACCCCGATAATCTGGATTGGCAACTGGAGCAGGCTTACGCCCAGACCAATCTTGGCTTCATCCATCAGGCCAAAGGGCATATAGCCGAGGCGATGGAGGCGTTTCGCGCCGCGGTGGCGATCAAGCAGCGCCTGGTCGATGCGGATCCCGACAATGACGAATGGAAGCGCAGTCTGGGCAACGGCTATTCGTGGTTGGCGAAAACGTTGGGACAGCTCGGCAGGTTGACGGAATCACGCGACCAATATCGTGACGAATTGGACATCCGGCGGCAGCTCAACGAGTCCAACCCGGACCACTGGGGCGATCTGGAGCTCATGTCCAATTGCTACGGTCATCTTGGCAATGCCGAGCTGATTATCGGCCGCCACGAATCCGGGCTTGAATACGGCCGTTCGATGCAGTCCATCATGCATCGCCTGGTCGAGCATGATCCGGCCAACCGTGAATGGAAAGAAGACCTGGCGCTCAGTCATATTCGGATCGGAGAGTGTCTGCTCGAAATGAACAAGCCGGGAGAAGCTCATTCGGAATTGACCGCGTCGCTGACCATCCTCAAGCCGCTCATCGCCTTCAATGATTCGGTGGTGGCCTGGAAGCTTCTGCTGGCGGGGGCGCAGACGCTGCTCATCGAAGTCGCCATGACGCTCGACCATCCGGAGGAAGCCCGGCAGATCGGTCTCGAAACCGACACGATCCTCGACGCCCTCGTGGCCGCGAATACGGACAATCTCAATGTGTACATCAACCAGGCCCGCAGTCACCTGATTCAATGCCTGGTCGCTCAACAGCTCAAGGATGACGACGCCGCCCGCCGGCATGCCGAAGCCGCGTTGCTGGCCATCAGCCCCTGGGCACAGGAGTCCGACGATCCCCTGGTGCTGTCTCCCTACGCCATGGCCTTGCTCCATCTCGGACAGCGCGACAAGGCCGAGACGATCATCGACAGGCTGACCACCATGCAATTTCACAACCGCCACCTGAAGGCGCTGAGCATCAGCAGCGGCCTGGCGTTCAAGAAACGAACGGAGCTTGATCCGGAATAGTTTCCATTCATCCTCTCGATTGAATTCACCATGCCCGACGACACCATTGACATCGACGACCACTGCGGCGAAACGAACGTACGCGAAAGACCGTGAGCCCGGACGCACAGGGCGGTTCCGGGCCGAGTCCACCGGCCATCATGACAAGGAGATCGACAATGGCCAACGTAACGACCGTGACCTACTCTTCTAAAAACCAGACGAAGCCAAAGTATTCACCGACGAAAGAGACCCGTCTGTACAAGGGTGACACCCTCACAATCAAGCTGAACAAATTTCCCCCAAATTCAACGATAGAGATGATCCGGTTCGACTACGAAAAAGCCATCAAAGGCAAGCATAAAAAGGATACCGCTTCCCCGCTCGGATCGTGGACTGCCAGATCCGGGAACAGCTCGGGATTGAATGGACATTACTTATGTGCCGCGGATTCCGCGAAGCAGTCCATCATCATCGTGAACATCGAGGACAATGAAGACGACGAAAGGTACTGGTTTTCCGCCTCCGGAACGATCGGCGGAACGAAAAAAACCTGGAGCATCGATCCGGAAGTGATCAACAAGGGCCGCTGATGAACCCGCGCGAAGGTCAAATGAGAAATGTCGATTGAAGGATCACTGACCAGCACCCTATCGGCAGGGTTTCTCTATGTCCTCTTCTTCGGCTGGGACTGAGCTGCCCCACCCTCATGCGCTCGGCGATCTTCCCTCGACGGTTATCTCCGCCATCAGCACCGGTGAGGCGCCGAGGCGATCGAGGCGGATGGTTTCGCCGGTCTTGCGATCCACCTCACCAAACTGCAACACCCCGGTCGGGCAGCTCTGCACGCACGCCGAACATCGCACACACTGGGGATCCTCCATGGGGATTCCCTTGTTGGCGAAGTTCATGACATCGATGCCCTGATGGCAGACCGAGGTGCAGACATTGCACGAGATGCATTTTTTCTTTTCGGGGATGATGCGGAACTTGCTGAAGCGGGCATAGATGTGCATCAAGGCCGCCAGCGGACAGGCGAAGCGACACCACACCCGCCCGGAGAACCAGAAGTAAAACGCGACACCAAAGATCCCCGCGAAGAGGAGGTCGACGAACCACGTGTAATTCAGAAAACCCATGAACCACGGCAGCGTCTCCCAGTTCGGACCCCGCCCATGGAAGCCGACCATGTAGATCGTCTTCGCCGCATTCTCGAGACTCGATCCGTCCGGAGCGATCCAACTGACGACACGCGCGACCAGCAACACCGACACCAGCAGGAGAAAAACCTGCCCGATCATGTTCAGCCGGTTCCAGAACGGTCCGTGGGGCATCTTGTGGCGATGCGTATCGCCCATGGTCTCCGCCAGCGCCCCGCAGGAGCAGATCCACCCGCAGTAGGCGCCCTTGCCCCATTTCCACACGATCAACGGGATGATCACGAAGGTCTGAATGCAACCGATGATGAGCCACCACATCATCGGCTGGTCGGTGAAGAAGTTCCACGGCAGGAGCGGCCACGCGAGGATGAACCCCACACTGCGCCAGTATTCACGCCCGTGATTCTCCCACCTCAGGTCGGCGACGGGAAACAACCCGTCGGCGATGGTTTTGCCGAGGCCGGCGTCGAACCACCCGTTGTGTCCCATCCACGGCAGCAGAATGAACGGCAGGATGAACAGCGGCACCACCTGGATCAGCATCAGGCTCCAGGTCTGCGTCGTAACGTAGGGGGTCATCCGGCGTTTGATGCGCTTGAAGCCGAACACAACGATGCAGGTCGTATAGGCCAGCGTGTAGTAAAAGCTCGGTTTCTGCATGGACAGCCAAAGCGTGCCAAAGAGGTTGGCCGGGTTCGATGGATCTGCGAGGTTGAACGGAAACAAGTGCGCGTCCTTGAACCACGATTGCAACCCGAATCCCGCATCGCTTTTCCAGTGGTAGAGAAATATGCAGAACAGGAAAAACGCGATTAATCCGAGGTAACTGAACGGTCGCCACTCCCCCCGAATCCGCACTCCGCACCGGCGGAAGAAATCCAGCGGCGCCTCACGGCCGATCATCACGAACACCGCATCCGCGGCAATCTCCTCCTCCCCGCCCTCGGCGTTCGTGATGAGAACCGAATCCTCGCGGATCTCCTTCGGTTGGCTGGACATCATCAGCCGCAGGGAACCTAGTTTGCGATGAAACTCCTTGCCGCAGCCCGGGCATTTCCCGTCGGCGGGCTTGCCCCGGAGCTTGGCCCCGCATCCCTCGCACTCATCATCGGTGGGGCGATCGGGAATGAACGGCCCCGACGAGGTGGAGACCAGGTCGCTGGTGGGATTCTCGACCCCCACTTCCGCATCCGCGTGCCGGACAAGTTCCTGGATCTTGTCAATGTTCTCCGGCTTCGGGCGATTGAATTCACTCTTGCGATAGCTGAGGGTGACGGTCGAGCCGCAGGACGTCAGGGCGATGGCGGTCTCCAGTGCGCTGTCGCCCCCGCCCACGATGACGATGTTCCCGCCGCAGTAATCCTGAGGATCGTGGAGGCGGTTGGAGACCTTGGCCAGATCTTCGCCGGGCACGCCGAGCTTGCGAAAATTGCCCGACCGCCCGATGCCGACGATGACGCGATGGGCCTTGAGCTTCTCACCCCCGTCCAGATCGATCTCCAGAAGCCCTCCCCTGCGTTTGACTTTTTCCACGCGGGTCATACGGGGGACGATACCCCGCTCGGCCATGAAGCTGTGCAGGTAGGCCACAAGCCCTTCCTT
>JADFSH010000217.1 GCA_022560875.1 Planctomycetota bacterium | reverse complement strand
GAAGTGCAGGGCCTCCTCGGCGGACATGCTCGCCCCCCCCGCGAGCTTGGCCGGATCGATCTCACCGATGACATCCGCGAATTTCGTACCGGGCGAAAGCCGCTCGGCATATCGCTCCTTGCGCGGCCACCACCCGATGGGGATGTCGCGCTCAGGATGGCTCTCGATCAGATCTTTGCCGAGCTTGGTGATCGGGCGATAGGGATCCTCGTGGACGGGGCACATGGGCAAGTCCAGGTGGGGAATGACTTCATCGAGGAAACGAACGAGCGATCGCATGAGGCGGCTCTTGGCCTGACCCTTTTCGCCCAGAAAGAGCATGTCGTGCCCGGCGATGATGGCGTTGTTGATTTCGGGGATAACCGTGTCCTCGAAACCGATGACACCCGGAAACAGGTTCTCGCCACTCTGGAGGGCGCAGAGGAAATTCTCGCGAATCTCCTCCTTGACGGGGCGAGACTGCCAGCCGCTTTCACGCAGTTCGGCGAGATTTCGGGGGCGGGTCATGGTGGTGGGCATGGAAAGTTCTTCCGGTTCTCATATCATTTGCCGACGGACCAACGGATAGTAGGCGAAACCGACGGCAGTGGGCCTGATCATGAAAGCGGAGAGACACATGAGCATACAAACAGGAGACTCAGCCCCTGGGTTTGCCCTGCCCAGCAAGCCCGGCGAGATGGTTGATATCGGGGAGTTCATCGGACAGGACAAAATCGTCCTGCTGTTCTTCCCCCTCGCCTTCAGCTCCGTCTGTACCGAGGAAATGTGTTATTTCCGGGATCACTGGACGGAGTGGGAACCCCTCAACGCCAGGGTGTTCGGCATCTGCGTGGACAGCCCATTTGTGACCGAGAAATTCAGGCAGGAGGAAAACATCCCCTTCCCCATCCTCTCGGACTTCAACCGCGAAGTATCAGCCCTCTATGGGGCGCTCCACGAAGAACTGCGGGGCCTCAAGGGAGTCACCAAGCGGGCGGCATTTGTGATCGGAGAGGATGGGATCATCACCTATGCCTGGGTGAGCGAGGATCCGAGCGTGCAGGTGAATTTCGAGGAGGTCAAGGCGGCGGTGAGGGGTGATCAGGAGGGGTGATCATGACGGGTGATCCGGGTGGTGTGCCGGGGGGTGATCCATTGATAATCCCACATTTTGTCTAGCGGACTAGGGGTTTGGGTAAATGGGTGGAATTACGCAAGTTCTTGTAGAATAATGACATAAATCATGACGTCAGACGTTTTCTCTGGTGTCATGATAGAAACCGGACTGCCGATTCGATTGAGGGTGGGTACCGATGACGCACTCAGGAGCCAAGTGAAATGAACATGATGCGATATGGGAATCTTCTGCCAGCCTTCCTGGTCCTTGCTTGTCTTGCCGCTCCGGCTACTGCCCAGCAAAGGATGATTTTGCCCGAGGTGAGCCGCTTCTTCAAGCCGGATTACTCGATTCGAGAGATTGATGCCTTTGAAGCTACATTCGGTCTCGACGCTCAGCAGAAGTTGCTTCTGGAAACACTTCTTCAGGATTATGAGATGGACTTTCTGGCGGGAGTGATGGACTTGCGGGACGATCTGTCCTCGCTTCAGCCATTACCCGCAGATGTCCAATCATCCTACGACCGTGAGCAGGAGACAATGCGCGAGGACATGGAAAAGCTTTTGAAGACCATTCAGGAACATCAATCGGATCCCGACTTTCGGGACAACCTACCTGAATATAAACGGCAGCTTCAGGAGCGAATGAATCAGCATAATGACATGATTACGTCAATCGTGCCAGAACGACTGTCTCGAGAAGAAATCCTGTCCATCGGGGAATCGATGATTGCCCGTCTCGATCCGTGGTTCGAGGAGCAGGATCGGTTTCAGGACGATTTTTTCGAGGGCCTGCGATCGGTCCTGAACGACGAGCAGATTGTACGTCTTCCCTCGTTTGAGAGAAGTCGGAGGCGAGAGCGGTATCTGAGTCAGGGACTCCTCTCCGGAGAATCGGTGGATGTCTGGAAGATTCTTCGCAAACTGTCGCTCGACCCGGAGACCTCACGCAGACTTCAACCGATGATGACGGGGTTTGAAATGCGTCTCGACGAGGCGTTACTCATCCGAAATGACATCATGGATCGTGCTGTCCCTGAGCTGTTTCGGGCACTTCACTCAGACGATGTTTCCCGCTGCGTTGGCTTGTTCGACCAGGAATTGGAGTCACGACAGAACGTCCGGGCGTTCATCGACGATATCGCCAGACAGATTGCGGCTCAGCTACCCGCTGGAAAGTCCGATATCTTTTACAATGACGTGTTGCGAGAGGGTTACCCACGTCTTTATAAGCCGACCCGCACGCATCGGCTCCTGGATCGAGCTGCCAACCTGCGAAACCTCGACGCAGAGACAAGCACGTCTGTCCAGCAACTCCGGGCGTTGTATCTGATAGAACTCAAGGAGGTCACCGATGAGTTGTATCTGTTGCTACAGCAGGTCGAACCCATGCTCGAACGACAGCGCCTGGCTCAGCGGTATGCCCTGAAGCTGGTACCATTCCAGCCTGAGTTGGCGGACAAATTGCAGGAGGGGTATCTTCATCGCACCGAAGTCGATCGGAAGTACCGGGATTCACTCAAGGAAATGCTTCCCGAGGCGGCCTGGGCCACCTTGAATCGCTAGCGTCAAATGGAATAACGGTTCGTTTGTGTGAGTTTCCCAGCTTACCCATTTACCGTTTCTCTCCACTGACCCGGTTGGTGGTAGCAAATACCCGTTTCACATGCGGCATAGATGTGTCTGTCTTGATATCAAAAAGCCTTGAGAGGGTCAATATTCACGAATTCCATATTTTTTGCTTTCTCTCTGATTTTTGAGCTTGACGCCGAGCAAGTCCGGATTATCTTGTAACTGGTGTTTCCGAACACCAAAGTCCGTCTGCGGCACATAGTAGACGCTTTGAGTTGCCATCATTCGCCGATATCTTCGGCCACATCATTTCATGCCGCACTGGACGACAACATGACTGTCTGACGCGGCCATCCGTATCGCCAAACCAGAAAGAAGGATAACTCCTCGTCCCTGTGAGAAGGGGCGGTGAGCCGTAGTCGCCAATGGCAACTGCGGAGG
>JADFSH010000082.1 GCA_022560875.1 Planctomycetota bacterium | reverse complement strand
GCCTTCGACGCGGTCATGTACGGCAACGTCTCCTCCCGCTCGCAATACGCCTCCTGGGGCTGCCGCCACATCGCCCACCTCCCGATTTTCATTGATCCCGCCAGTGTTCCCGCTTATGAGGAAGCAACGTCCATTCTCTCACACGCGCGCGACAACGACATCGTGCTCTGCTGCGGCATAACCCAATGGCGAAAAAAACGCCTCGCCGGACTCATCGATGCATTTTCTGACGCGCGGGTGCATGGCTCGGGATGGAAAGCGGGATTCATCAGCGACGAAGGCAAGCTCGATCTCTACCGGCGGAGCAAGATCGGCTGGAACATCCACAACTCCACCGGCCCCATCAACCAGCGCCTGCTCATGCTCGCGGGCTGGGGCGTCATGCAAATCTGCGACAACAAGACGGGGCTGGCGAAGTTCTACGATCTGAATCGGGAGGCGGTGGGCTTTGACACCATTCCCGAGGCGGTGGAGTTGACGCGATGTTATCTCGAACACGACGATGAGCGTCGGGCGATCGCCCAGGCCGGGTACGAGCGATTTCATCGCGAATATCACCCGAGCCGCGTGTGGCAGACCATCAGCACGCAGATCAAGGCGTGGATGGATGCCCCGGACGCGAAGAAGCAAGCGCCGATCACACTTCACCTGCCTCGCAATCGCGGGGCCAGGGCTCCGTGGCGCAGCTTCAAGCGAATCACGACGTTGTGGCTGAACAAGCAGCGCAGCAGCGCGGAAAAGAAGATCCAGCGGATGCGCTATTCCAAGGCGGTCATCGATCTCGATGAGTCGATCTATATCGGCCGGCGCACCCCCTACCATCCCGGGAGCAAACCCCGAAACGCCAGGCTCCACCCGCCAAATATCAATCCCGGCAACCACTCGGATGAACATCACATCGAGGCATTGGGCTGGGCGATGACGGTGCTGATCGGCCCGGCCAAGAACATCCTTGTAACCGGACCGGGCGATGAGGTCTTCGCTTCAGTTGCCAGTGCGGATTCCTCTCGCACCATCACCACCATCGATCAACTTGCCCAGGCGGATTCAAGGACTCTTGCCGGCTGCGACCTGCTGGTCTGCCTCCTCCAGCAAGGCGAGGCGCTGGAAACAATGACGGAACTGGCCGCCCCGGCCCCGAGGTTCCTGGTCGTACTGCATCCGGTCGCCCCCTCACCAGCAGCTTGTGATGATTTTCATGCGTTGCTCACCAAGACTTACGCCAACGTCTCGTTGAGCTTCCTCCCCGATCCGCACGTTCCCTGGCTGGAGCCCATGAACGGCCCGGCGGAAATCAGCCCCATCATCGCCGACTGCCGGAAGTAGCCTTGCATTCCCCGTCGCCCGGGCATCACCCTTCTGCTGCCCGGCCCGCCATGACCCAATCCGCTACGATAATGCTCCCCATGACCCGCCTCCTGCACAATCTTGCCAAGTCGCCCTCGCGCACCATCCGCAGCGTCAAGCGGTTGTTTTCACCGGTCTACAAGCTGCAGCGCAAGTCCGATCGCTATGTGCCGAAGAACTTCCCCGCCGAGCGGATCAAGAAACTCGAGGCGGTGCCCGGCACCTCCTCAGCCTGCGAGGGAGCCTGCTCGCCTATCTCGCCACCCGCGCCCCGGTCCATGAAAACGCGGTCATCATGGAAATCGGGGCGTATAAAGGCAAGTCCGCCGCATGGCTCATCGAGGCCACCGAAACCCGGGCCGATCATCCTCCCGTGGTGAGCATCGACCCCCACGCCCAGTACGATACCTGGGATGAATTCAACGCGACGGTGGCGGAATTTAAGCTTGAGAAGCGCGGGCTGGAAATCTGCCGCGCCCAGTCGCATGAGGTCGGGGTAAAGTGGGATCGTCCGATTTCGCTGCTGTGGATTGACGGCAGTCACGAATACGAGGATGTGGTCAACGACATCGAGGACTTTGTGCCGCACGTCGTGCCCGGGGGGTGGGTGGTGTTCGATGATGCGGCAAGCGATGACTTTGGCATTGATCCCGCCCTAGACAAGAGCATGTTCCCGCGTGAGGATTTCAGGTTCCTCGGCTACCTCAAGCACTTTGCGATCTTTCAGCGTGATAAGTCCAACAGGTCATCCGGTGTCATCTAGCATCAGCCGCGACCGTTGCCCTCAAGATGCTTCCAGTCTGCGAATGTGAATTCGTTGCAGCCCGCCATGCCGCCCACGGTACGCATGCGAATCAGGGTATAGCCGCGCTCGAGAAAGAATTGCGTCATCTCCTCAGGTTTGGCGAACTCATACGGATAGCCACCCAACCAGTCGACATGATCATGCCATCGACTCATGCCCCGCTTCTTTGAGTAGTCGGTCCAGTGACGAACATACCGGTGCGGCCGAAACGTGATAAGACACCGAAGCAGTTGCCGCGTCTCCTTCGGCACAATCATCGCCAGCGAAAATGGCAGACGCAATGGACGAGGCAGATCGCAATAAAATTTCTTGATGCGTTTCCACCGGCGGCTGGCGCGTCCCTGGTCATTATAGATCGCGATGTACAGCATTCCGCTTTCACGGAGCGGGATTAACACGTTCTCCAAAGCCTCATGCATACGCCCTGTGTGATGAAGCACACCCCACGAGTACACGATGTCGAATTGGCCCAGCGATTGCAGGTACTCTTTGTCGAGAACCGAGCCTTCCTCCACGGTCCACTGTTCGTCCTGAGGGAAGAAGCGTTCACGCAATGTCAAGGTGCAGGCGACGGACTGGGGATCGAAATCAAACGAGTGGACGGCCGCCCCGAGTCTCCGGGCGGCGAGCGAGAACAATCCGCTTCCGCACCCCACATCCAGGAAGCGTCGTCCGGTGAGATCTTCTGTTGAAAAAAAGTTCCGCAATGACTCGGTCGCTTCGACGATCCGCTCATCGTTCAGGGTGCGAAGAAACCGACTCCAGTTCTTGCCGAATTCGAATCGTTGTCCGGAACTGATCTGCTCTTGATGTGAAGTCATGGGGAGTTGCTGCAGCCTGGGGCGATCTTGACACCGCCATCAAGCCAGTCCTTTCACAAATCACGGTCTTGTCACTCGCGTCAAGCGATAATACAACTCAAGGTACCGCTGTGCTACTTCCGGCCAGTCCAGATCGGCAATGTACTGAGCCACGTGGATTCGCATGGCTCGTCCGGGATCAGAGGGATCGAGCATCTTATGCAGGGCATCGGCGAGGGCCTGGGGGTTTTCTGATTCGCACAGCAGCCCCCGCTCGCCATCGGCGATAAGCTCCGTATTGCCTCCGATGTTTGATGCAACTACCGGAAGGCCGCTCGCCATCGCCTCCAGAATCACATTACCGAATGGCTCGATGCGGCTGGGACAGACAAAGAACATTGCCCCGCGATAGAGATCGACCTTGGGCTGGCCCTGTATGAAGCCCACGAAGCGCACCCGCTGGGTGATGCCCAACTCGCGCGCGAGCGTCTTGAGCTTTTCCTCCTCGCCGCCCCGCCCCGCCAGTAGCAGATCCGGGGCATCGTCTCTCAGCATCGCGAACGCCCGCAGCAACACGTCGAAGCCTTTCCGCGGAATCCAGTTTCCCAACCCCAACATGTAGGGCCGATGGTGGCCAAAGGGTTTTCCTTGAGAAAACTCCTTGAGATTAACCCCGTTGTGAATCACGTGAACCTTCGCAGGATCGACGCCCAACTCCTCGACGGTTGCCTTGAGGAACGCGCCCTGGGCGATGACCGCATCGACGCGCGCGAGCGTCCTTTTCAGTTTTTTTTCAACCCGGGGATTGGAGCGGATGCGCCCCCCCGGAAGCACGTCGCTGCCATGCGGCCGGACGACAATCGGCACATCGAACAATTTGCGAAAGGCCAAGGCGACATAAGCGGGGGGATAGCTCGAATGACAATGAATGATGTCGAACCGGTGCCTGCGATGGAGCATGACGAGCCTCGGCACCATCAGCCGCAGACCGATCCGTTTGGAAAACGGTTTTCGATACCGGACGACTTCATACGGATATTGCTCGTCATGCGCGTCCGGGGCCCTGGGGGCAAGCACCACGATGGCATGCCCCAGGCCGGTCAGTTCCCGCGCGAGATTGTCGAGGACCGTCTCCGCCCCGCCGACCCAGGGGAAAAACGTATCCGTGTAAAAGCAGATGTTCATGGGCTTACTGCAGGTAATGCCGATGCCAGAGTTCAAAGAAGAGCAGGCTGTAGATCCGCGAAGTGTGATTGCGCCGGCCCGAGTTGTGCTCGTTGAGGATAGCATCGATCGCATCGGGGCGGAATAACTGCTTCGTGCCCGATGCGCTGTCGATGAGCCGGTCCCGCACCCACTCGCGCAGATCGGTCTTCAGCCAGTTTTTCATGGGAACCGCGAATCCCCGCTTGCCCCGCGTGACCAACTCCGGCGGCAGCAGGTCCGCCGCGATCTTTCTCAGCGCGACTTTCGTTTCGGTTTTCGTCGCCTTGAGATCGAGAGGCAGCTTTGCCGCGACTTCAGCGAGTCGATGATCAAGCAGCGGGGCCCGCGCCTCCAGACTGTGAGCCATGGTCGAGTAATCCGTCTTCAGGAGCAGGTCGTCAGGCAGATAGCCGAGCGAATCGATGAGCAGGGCGCGATTGAGTGAATCACCCGGCAGATCCCCGGGGCTTACCCGCTGCTCCAGTCCTGTGAATGCTCCCCCCAGACGCTCTGCGAATTCAGGAGTGTAGAGCCGATGACGATTCCATCCCTCCCAGTAACCCTTGAAATAGCTCGACTCCTGCTCGGGGAGGTGGCGGTAGGCGATCCTCGACCGAAGTTTTCGGAATCGAAGCGGGTCCGCGGCGCACCTGGCCAACTCCGAAGGCGAGAACAAGTCCGGCCACAATCGACATGCCCCGCGCATCAACGCGGCGCTGCGGCGCGTTTTGCGATGCTTCTCGTAGCCCCCGAATAATTCGTCCCCCCCGTCTCCGGTCAGCACGACTTTCACTTTCTTCGCCGTATGTTCACTCAACATCATAAGCGGCATCGCGGCGAGATCGGCCAGCGGCTGATTGAACCTTGCCGCCATCGACTCGAGCCGCTGGATCACATCGCCGGGGGCGAAGGGAAAATCGTGATGTTCCGTGCCGATATGCTCACTCGCCATCCGCGCAAATGGCGATTCGTCGTACTGCTTTTCCGGAAACGAGATCGAAAACGTGGACAGCTTGCGATTTCCATGACGCGCGGCGAGGGCGGCGATCAAACTCGAATCGATCCCCCCGCTGAGAAACACCCCCACCTCGACATCGCTGACCAGGTGGCTCTCCACCGCGTCCTGAACCGCGTCCCGGACCCGCCTGAGGTGTTCCTCCTCGCTGATGAGCTCATCAGGCTCAAGCTGCCATGACCAATATCGCTCGACCCGGACCTCTCCCTTTTCCGCCAGGATGAAGTGTGCCGGAGGCAACTGGGAGATGCCCCGGAACATCGTCCTCGGGTGCGGCACGAACTGATAAAATAGAAACTGATCAAGGGCAATTTCATCAAGCTCCCGGGAGACGAAGGGCAGCGACAACAGGGCCTTGATTTCCGAGGCGAACGAGATCGCCCCGTCACGTAGGTGATAAAAAAACGGCTTCTGCCCGAACCGGTCGCGCGCGCCAAAGAGCGTTTTGCTATTGCCATCGTACAATGCGAACGAGAACATCCCGCGTAGTGAATCCAGGCATTCGGTGCCGCGGTCTTCCCACAGATGCACGATGACCTCGCAGTCGCTGTCGGTCGTGAAGCGATGGCCTTCCCCGATCAATTCCTCCCGCAGCTCCCGGTAGTTATAGATCTCGCCATTGCAGACCAGGGCGATCGAGCGGTCCTCATTGAACAGCGGCTGCCGGCCCCCCTTCAGATCGATGATCGACAGGCGGGTGTGCCCCAGCCCGCATTGATCGACCAGATGAACATCACGGTCATCCGGGCCGCGATGCTCAAGTGTTTTTACCATCCCCTCGATCCAGTTTCGTGACAAGGGATGATCGGTTTGATGATGAAAACAGCCGCAGATCCCGCACACGATCGAAACCTCTCTCTGGAAAGTGAGATGGCGGACTCTAACAGGATCGGGGTGGGAAACAAAGACGTCCCCGGGGACACCGTCTTCTAGGATTGACGATGAGTTGAGGCCGGAAGATAGACGTCATACCGCACAAGCTTGCCTCCGAAGCTCAGATCCGGATCGCCGGCGAGGGGTTCGGCATGGGTCGGGCGCTTGACGACCACCCGCCTGCGGACATGGAGCATGGCGACCTCCAGAAGCTCCCCCGCATCCGGGTCTTCGCCCACGATCTGGCGCACGAGTCGAATGTGCTTCTTCGCCAGCGCGCTTTTCTTGCGTTTCTCAGGAAACATGGGGTCGATGTAGACTGCATCCGGTTTGGGATCCATGCCCTCAAGGATGTCACGGGAGTCGCCGGTTTGTATGCGAAGGCGATCACCCAATGCCCGATTCAACCCCTCATCAAGCAGCGCGCGCCGGAGGCCGTCCTCCAGCAGGGCCGCGATGACCGGTGACCGCTCCACCGCCTGCACTTCAAAGCCCATGCACGCCAGGAGTACCGCGTCGTATCCAAATCCGGCCGTGGCATCCAACACCGTCTTCGTCTCCTTGCCGATGGCCCGGGGCAAGGGCTGCTTGCGGGAGAGATTCCCCGCCCCGGTGCGAAGGTCGATTGAGGAATAGTCAACAAACATCCCCCGACCCGGACGAACCTGCTCATCCCTCAGCTCGGTAACATCATCTCGAAATGCCAGTACCAGCTCTGGGCTGGGGGTATCGACCTGATCCTTCACCTTCAGATTATGATTTTGGGCAAATTCCAGGGCTTTATCCCGTCGCTCAGTTAGGTCCGATTCGATGACAATGACGACGGGAGAACGCTGCATGACAGGATAGAAAGGATAGCGTCCGAAGAAATACGGGGTATCGACAAACCCGGAGGCAACCCCCATTCTCCTCTCTGTTATAGTTTGATATTCATGAATTTTGCCATGGAGACCGCTATGCCACTCCGCCATTTTTCCATCGCAATCCCGCTCCTCATGGTCCTGCCCGTCTCCGCCCAGCAGATCGAGGTCGAATCCTTCGTTCTCGACAACGGCATGGAGTTTCTGCTCCTGCCCCGGACCGAGCAGCCCAACATCATCGCCGCGGGCTGGCTGGCCCGGGTCGGCTCGGTCAATGAGCGACCGGGGATCACCGGCATCAGTCATTTTTTCGAGCACATGATGTTCAAGGGCACCACCACCATCGGGACCAGCGATGCCGAGCGTGATCGCTCCTATCGCGAAGAGCAGGCGAATCTCCGCAATCAACTGCTCGATCTGACCTGGGGCGAACAGTATGAACACCATCGTCGCGGCGAAATCGACGATCCCTGGGACGAAGTCAGCGATTCCCCTGCCATCAAGGAGCTTCGCAGTCGGCTCACGAATTCCAAGGAGGGCCACAAGCAGGTCATCGTCAACAACGAGTTTGACAAGATTTACACCAGTGCCGGCGGATCGGGGATGAACGCCTTCACCACCAACGACGTCACCTTCTACTTCATCAACGTCCCCAGCAACAAGTTCGAGCTCTGGGCCTGGATGGAATCCGACCGCCTCAGCGACAGCGTTTTCCGCGAGTTCTATGCCGAACGCGACGTCGTGCATGAGGAGCGTCGCCTGCGCACCGAATCGACGCCGACCGGCGTCTTCCAGGAGCAGTTCAATGCGATGTTCTGGCAGTCCTCACCCTACTCCTGGCCGGTGATCGGGTGGACCAGCGACCTGAACAGCTACACCATGGAAGAGGCGCAGCGTTACTTCGATATCTACTATCAGCCGTCGAATATCGTGGGCGTGATCGTGGGAGATTTCGATCCGGATGAAATCAAGCCGGTGATACGGCGCTATTTCAGTCGTCTCCAAGCGGGGCGGCACGCCCCGCCCCCGGTGGTCACCCTGGAAATGAAGCAGCTCGCCCAGAAGCGAATGTATGCGGAATGCGACTGCCAGCCCCAGATTGAACTCCGTTATCACACCGTGCCGTTCGCCCATTCCGATCGCCCCGCCCTTGAGATGATGGCGGAGATTCTCAACGGGCGCACGGGGCGGCTCTACAAGTCGCTGGTGGAAGGCAAGTCGATTGCCTCCAGCGCCACGTCCTCGGCGGGAGGATTCGGAGCGCCCGCCAAGTATGCAGGCTCCTTCTCCTTTCAGGCCCAGGTAAAAGGGGACGCCTTGCCCGAAGACCTTGAACTTGCCTGGTACGAGGAACTTGAGCGGCTCCGCAACGAGCCGGTCCCGGCCCAGGAATTGCAAAAGGTGAAGAACCGGGTCGCCGCCGACGCCTATCGGCGTCTGGAGAGCAACTTTTTCCTCCTGCTCCAGATCGGTTACTACGAAGCCCTCGACGGGTGGGAACATATCAACGAGGATCCGAAGCGGCTTCAGGCCGTCAGTGCTGACGACATTCTGCGGGTCGCCGATACGTACTTTGAACGAACCAATCAGAGCGTTGCGATCTACAACCGTACCGCCGGCGGAGACCCGATCGATGAGGATCTGCTGGCATTGGGGCCAGAACAGCAACGTAACGTCATGCTCATGCTCAAGCAGATGGAGAATTACAGCCTCCCCGGCCTGCTGC
The DNA here is from genome assembly GCA_022560875.1 of Planctomycetota bacterium. GTDB lineage: Bacteria > Planctomycetota > Phycisphaerae > Phycisphaerales > SM1A02 > JADFSH01. Next base: position 5,746 of record JADFSH010000082.1, on the reverse strand, counting down.
AATTCCGCGCCCAGATGGGGGAAAGATTGCAGCAGATCCCCCCTCAACAAGCCGAGCAGTTCAAGCCCATGCTCGAATACTTATTGAAAAAGATGGATGAGCGCATCGCTGAACTTCAGGCCGCAGAAAACGACTGATCCGGACCTTGCAGAAGGTGAGAAACCACCATGCGATTACGTACATTATCCCTGTTCGCCCTTTGCCTCCCTACCTCGATCCCCCTTGCGGCTGCGCAGGACATCCCGAACCGACCGGAGGACATTCAATTTGCGCCGCTGAACTTTGAGCCCCCCGAGGCGGCGGGTTATCGACACGAACTATCCAACGGGGTACTGGTTTATCTGGCTCCAAGTCAGGAACTGCCGCTTGTCAACATCGTTTTTACCTTCAAGGGTGGCGGCTATCTTGACCCGCAGGGACAAGTGGGCCTGGTGAGTGCGACCGGAAGCATGATTCGACGGGGGGGCACGATGTCTGTGTCCGCCGAGGATCTGGACGAGCGGTTCGATTTCCTTGCCGCGAACGTTTCGAGTTCCTCCGGATCGACGACGTCTCTCGCCACCATCAACTGCTTGAAATCGAACCTCGAAGAATGCTTTGCCTTGTTCATGGACATGATCCGGAATCCCGGTTTTCAGGCCGATCGATTCACGGTGTATGTCGATGAGTTGCTGGAAAGACTGCGCCAGCGCAATGATTTTCCCGACGCGATCCTCAATCGGGAGTGGAAAGCCCTGCTCTACGGACGCGATCACTACGAAGCGAGCCAGACCACCGAGCCGATGGTGCAGGCGATGAGCATTGCCGATCTCCGGGATGTCCACCGGCAGATCTTTCACCCGGGCAACCTCATTATCGCCGTGAACGGCGATTTCGAGGAAAGCCAAATGCTCGCCCTCCTGGAGGAGGCTGTATCCGGTTGGGAAAAACGTCCCCTCGTGATCGATCCCCCGGCCCCGGAAGTCAAGTTCACGCCCGGGCTCTATCATGTGGAAAAAGACATCCCTCAGGGCAAGGTTTTCATCGGGCTTCGGACGATTTCCCGCGACCACCCGGATTACTTTCCCATGCTCATGATGAATGAGATTCTCGGGGGCGGAGGATTCACCAGTCGCATCACCAAGCGAGTTCGCTCCGATGAGGGGCTGGCCTATTCCGCCGGCTCGACATTCATTCCCGGAGTTTACTTTCCGGGCGAATTTCGGGCATTGTTTCAGTCCAAGAATCCGACCGTCGCGCTGTCCGCGAAAATCATCCTGGAGGAAATCGAGCTTATCCGGTCCGAACCCGTAACCGGAGAAGAACTGGAAATCGCCAGGAACTCCTTTATCGAGACATTTCCCCGCACCTTCGAGTCCAAGGCGGGCATGTTGAATGTCTTTGTGAATGACGAAATGACCGGACGCGACGCAGCCTACTGGAAAAACTATCGCGATAACATCAAACGAATCACGGCAGAGCAGATAATGGATGTGGCACGACGCCGGCTTGATCCTCGACAGATGGCGGTCTTTGTCGTCGGCAAGTGGGATGAAATTTATCAGGGCGATCTCGATCAGCGCGCGAACATGAGCGAAATTTTCGGCGGCAATGTCACCCACCTTCCACTGCGCGATCCGATGACGATGGAGCCGATCAAGTAAACCGCTCTTCACTTCGGGACTCCCTTCGGTTCATTTCGGTTCAGGAAGTGACAAGCATGTTTCCCCGAGAAACACGCTTCTTCCCGATGGCCCCGGCGGGGAAGATCGCTACACTGCGGGGCCATGTCAGGAAGCAATCGACCCCGGAAATCCCGTCGCAAGAAGATGCAGAACAAGCAAAGGCAGGCTTCCCGAAAAAAGGGATGGCGCACGGCATCGACCAGCGATATTCATGAACTCTACGAGCTCTCCGTCCAGGAGCCCGAGGCCGAGGTTGATTTTATCGATCAGGTCTGGAAGGAACTGAGAGGCCGGAAAGCGTCCAGCATTCGCGAGGACTTCTGCGGCACGGCCATCGCCTCCATGGAATGGGTCAAGCGACGAAAGACAAACTTCGCCTGGGGCGTTGACCTCGATCCCGAAGTGCTCGACTGGGGCCGCGCGCGACTTCCCGACCGGCTGACGCCCGCTCAGGCCAAACGCCTCACGCTCATAGAAGGCGATGTCCTGAAGACGAAGATCGATCCCGTGGACAGCCTGCTGGCGATGAATTTCAGCTACTACATATTTAAAACGCAAAAAGACATCAAGAAATACTTCAAATGCGCCTTTGCCGCCCTCAAGAATGACGGGTTGTTCATGCTCGACGCTTATGGCGGCAGCGACTCCTTCCTTGAAATGGAAGAAGATCGCGATCTCGACGGTTTTACCTACATTTGGGATCAAGCCTACTACAACCCCATCAATGGTGACGCCACAAACCACATTCACTTCCGTTTCCCCGACGGCACCCGAATACGCAGGGCCTTCACCTATCACTGGAGACTCTGGACCCTTCCTGAAATACGGGAACTTCTCCTGCAAGTTGGTTTTCAGAAAGTCCATGTCTACTGGGAAGGTACCGACGAGGAAACCGGGGAGGGCAACGATGAGTGGACGATCACGGACCGCGGCGAAGCCTGTCCCGGCTGGATTGCCTACATTGTCGCGGAGAAATAACCGACTCACGACCCCGTGAGGAACGCGAGCTACAATCACCACCATGTCCGGTATGCTCGAACTCGCCGACGTTCATCCTCCGATTGCCGCTCTGATCGAAGAGCAGCTTCAGCAGGTTGCGTTCATTTTTGAAAGACAACTGGCGAGCGACCTTTCCGCCGTCAACGCCTTGTGCCTGCACATCGAGAATTACCGGGGCAAAATGCTACGCCCCACGCTGGTCCTGCTTTCCGGCCTGGCGGGGGGCGGCCTGCCCTGCGACGGATCATGCCTGACGGAAAAGCACCGTACCATTGCCGCCGTGGCTGAGATGATCCACATGGCCACCCTCGTTCATGACGATGTCCTTGATGAAGCGGACATCCGTCGCGGCGGCTCGACGGTGAACCGCCTCTGGGGCAATGAGACCGCGGTCATGCTGGGCGATTACCTCATCTCCAATGCTTTTCATCTCTGCTCAACCGTGGATGACCCATCCATCAATCTCGCGCTCGGCGAAGTGACGAATACGCTCTGCGAAGGGGAACTGATCCAACTGTATCATCGCAACGACTGCGGACTGGATGAGGAGACGTATCTTGAAATCGTCCGCCGCAAGACCGCTTCGCTCATCGCCGAATGCTGTCGCCTCGGAGCGGCGATCTCAGGTTCCGATCCCCGGACCTGTGAAGCCATGAAAAACTACGGCAGCACATTGGGAGTGGCGTTTCAGATTCAGGACGACCTGCTTGACCTCATCGGCGAAGAGGATGTGGTCGGCAAATCACTGGGGCGCGATATGATCAAGGGCAAGATCACCCTCCCGATCATTTGCCACCTCAAGAATGTCAATCAAACCCAGCGTGGAGAGGCATTGCGATTGATTGCTGAAAACGGGACCGATGCACTGCGAGATCATTTGCATCAAAGCGGAGCGGTTGAGAGGGCCACAGAAATCGCGGCCGGACTCATCGAGGACGCCAAGGGACAACTGACTCATCTTCCCGCGGGTGAGCCGAGGGATCTGCTCATGACCCTCGCCGATGCCATCATCACCCGCAGCCGATAGACCGGATGTGGATTGCCCTAGCTTGTTCCCGGCACCGCAGTGTTCGCGGGGGATCGGCCTAAGAACGCGACCATCGCGAGCATCAACCATGCGATCATGAGGATCATGCCCCCTGCTGCCGCGGACTGGCCGAACATTGCCTGCTCGGTCAGGGCAAATGCGTACAGACTGCCGCAAAAGATGATCGTCCCGAGAATCATCATCCACCCCACCATGGCGACCAGTCGTCCGGGCCAGCGGGTGTAGGCCCACGCCACCGCAAACAGCGCCAGTGAGTGATACATCTGGTATTGCACACCCACCTTGAACGACATTAACAGTTCCTCACTGATCTGGCCTTTGATGACGTGGGCGGCAAAGGTACCCGCGGCAATGCCCAAAAACCCGCCGATCGCCGCGATACACATGAAATAACGGTCCATATTCGATTCTCCTCACGATTTCATTGCGAAGAATCGACACGACCGCCGCTGCGCCGCCAATTTCATGTCACCTTCAGACAAACGCTTGCCGGTAGTGCATCGCCAAGCCGGATTATTCAATATCCCATTTCGGGAGACGACCGGGGGTCCAGGGCGCGCCGAGGGCTTCGAGTCGATCTTCGAGATCTTTCAAGTCATCTTCCATCAGTTTGCGAAGGGCTTCCCAGACTTCAGAGAATTCCTCACCTGCATACCGGTATTGATCACGATGCGTCTGCGTCGGAGGCGAGGTGACGTACCAGCCACCGACGATGCTCGACATTCGCTGGCTGATTGAAGGGGTCGCCGGCTCGCTAAGGCGACTCAGCGTGCGATCACCGGAGAGCTTACGCTGAATCTCGTTCAATCGAAGCCGAAGATCCTCAACCACCTTCACTAGCGATTCATCCGCCGCGGGAGTTTCGATAACCGCCTTGCGCAGATGCGCGATGCGGTTCGACACTTCACCCGCGGCTCTGGACGTCCCCTGCACGGCCCGCTGAAGCCGGGCGACCTTCTTGTTGAACGCGAGAACTTCCGCCTTGTCTTCGGCGGAGAAGGCCGCCAGTTCGAGAGCGTTGATTTCAAACGCCTCCGGCTCGGTGAGGGTCGTCACTTCGCCATCGACCTGCTTGACGATCTCGACAGTGTAGGTGCCGGGCGTGACCATTGGTCCTCCCCGGCCGCCCCGGAAAAAGGAAAAGCCACCTCCCCGTCCCAACGAAATCGGGTTCGAGGAGGGATAACGCAAATCCCACGTCGCACGATGCACGCCCTTGGACCGCGAACCATCGATGCGACGGATCACTTCGCCATCCTCATCTCGAATGATGAGCATGACGGACGGGTCGATCTCATTGTCTTCCGCGCGCAGCTCATCCACCGAAGGATGTTTCTCATCGCCACCTTTTTTGGCGGCGTCCCTGCGTTTTTCCTTGCGGGAAGAAACCTTGTCCTTCAGGAAATAGGTGAAGATCGCACCGTACGGGGGGTTCGGCGCAGTGTAATACGACGCACCCTGGGAACCACGCCCGCCGCCGCCGAAGCGGCTCGTCTGAATGTACATGAGCGTCGGCTTGATCGGGAAGATATGCGCATCCTGTTCCAGCGTTTCGTTGTCCACCACGCGGAGCGGGGTGTAATCGTCAAGGACATAGAACCCCCGCCCGAACGTGGCCATGACCAGATCGTTCTCGCGCCGCTGGAGTGCGATGTCGCGGACCGCGATGGTCGGCACGCCGCGCACCTTGTGCCAGTGAACCCCGCCATCAACCGTGTAATACGCCCCGAACTCCGCACCCACGAAAAGGAGGTCGGGATTCACGTGATCCTGTTGTATCGCATAGACAATATTGCGATCGGGCAGATCCCCGGCAATGGATTCCCAATTCGCCCCGCGATCCGCGCTCTTGAGCAGGTAGGGCTTGAAGTCGCCCATCTTGTGGTTGTCGAACGCCGCGAATATCGTGTCCGCGTCATGCTCCGATGCCGTGAGATAGCTCACATAGGTCAGGTCGGGCACGCCGGGGAAGAGACTGATTTTCCGCCAGTTCTCCCCGCCATCCTCGCTCACCTGGATCAAACCGTCGTCGGTG
>JADFSH010000216.1 GCA_022560875.1 Planctomycetota bacterium | reverse complement strand
AAAGTCCCGAAATCACCGATAGAGACAATCAATTACCCCTTGGGGCCGTAGCTCAGTTGGGAGAGCGCCTGCATGGCATGCAGGAGGTCGTCGGTTCGAGCCCGATCGGCTCCACTTGAAAAAAAGCCCGCCTTCGTGAGATGGCGGGCTTTTCTTCATTCGTAGTGCGTGCCGTGGTGTAGGGCGAAGCCGCAGGTCGCGCGTTTTGCTCCCGCCGACTATTCTTCCAGCACTCGCTTCGCCTCGCGCAGCAGGGCATCCCAGTTGGCGCGGAAGTGGATGAGTTGGGGGAAGATCTGCCGGACCACGCCCTGCTTATCGATGAGATACGTCGAGGTGCGCTCATAACGCTTCGTGTCGTTCCGCTGAAAGTCCGCGCAGAGTTCAAAGCGCGGCTCGGGCTTGAAGTTCGCGTGGAACTTGCCGTGCGATTCCAGGTCCCGGTCCTCCTGGGCGATGGCGATCACGATGGCGTCCAGGGCTTCGACTTCGTCATACATGTTCTGCAACTGAACCAGTTGCCCCTTGCAAAACGGTCACCAATGTGCGCGATAGGTGGTGATGATGACGTTCTTCTTGCCGCGATAGTCGGCGAGGGAGATCGACGACCCGCCGTACTGGGGAAGGGTGAAATCATCGGCCTTCTCACCGACGACAAGTGTGTCGTGGCTGCCCCAGGCGGTGTTGGTGGCGTCGGTTTCCTTGGCCTGCGCTCCGGGCTGCAGGGCAAGATCAAGCCGGCGACGAATGTAGTAATTGTCATCGCCATCTTCAGATTTGATATAGGCGATGATGTTGAGGCTGAATGTTTCCCCCGCCTTGGGCTCGCTGGTGAGGGTGAATTCAATTTCGGTCCGGCCCGGTTCGATCATTCGCTCAAATGGCTCCCGTACGAATTCATTTTTTGACAGCTCCTGGTAACCCGTCAGCACTTTCCCCTCTAGTTTCACCGAATCAGGCACATCGATTTGCAGAAACGCCTTGGGTATGCCCGAATCGGAAACCGACCAGCCCTCCGCCAGTTCCAGCGTGAGGTCGATCGTGTAGGTCTGCCCGACCGTCAGTTCATCAGCCTCCAAAGTCGCGGCAATCTGAACCGTGTTCGGGGCGGGCTCACTCATGACCAGAGATGATGCCATAATCAGGGTACTCAGCAAGAGAAGGCTCCTTTTCATCAGGGGGTGTTATTGTCGTCGGTTGACTGATAAACCGACGAGGATGTAGGATTGTTGCAGGAAATACTCAGAGCAGGGGGCCAAATCAGTGGTCTTGAATCCAATCCCAATTGGCCGCCGCGCGATCGAGTACGCGCTGGCGATCCTGGGACAATAACAGGCCCTGCTTCATAAGCATATCCGCGGCCCGGGCGGCAATATCCAGATAACGCTCCCTGGTCTGGTAGCGCAGCTCAAGGCTGGGACGAGGATCGCCGGTCGCCGCTCGCTCGTTTTCGTTCCTCGCAAGAGGAATGTAGGTGCCGTAGAAGTCGGTCAGTTCATGTTGATTGGTGTGGGCGTCGTGACGAAGGTTCCAAGGGGCATAGGTGGCGAGGGGGGCCATGATCTCCACCGTTTTCACGCCGCCGATTTCATTGCCCAACTCGTTGACCTGAGATACCTGGGTGCGGAATACATTGCCCAGCCGGGGGGGTTGGATGCTGACAATGCCTTGCTCCCATCGCGGTCCGTAATCGGCGCGATACGCCTTGTGGATGACGGTGGGGAACGTCACTCCTGGAATTTTGGGAAACACAACCTCTTCGATCCCAACCAGGGTGTTATTGCTGACGTGAGGAAACTGCGAGGGCGGGGGCGATTCATTGTCATCCACCCATTCGGTCAAACGAACCAGCAGCGCGCGGAGTGTGACCAGAAAATCCAGCGGATTTCCCCGGTAGGCATTAGTCTCGCTGATGCGGCTAGCGTCAACAGGAGGGAAGCGGCTGACGAAATGCTGGCCGCTGGCGAGATGGTAGATACGCTCGTTGTCGGCTGGCTCGATGTCTTGTTCGCCATCCACGCTGGTATGAATCAGCGACGCGGCCCGGCCCCAGTATTCGTAGCCCGTATTCGTATAAAAAACCTTGGGCAGGTGCGACTCATCAAATGCATGGGCAAACAGTCCGTCCTCCCGTTTGGTTTCCGGGTCATACTGCGTGCGGCTGGTGAACGGGAAAATATCCGTGGGATAAAAAAACGCCGAATACCGGTGAGCATCACGCGAAGGCTGGGCGAAGCGGTGGTTGAAGCTGCCGCGCCCGGCCCCGGCGGAGTGAATGAGCATGCCGTCGTAGACCTTGCGATTCTGTTCATCGGTGTTGAAACCCTGGTACAGAAAATGACGCAGGAAGCGCCCGGTCTGCGACACCCCGAAAGTGATCGCCCGCTCCGCTGGGAAGGGACAGCTCTCGTCGTACTTCACGTAGGAAGCAATGTCGCGGATGGCGGCAAGCCCCAGGCCGACGATTCTCGGATTGGCGGCGCGATACACGAGTTCATAGATAAACTCCGGCTTGAAGCCGCCTTCCAGAAGAATGTGCGTGCGATCTTCTGTCGGGCCCTTAGCGCCGGGGATGGCGAATCGCCACTGGTCGCGGGCGATTACGAACCGCGTTTCCAGACGGCCCGAACGCTGCGTCAGACGATTGAGGGGGTCGTTCGGATCGAGCACGGGGTAGGCGATGTGGTTGCGATGTCCGACATGCAGCGTTGCGATCGGCTCGTTGATCACCCAGTCGCTCCGCACCAGCCCTTCGATAGGTGACCCGTCGGGATTCGTGGCGATTGGCACGTTCAAGCGGAGTCGTCCCGGTTCGTCCGGCACATCACACTGCCACCCGATCCAGATGATCGTCATCCCCATGTTCATCAGCAGACCATCGCCGAAATGCTCTTCAGTAACAGGGTCAGAACCTCTACCGCTCGCGTTCTGAAAATACCGAAGCGTGGCCTTGCCCCCGCGATTGGAGACTTCGACGTAGGCGGTGCCGCGCGATTTTTTCGGGTCTTTGGGCATGAGGACCATGAAGTTCGCTCGCGCCTCGACCATGCCATCCGCGTTGCGGGGGGCGAGTTTCAGATCGACGATCCGGGCGTTGTAGGGATTGTCCGGATCAAAGGCGAAATAGA
>JADFSH010000081.1 GCA_022560875.1 Planctomycetota bacterium | reverse complement strand
GTAGACGCCCGGTGGTGTTTCCGGGGGTGCTGAGGAGGAATACCGTGGCCGCGGAGCCGGCGATCAGCACCCCCAGCAGGCAGATCAAAATGGCGTTTCGAGACATAACCTGATTGTATATCGAGATCTACGAGGTGTCGGACCGGTATGAAAGCATTGCGGATATTTCTGTCCCGGCCTCTCCCTATCTCCACTCTTCTGTCCATCCTCAGGGCCGATATTCCTTATTTTTGCTGCCGGAGATGCCTATCTGCAGATAGTATGGGAGTCATACCAAAGCTTTTTCGTGAGGTTGATTCTATCCTGACGGCGTTCAGTACAAGGAACGATTAATGAATGATGAACCACATGAGAATCAGGAACTTCTCAATCAACTGGTTGCGGGAGCCCTTGCGGGGTTTGGCGATGCGGTGGCCAACAGCAAGATGTCGCCTGAGAAAGCCGCTCACAAAGCCGTCTTGATGGCGGAGGGGGCCATCCTTGAAATGAAGGGGGAAAGCGAACTCGGCTCCATGGAGAAACAGAAGATGATGGTTTTCGAAAAACCTGACCGGTGAGTGACGTTCGCACGTACCATTCGGGGCTTTTTATGATGACGCCGACACTACTTGTGGAGTTGTCGTGAGACGAGGTTTGTTTCGAGTCGGCCTCGAGACCTGTGATCACACGTTCTTCAATCACACGAATCAACCGGGGATCCCGCCATGCCTATCGTCAATCGTCAGATGATTCTTAGCGGATTGTTGGTGGCGAGTTGTCTGCACTGCTGGCATCAGCCAGCCTTGTCTCAAGCTCAGGAGAACGCCCAATCAGCCATACGACCGCGCATCCTCGTGGCAAATGATGACGGGATCGCAGCACCGGGACTTCACGCACTGGTGCGAGAGCTTTCATCGTTCGCCGACATCGTGGTCGTTGCGCCGGAGAACAACCGATCGGGATCAAGCCATTCGTTGAGCGTTTATCGCGCGGAAATGACCCTGACTCGAACGGACATCGAGGGAGCGCTTGAGGCGTATGCCGTGAACGGCTCGCCCGCCGACGCGGTCAATATCGGGTTGCTCCACGTTGGCCGCGAAAAGCCTTTCGACCTGGTGGTGACCGGCCTCAACCACGGGGCCAACGTCGGGGTGACGGCGCATATTTCCGGCACGGTGGGTTCGGCGATGGAAGCCGCGCTGAACGGAGTGCCGGCAACCGCGCCCGAGTTGATCAAGGGAGTCGCAATAAGGCGGATGGGAAGCGCGACCTTCCGGAGCGCCGGATATCGTTCCGAGGAAAACGAAGACTCGACGCTAAAGCTCGTCGCGAGACTGGCCCGCGGGCCGGAAGCGGCACCCGATTCAGATACGCTCGCCTTTCGCCAGGGTGACATCACTATTACACCCTTGCGTATCGACTGGACCGATGAAGCCGCAATTCTGGATGTGCGAGGCTGGGATTTGCCGGTCGCTCCGGAAGGGCGGTAAGCGAACGCAACTACCGGCACAATGCCAGATAGACCTTGAAAAACTCCCGAAACTCCTCTTCAAAGGCGTCACCGAGGGTAAGCCCGGTGATTTCCGCGATGAGTGAGTCATCGTCTTCGAGGGTCACGCAATGGCCGCCGCCGGCTTCGGCGATTTCCGGAAAATGCTTCACGTCCCTGCCGCCTGCCTGAATGACGTGCGTGGTCAGATCGGCTTTCTTCCGGGCGATAGCGGCAAGTTTGATGCAGCTTGCGCCCAGCCCGACATGTGGCGGGGCATCGCCGACCAGAACCAGCACTTTTGTGTTTTCCGGTATCCAGGTTAACTTCTGATATGCGAACTTCAAGGCGGGATGGACGGCTTCGGCCCGATCGCCGCCTCCCTCAGCGATGAGTTGCCATAAACGACTTCGCGCCTCATCGACGTTCGTGGTGAAATCCCACCCTTTCGTTTCAAATTCATCCCGTCGGTCGCGATAACCGACAATTCCCAGACGCAGCGAACCGACGATATCACCCAGGAAGAGCATCATGTCGTCGAGGCCGCCCTGGGCTTCGGCAATCTCCCCCGCCATACTGGCGGTGCAGTCGAGGCACACCGCAAGATCGATCTGACGCTCATTGAGTTTTGCCATGTAATCTTCAAGGGCTGCGAATCGGTCGGATTCCAGTTTCGCCAGGAGTGGGGGGGCGAGCGGGGGGAAAAATCGCGGGGCGAGGGCTTGATCATTTTCTGGTATCAGGTAGGCGGGGCCCACGGTGAAGCTTCGGCCGGCTTTCAGTAGCCAGTTGCGCCAGAGATAGGGCCGTCGCAGATCCCGTTGACCGGTCACCAGCGCCAGACGCGGGGACAGCGCACCGGCTTCGGCGCGATTCATCCGGAGAATGATTTTCTTGGCGGCGTCACGGGCCAGCTTCTGAAGCGTTTTCATGTCGCTGGCCGCCCCGATCTCAACCCCGAGCATTTTTTCCTCAAGGTTGCTGGAGCGAGTCAGGTAGCGCACGCCGCGCTCAAGGCGACGGGGATCGAATGAATAACGGCAGCGTAGTAGCGTGCGAATGATGCGTGGATCCTGCTCTGAAGAGAACCAGTCCTCTGCGGCAGGGGTGGAACGACGAGCCAGACTGTGGATGGCATAGGCTCGAACCTGCCAGGCGGAATCATGCAGGAGTCGGATGAGGATTTCCTTGCTCTCATCACAACCGTAACGCTCCATCCGCAGAGTGACGATCGCGCGGCGGGGCCAGGAGTTGGAATTGAGCATCCGGTTGAGCGTCGCGCGTTCGGCGGGAGATGTGTCGTCAAGAGCGGGCAGGTCAGGTTGCGGCTGAACTGCGGGTGAAGGAAGTTGCTCACCGGAATTCTGGGCCGAAACCTCGCCAACTGTGGCGAAGACGACGATCATCATCGTCACGATCGCAAGCGGGTGGGGGGCGAGGAACCTCATGCATGGAAGTCTAACGTCTGGCGTCATTGAGATTCACTCTTCAGTCAGAGGCCAGAGAAAGCTGAGTGAAACAAACTCGATTCAGCGACACAAATCGAGATACCATTCGTAGAACTCGTCGAATACCGACCACCAGCCCTCATCAAGCGTGAAATGCATCACGGCCGGCACCAGGGCCTCGGCATCGGAAAGTGTAACCATACGCCCGTTGCCGCGTTCGGCGATATTTGCGAAGTCCCGACCCGCTTTCGCATTATAGGAATACCAGAAATTGGGAATATCACGGTTGCGCGGGAGGAGGATATGCACGGCATGGATCGTGATCCCGTCACTGCGGAATGAATCGATCAGATTATTCAGCTGATAGATGTCGTGTTCGTGAGGCGGGGCGTCTCCCACCAGAATAATCTGGCGGGTGGCATTCTGATTCCATTCCATCCCCCCGCAGGCGGCCATTCCGTCGAGCACGGCCTCGGGGTAATCTTCGCCCCCGGTGACCGGCAGATTGAAAAGAAAATCACGCACCGATCGGACGTTGTCAGTCAGATCATGTTTCTCAAACACCGGATCGTTATCGTGATCCCGGTAAGCGACAAATCCGAGTCTCATGGTGCGGGAAATGTCGTTGAGGAAAAGAATGAGCGAATCGACGCCCGCCCGCGCCTGGTTGATCATGAGAAGCATGGATGCCGTGAAGTCCATCACGATCACGAGTTCCAGATCACGCTGACGGAGAAAATCCAGATAATCCAGCAACCGGGAAAATGCATCGATGTCCATTTCTGCGACCATGGTGATCGGTTCGATGACTGCCGGTTGCTGCGAGGCAGGCGGAGTGAGGGAAAAAGTTTTCCGGTTTTTTTTATACCATTTTCTCCATTGAGTAATACCGGATGGTGTTTGTGTAAGACCGACTACCCTCACCAGACGCCGCGTTACACGGGTGGAGACCGAGTCGTTCATGTTGGTGATAAATCGGGCCAGACGTTTGGTTGCCTCCTCGCGGAGTGATTCAATGTCGCTGGCCGCGGCAATCTCGATTCCCAGGAGCAGTTGATCGATGTCGCGCATCCGCAGAAGTTTTTTCACGCCCCGGGTGATGAGCTTCTCATCCAGCGCCACCCCGTACCGGAGGGCGGTGCGGATGACGCGCGGTTCGGTTTCGTTTGCAAGACTCTCCCCCGTCACCTTGATGCCCATCTGATACGACTGTCGTAAGGCAAAACAGCGAGCCTGCCACGCTTCATCCTGAACATGCTTGTGTATAAACTGCTCAACGGTCTTACCGGAAAATCGTTCCAGGCGAAGCAGCGCAAAGACCCGCAGGGGCCAATCCGGCGCTTCGAGCAGTCTGATGATCATCTTCTGCTCGTGGGATGAAACCTCGTTCCAGTCGATGCGGGTGGCGGGTGCCGAATCGGAAGCCACCGAAGCGACACCATTCCGGGGAGATTGAGCAACCTGACCGAAGACAGGAAGTGATAATGTCAGTCCCCACAACAGACCAATCAGCACGGGACTGAAGACGAATCGAAATCGATCGTTTCCGGGGCGAGGGGTGATCATCTTGTCACAGAGTATCTGAGAGCGGGCAGGTGCTGGGTATCTCACAACATCATGTACTCCCGGACGCCGATGGCGGTTGCATACGGCAATTGATGGCGGAAACACCGGTTACGCTGATTAATCGCCATGCTTCTCGCGGAGACGGGCGCTGGTCCGCAACAGCAGGTGGACTCGTTCAAACTCGCGAAGCACTTCGACAAGCACTTCCCGCACGGGGTCGGATGGCGGGGGAGCGTGTACGTTGGATTGATCTCCGAGATTTTTAATCGCCATGGCCCGGTAGCGACTTAGCGTTCGGTCGCCGATACGCGAGACCGGCTCGAAATCCTCAGCCATAAACCATGTCACCGGCACACGGAAACCGCCATTGATCTGGTTGGGGACAATGATGTCGGCCTGCTCATCGGCGCGAAGTATGAACCTCAGGTCGATGTGCTGGGGGTTTGCCTCGGCGATGCGCTGCATCGCGGCACCTTGCAATGCGCAGTCGCCGCACCAGGTTCCGGTGAGGCACAAAATGTTCAGTTTCCGGGTGAAGGATGCGACCAGCTCGTTTTCCTTTTTTGTCAGGGCGAGCCGACCGTATCGCTCATCCCACGGAGGTCGATGTCCCAGCGGCTCCCCGGAGGCGACAAACTCGTCATAGGGCAAGCCGATGCGGAACTTGGCCTCAAGAAATTCGGCGTTCATGAGCATGGGGTGGGCATCCTGTCACAGAAAATGAACGGTGTCGATTATAGCCTGTCTCAGAATGATGATGACTTTTTGAAATCAGATAGAAGAGTGGATGCTACACGTGTTCGCATTCGCGATATTCTGTCCACTTCCTACTCTAATCCCCGTGCTTTTCGCGCAATCGTCCGCTGAGACGCAGGAGCAGTTGCACGCGCTCGAACTCGTCGAGCCAATCCTGCAGCGTCGCTTCGAGCTCTTCGGTGGGGACCGGAGCGCCGGGGAGGGGGCAGCTGGCCCCCAGTTGTTTGGCCGCGATCGCGCGATAGCGGGTCAGGGTGCGATCGCCCATGATGGAGACGGGCTCGTAATCCTCGGCCATGAAGATAGCCACCGGCACCCGCAGGCCCTGGTTGATCTTGATTTGCTCGGCAAGGTCGGCGTGTTCGTCCCGGTCGATCCATTTCTGGTCGATCACGGGATTGGCCTCGGCGATCCGCTGAAGTAGCGGCCCCTGCTGCACACAGTCGCCGCACCAGATGCCGGAGACCACAAGCACTTTCATTTCTCTCACAAAGCCTTCGATGAGGGCGCGCTGCGAATCGGAAAGGGTGACCTGGGCGCCGATCGTTCGCCAGTTGTCGCCCTTGTCGGGATCGGTGGCGAGGTATGACTCGTAGTCGAGTCCGGCATCGTGCTTTGATTTGAGGTAGGTTGCGTTCATGGAATCTCCCGCGTGAATCATAGGATCACAGAGCGTATGCTTTGATCCCGAAATGTCCACCCTCCCCCGCTTGTCGAATCCTCTGGAGAGTCAATTTGCCAGTTCTGTTCCTCATTACTCTTTTTCTCAGTTCGGGCCTGCTGTTTCTCATCCAGCCGATGTTCGCCAGAATGGTGTTGCCTCTGTTGGGGGGCACCCCCGCGGTATGGAACACCTGCATGGTGTTCTTTCAAGCGGCTCTGCTGGTGGGTTACCTTTATGCACACTTGTCAACAAGATGGCTGGGCGTGCGCAAACAGGCGATGCTTCATTGCGGGGTGCTCTTTTTGCCCTTGCTGGTCATGCCCTTGGCGGTGTCTCAGGAATGGTCGCCTCCTGCGGGCGGTAATCCGATCGGTTGGCTGCTCCTGGTGCTGACGGTCTCGATCGGGCTGCCGTTCTTCGTGGTCTCGAGCAGCGCGCCGTTGCTTCAGAAATGGTTCAGCGCCACGGGGCATCACACCGCGCGGGATCCATATTATCTTTACGCGGCGAGCAATCTCGGCAGCATGCTCGCGCTGCTGGCCTATCCCGTCATTGTCGAGCCGCTGCTGCGTCTTGGTGAACAAAGCCGGCTCTGGTCGGGCGGTTACCTTCTGCTCATCGGCTTGGTATTGAGTTGCGCGATAGGGGTCATAATGCGGGGAAGAACACCCGGGGAAACGCCGGATCACCCCAAGCAACCGAAGGGGGATGCCCCCGACCCCGCAGAAGAAAGACCTCTGACCTGGAAGCGACGGCTGCGCTGGATAGCCCTGGCCGCAGCGCCTTCGAGCCTGATGCTCGGGGTTACCACGTTCATCTCCACCGATATCTCGGTGGTTCCCCTGCTCTGGGTGATTCCGCTGGCGCTCTATCTGCTGACATTTATCCTGGTTTTCGCGCGACGCAAGATATTGCCTCATCGTTTCATGGTCCGAATTCTTCCCGTCGCGGCGGTGGTTCTCCTGATTATGCTGCTCGGCGTGATGACGAGACCTTTGTTGCTGATCCTGAGCATACATCTGCTGGTGTTTTTCATCGCGACGATGGTGTGTCATGGCGAACTGGCCGGCGATCGGCCCAACACGACTCACTTGACGGAGTTTTACCTGCTGATGAGCGTGGGAGGTGTCCTGGGAGGGATGTTCAACGCGCTGCTCGCACCCTTGATCTTCACCGGCATTGCCGAGTATCCCATTGCTCTGGTGGCGGTGTGTCTGCTCAGCCCACCCTGGCGAATGAAGTATGGGCTGGCGAATTTTGAGCGAGCTTTTTTTCCCGGGACGACCGGATCTTTTTTTTTCTTCGCTCGACACTGGAAGCGGCTGGCGGATGTCATCCTGCCGGTGATTCTCTGCGGCATCACATTCCTGCTGGTCTTCGGGGCGGATGAGACGGGTTTCTCCACCGAACTGGGACGGCTGGGCATGATTGCGGGAGGACCGGCGATCGTATGTCTCTTCTTTCTTGAAATGCCCCTTCGTTTCGGGCTTTCGATCGCAGCCGTGCTCATCGCGGGATCCTTCAGCACCGCCAATCATGGCGTGGTCCTCGATGCGCACCGGAGCTTCTTTGGCGTGCATCGCGTGACGCGCCGGTATTACTGGTTCAGCGAATCCGATCCCGGTTACCGGTTGAACATGTTCCTCCACGGCACGACGGTGCACGGCATTCAACTCACAGATTTTCAGACCCGACAACCCATCGCCCCCGATTCGCCGATCGGGTACTACCACCCTCAAGGGCCGATCGGGCAGATTTTTCAGGCCGGACGTGAGAGAGAGGATTTCGATCACATCGGCATGGTCGGGCTTGGCGTGGGTGGGTTGCTAGCCTATGGCAAGCCGGGCGATCGGATTCAATGTTATGAAATCGATCCCGTGGTGCAGATGATTGCCGAGGATACGCGATACTTCACCTTTCTCAGCGCAGCCCTCAAACGGGGTGTGGAGATCGAGATCAAGCTCGGTGATGCGCGTCTCATTCTCGCGGATGCCGAAAACGACACGCTTGACATCCTCATCATCGACGCCTTCAGCAGCGATTCGATTCCCGTTCACCTGCTGACGAGTGAAGCGATTGATCTGTACCTGAGCAAGCTCACCGAGGATGGTTTTCTGGTCTTTCATATTACCAACCGACATCTTGATTTGAGGCCGGTGATGGCGAATCTCGCCGCCGAAGCCGGGCTTGCGTGTGCCATCTGGAAAGACAACACGCTCACGGACGTTCAGCTTCTGCGCCAGAGCCGATACCATTCGACGTGGGCGGTCATGGCAAGGCAAGTTGAAGATCTCGCGTCGCTGAAACCGGATGGTATCGACTCGCCGTGGATCCTGACGCGGCCCGATCCCTCACGAAGCGTGTGGACGGACGATTACTCCAACATTTTCAGTGTGTTTGCCTGGTAACCCGAATGATTCACGCCTCCATAAGGAAGCCTCAATCAAGCGCGTTGCCCCAAAGCACTTCAGAAGTCAGAATTTTCAAGATTCGGTGACTCAACGTCTTTGCTCAATGTCCGCAGCAGGTCAAACGCCTCCAGCGGCGACATGCGGTTCAGGTCCGCTTTGCGCAGCACTTCCACCACGGGATGATCGATGTATTCGGTAAAAAGGCTGAGTTGCCCGCTCGGAGGCGGCGTTTTCGTCTTCGATTCGGGGACATGAGTCGTTTCGGTCTGCACCACCAGCGATTCCAGAAGTTCATGGGCGCGTTGGATGGTGGCTCCCGGCAGGCCGGCGATCCGGGCGACGTGTATGCCGTAGCTCCGATCCGTGCATCCGGGCAGGATGCGATAGATGAAGATGATCTCATCGCCCCATTCACGCACGGAAACGTGCAGGTTGGTGACGTTGGGAAGGCGATCGGAAAGTGATGTCAGTTCGTGGTAATGAGTGGCGAAGAGGGTGCGACAACCGATTGCCGCCAGCGATTCCGCGATCGCCCACGCCAGGGAAAGCCCATCGAGGGTGCTTGTGCCCCGGCCGATCTCATCGAGAATGACAAGGCTGCGCCCGGTGGCGTGGTGCAGGATGTTGGCCGTCTCGGTCATTTCCACCATGAAGGTGGATTGCCCGGCGTGAAGCTCGTCGGAGGCGCCGATACGGGTGAAAATTCGGTCGGTCAGACCGATGATTGCGCTCTCGGCGGGAACGCTGCAACCCGTGTGGGCAAGGAGCGTAATCAAAGCGATCTGTCGGATGTAGGTGGACTTGCCCGCCATGTTGGGGCCGGTGATTAAAGAAAGGCTTGAAGAAGAAGTCTTGGGTCTTGGGTCTTGAGTCTTGAGTTCTAAGTCTTCCCCTAGTGCCAAGTCCCCAGTGCCAAGTGCCTCTCCTCCATGTCTTTGCCCCATCTCACAGTCGTTGGGCACGAACTTTTCGCCCAACGTGCGATCGAGGACGGGATGCCGACCCTGCTTGATATCGAGCATGGGTTCGTCAACGAGTTGCGGCCGGACATAACCGTAACGCCGGGCAACGTCGGCAAAGCAGAGGATCACGTCGAGTTCGGCGATGATGTCGGCATACGCGCCAAGCTGGGTCACGAGGGCCGCGGCCTGACGACAAAGACGCTCGAAAAGCTGTTTTTCCCGCTCGATGGCCCGGCTCTGAGCGGTGAGGACCTTGTCCTCGAATTCCTTCAGCTCCGTGGTGATGTATCGCTCGGCGTTCTTGAGGGTCTGCTTGCGGCTGAACTCCAGGGGAACCTTGGCGGTGTGCGTATGAGTGATCTCAATGTAGTAGCCGAACACCTTGTTGTAACCGACCTTGAGAGAATTGATATCGGTCTGCTCGATGAGACGCTTCTGATAGGCGGCGAGCCAGGTGTTGGCATCTCGCTGCAGGAGCCGGGCCTCATCGAGTTCCCCGTCCACACCGTCGAGGAAGAGACCGCCGTCGCGGAGATGTGACGGCGGGGTCTCGCAGCATTGCCGGGTGATCGTGTCGGAAAGTCCTTGCAGGGAATTGACGATGGCTTCGAGCCGATCCCGCTGCGTGGCAAAGGCCGGGATCGCGTCGATGAGCTGGGCCACCAGGCCGATGTGGCCGACCGATTTGCCCAGGGCCACCAGATCGCGGGGTGTGGCACGGAACATGGCGATCCGCCCGGCGATACGGGCCACATCCTGCACGCCGGAAATCTGCTGATGAAGCTGATCTGCGAGCTGTCTATCCTCTCGCGCGACCGCGACCGCATCCTGTCGCGCTTCGATTTTCCGGATGTCGCGCAGGGGAAAGCACAGCCAGCGTCTCAGAAGACGTTTCCCCATCGGGGTGCAGCAGTGCTGGAGGACCGAAAGCAGCGAGCCTTCGTACGAACCGCTGCGAATGGTGCGCTCGATTTCGAGGCTGGTCAGGGAAGCCGCATCGATGGCAAGAAAATCGCCGGTGTTTTCACGGGCGGGGGGTTGGAGATGCCCCAATCGGTTGATGACATTTTTGCCTGAATCCGCATTCGGCGATTGGGTGTCCTGAAGATAGCGCACCAGTGCCCCCGCCGGACCAAGTACAGAGTCATTCTCGTCAAATCCGAAGCCGGTCAGGGTGGTGACCTGATAATGATCGCGCAGGATCCCCGTTGCATCACTCTGGCGAAACGTCCAGGATGAACGCGGCGTCAATGAACACGCGATGGCCTGCTGGATCGCCTTGACCCGCGGCGGAACATTGCCGTCGGCGGTTTCGACGTACAGGAGTTCGGAAGGTCTCCGACGGGCCAGTTCGTCTATGACCTGGTCCGCATCAAGATCCAGCAGGGTGAACCGCCCGGTGGATAATTCGGCAATCGCGAGTACGGCGGCGGAGTGGTCACCCGATTCGAGAAACTGGATAGCCGCGAGCAGATTTTCGCGGGCTTCATCCAGCAGTGACTCGTCCACCAGGGTGCCCGGGGTCAGGACGCGGGTGACGGCACGGTCCACCACCCCCTTGGCCTCTTTCGGATCCTGGATCTGGTCGCACACCGCAACCCGGTAGCCCTGTTCGATGAGCCGCCGTATGTAGTTCTCGACGGCGTGGTAGGGCATTCCCGCCATGGGGATCCCCGAAGTTCGCTCCGTCAGGGTCAGGCCCAGGACGCGACTGGCGAGCTTGGCATCCTCAAAGAACAACTCATAGAAATCGCCCATCCGAAACAGGAGAATGCAATCCGGGTACTGGGCCTTGAACCGGGTGTGCTGGCGCATGGCCGGGGTGTCACGGGGGTCGCGAACGGGTTTCGTCTTCCCGGGAGATGGGGCAGGAACTCCAGGAGCAGATAGGCCAGAGGCAGTGGTCATGGAAGGATATTGTATGATGAAGCTCGGGATTGGCGAATACCGTCGAAAAGCCCGAGGGATGACAATCACTATGCCCAAGGATGACTATCCCCGGGCTCTGTGAGGGTTAGTGGAGCGGATGAGGGTCGAACTCACAACCTCCTCGATGCGACCGAGGCGCTCTCCCAATTGAGCTACCGCCCCCAATTTGCGGGAATAGTATCCCCGGAAGGGGGCGTTGTCTTTCTGACGACCAGTGGGATGAATTGGCAGGGGTGGAGGAATTCTGAAACCCCCTGCATCCGCTTCGATTGGTCATGGGTAAAAAGGGAAACGCCAGAACATTTTTTGCTTCAAAGCTTTGTAAGCGGCGTCGAAGTAGAGGGTGGATACGCACCACATGGAGGAGTGTGATGATATGATTAGGGATGATCAGACTGACGGGATAGACGATGTGGTCAAAATTATGCGGCTATTGGCGGATCCTACCCGCTTCCGCGTGATCACCATGCTCCAAACGGGTGAAATCAATGTGTCAAGCCTCTGCAAACTGCTCAGTCTGGCCCAGCCCACCGTGAGCCATCATCTGGGGCTGCTTCGAGCCATGGGGCTGGTGAACACCCGTCGGAAGGGCAAGCAGGTGTTTTATTCACTCAATTCCAATACTGTCCAATCGCTGGCTGACAAGCCCGGACTGATTATCAATGCCGGATCAATGCAACTGCGTCTGACCGGGAATTGTTCCAAGCTGCGGGAGGCTGGATAGCCTTCAAATTTTGTTTCAGAAATCCCTCTCCCTTCACACAGTTGTGTCGTCAAATTCCGGGACTATTTGCCAAATAGGTAGGTCTGCGCGTACAAATGACACCACTGGAGGTCCGCGCAGCCTATGTCGCCCACCTACTGGCTGATTATCTATTGCCTGCTGATTCTCCTCGCCTCAATCGGCGGCGGGTTACTCCCGGTCTATATCCGCCTCACCCACCGGAGAATGGAACTGACCCTGAGCTTCGTCTCGGGCGTCATGCTCGGCATCGGCCTGCTGCACCTGCTGCCCCACGCCTGGGCGGAACGGGCGCTAGCCCTAGCCAATGACAGTTCATCTCCGAATTACGACCCGGCGGACATTCACACGCTGGTCGAACCGGTTCTGCTTTGGATGCTGGGGGGATTTCTGGTCATGTTTCTCGTCGAGCGGTTCTTCTCTTTTCATCAGCATCCAGTCGAGTTAATGGCTGGCTCTTCGGGGTCTATGGATTCCGGTGAGCATGCCGCTGGATCATGTGACGACCATCATCATGGCCATGAGATCACCTGGAAGGGGGCGGTCATCGGTCTCAGCCTGCACAGCCTGCTGGCGGGCATGGCCCTGGCCGGGAGCCTGGAGGCGGGGGTGAACGAGGGACGTAACGCCGCATTGGCGGGCTTTGGCACCTTCCTGGTTATTTTTCTCCACAAACCCTTCGATGCCCTGGCCATCGGCACCCTGATGGCGCGAGGCAATCGCTCCCTCCGGGCTAAGCATCTGGTCAACGCGCTATTCGCGCTGGTCATCCCGCTGGGGGCGGCGCTGATGTACCTTGGCCTGCGATTGGAAGGGGCTTCAGGACACGCCCTGATCAGCGTCATTCTGGCGTTTTCCGCGGGCATGTTTCTCTGTATCGCGTTGAGTGACCTGCTGCCGGAGCTGCAATTTCACCAGCACGACCGGGTCAAGCTCTCCGCCGCGCTGCTGCTCGGGTTGGCCCTGGCCTGGGGTGTCGCGAAGCTGGAATCAGGCGGTCACGGACCTGACATTGATAATCATACGGAGTTGATCGAGGGAGTCATACCTGATGGCGGATGACATGAAGCGCACCTTGCTGTTTGTCTACAACGCCGACCGCGGGATGTTCAATACCCTTTCGGACATGGCTCACAAGGTTTTCTCGCCCAGGACGTATTCATGCAATCTTTGCGCGCTGACCCACTCGACGTTTTCCATGCGCGGTGAATGGAAGGAATTCATCGAGAGCCTGGGGGTGGAGCTGGAGTTTCTGCACCGGGATGAGTTCAGGAAGATCGAGGGGGCGAGTGAAGAGGAACTGCCGGCGATCTTTTCCAAGCAGGATGAGAAGATGGAGATCCTGGCCGACGCGGCATCGATCAACGCCTGCAAAACGATGGACGAATTGAAGGACCTGATCCGGGAGCGACTTGAGCGTATCCCCCCTCCCCATTCCGGGGGTGAGGGAGGGGGCTAGGGGGAGGGTGGGGGGAGAGGCACTTGGCACTGGGCACTTGGCACTAAGGGTGAGTCTGCCTCCATGTCTTCACAAGTGCCTAATGCCAAATGCCCAGTGCCTTCTCCCTCAACTTTTGACCCCCATCGACCGATGCGTATCCTTGAACCATGTCCCGCCTCATAGCCCCCATCACGATCGCTATTATCCAGCCCCTGCCGGGGCGGGCCGCGATGGGTGCATAGACAGCGGGAAAACCCCTGAATCCATCTCACGGCTTCGCCCTCAGGCGGGGCCGTTTCTATTGACACACCCCCGGAAACGACGAAAAAGTCAAAAAATCACGGATACTTTACGTCCAGCTCGCGAGCCATCCCATGACCGAGACCGCCCAGGAAAAACGCAACTACAAGAAGACGCTCAACCTGCCCAAGACGAGCTTTCCCATGAAGGCCAACCTTGCCCAGAACGAGCCCGCCTCCGAGAAACGCTGGGCCAGGGGCAAGCTCTACGAGACGATGGTCGCCCAGCGCGAAGAGGAGGGGGCTACGCCATTCGTCTTTCATGACGGCCCGCCCTACGCCAACGGGGCGATCCACGTCGGCCACCTGCTCAACAAGGTGCTCAAGGATCTCGTGGTGCGCTCGAGGTTCCTGGCCGGGAATCAGTGCCGCTTTATCCCGGGCTGGGATTGTCACGGCCTGCCCATCGAGCACAAGGTCATGACCGAACTCATGGAGTCCGGCAAGGCGGCCAAGCTCGATACGCTGAACGAGGACGACCGGCGGATGGCGATCCGACGCGAGTGCAAGAAATCCGCGTCGAAGTACATCAAGCTCCAGACCGCGCAGATGAAGCGGCTACTGACCCTGGCCGATTACGACAACCCCTATCTCACCATGGCCCCGGCGTATGAGAAGGCGGTGCTGGAGGTCTTCGCCACCATGGTCGAGCAGGGGCTGGTCTATCGCGCCCTCAAGAGCGTCCATTGGTCGATCGCCAACGAAACCGCCCTGGCGGAAGCCGAGCTTGAGTATCAGGACAAGGAAGACCTTTCGGTTTACGTCACGTTTGATGCCGCGGATAAGGATGCGG
Source organism: Planctomycetota bacterium (assembly GCA_022560875.1). Classification (GTDB taxonomy): domain Bacteria; phylum Planctomycetota; class Phycisphaerae; order Phycisphaerales; family SM1A02; genus JADFSH01. Next base: position 77 of record JADFSH010000081.1, on the reverse strand, counting down.
TGGCGGATGCCTTTGGGATCAAATTGGATGCCACGCCCTCCTTCATGATCTGGACCACCACCCCCTGGACGTTGCCG
>JADFSH010000215.1 GCA_022560875.1 Planctomycetota bacterium | reverse complement strand
AGCGAAAGATGTGCGCGCCCATAATGTCCTCGCCGGTACCATTGATGGTTGTGCCGGCGATCACGACGACATCCCGGTCCAGCGCAATATTCACGCCGAAGAAATTTTTGCTGACGGTAGGGGCTGGGGTCTGTCGGGTGAGAATAGCCTCCTCCTCCCATATCGAGGCAGCAATGTTGTATCGAAATATGTACGCCGCCCCCGGGTTGTCGGGGAGTTGCCATGGAGCGGAACCGACGGCGATTACATTGCCGCTGACGGCCACTTGGGTTCCGAATTGATCCTGCGCCCCACCATTGGAGGCGGTGAGGACTGCCTCCTCCACCCAGACCGTACCGTTGAACCGCCGCACCTTAACCGAACCGGAGTACGAGCCAAGTCGGTCATCGGATAAGTCCCCGATGACCGCAATATCACCATCGAGATCGACTTGCGTGTTGAAAGACGACGTCGATCCGTCCCCGACGGGTATTGGCGTGACCTCGCATTGGCCGGAGGCTTCGGCTGCACTCACGGTGATGCACAGCAAGGCGACGAGCAAAGACGGGAGTTTACGAGGGCTCGTGTGATGGATTCGCATGGCGATCCCCTATCGTGATACTGTAATGGGATAAATATTGAAGGAAAATGCCCTTCGCCACTTACTCCCGAGAATTTACCTCTATCACATGTTGCATATGCCGCGGGTTGGGAATGCCTGCGGAAAACCTCGCAAATTAAATATTTTTTTGGAAACAGGGGTAATTAGGGAAAGTCACCGTTTAGATCCGTGCTGAGGCAAATAGGGAAAATCACCGGATAGAATCCCGTGTGTTACACTGCCTCCCATCCCCAGGAGACCCTGCCGTGCATGATCATCGTGCAATCCACCTGTCTTCGATTCGCTTTTCGCGCACCATCCTCAGCACGGCACTGGGGAACGATGAAGTTACGGCACGGCAGCAAGGAGTCACCGAATAGGGATCATTTCCAGGTTGGATTCCGTGAATCCGGGTGAAACTCAAGTCTCACTAAGTTGGTTCCTGATGCGTGGGCATTCCGATGACATCGAAAGTTCAAAATCGCGACTGTCCGAAACTCGCCGTCCGCCCCCTCACTCCCGAACGGTGGGATGATGTGGTGGAGCTGTTCGGCAAACGCGGGGCATGCGGCGGGTGCTGGTGCATGGCCCCCCGACTCTCGCGCAAGGACTGGGAACAGGGCAAGGGATCGCTCAACCGCCGCCGCTTCCGCACCATCGTCAAGCGGGGCGAGGAGCCGGGGGTCATCGCGTATCACGGCCCGAAACCCGTGGGCTGGTGCGCCATCGCTCCCCGCGAGGTCTTCATCTCGCTGACAAACTCGCGGGTACTCAAGCCGGTCGATGACAAGCCCGTGTGGTCCGTCACCTGCCTGTTCATTGCCAGGGAATACCGGAGACGCGGCGTATCGAGCCAACTGCTCGAAGGGGCGGTGACCTTCGCAAGGAAAAAAGGAGCGAAGATCGTCGAGGGTTATCCCGTCCTGCCCAAGATGGACCCCATGCCCGATGTCTTCGCCTGGATGGGGCTGCCCGGCTCCTTTGAGAAAGCCGGTTTCACCGAGGTCCATCGCCACTCCCCCAGCCGACCCATCATGAGGCGCGTAATCCGCTGAAGGTTCCTACACTTCGCCCATGCCTGACGCTGCCACCGATCTCATCCAACTCATCTGTCTCGACGTCGATGGCGTCCTGACGGACGGCGGGATCTATCTCGACGACCGAGGCGTTGAGACCAAGCGGTTCCACGTCCGCGATGGACTCGGGCTGAAGATCTGGAAGAAACTGGGGGGTGAATTGGCGATCATCACCGGGCGCAGCGGCCTTGCCGTACGTCACCGCGCCGATGAACTGGGTATCGAGCACGTCTTTCAGGGCTCCACCGACAAGGTCGCTGACTTCGGTCGATTGCTCAATGATCTGGGCCTGACCGCCTCTCAGGCGGCCATGATCGGTGATGACCTGCCTGATCTGCCGGTCCTTCGTTTGTGCGGCTATCCTATGGCGGTCGCCGATGCCGCCCGTGAGGTAAGAGAGGAAGCCGATTACATCACCACGAGGCCCGGTGGTCTGGGTGCGGTCCGTGAGGCCGTGGAACATCTCCTCAAGGCGCAGGATCGGTGGGACGAAGCGCTGGAACTGTTTGGATGAGCACACATGCCTGATCCTCAGGACTCTACGCGACCCAATCGATCCTTTCGGCCCCCCGAGCGGGATACACCCCCGCCGCGCATTCGCAAGGATCGCAGGAAGATCTATATCCTCATCGCCTCCAGCGCGATCCTTATGGCCCTGCTGTTGGTGGTGGTGACCAACATCGAAACCGGGGTGGAGACGAACGAACCTGTTTTCGATCAAGAAGGCATCACCGAACTCATCCCCAAGGCCCTGACCGACGCCGAAACCGGCGGCGAGGGATACAGCCCCGACAGTATCGGCGTCGGCCTGCCCAAGGGTGGCACAATCGAAGTCGCCAATCTCGACGGCAGTCTCGCCCAGGAGTATCGCTTCACCCGCCTGAACCCCAATCCCGAGGGCAAACCCGCAGGATGGCTGGAGATGGAGAAGCCATACGCGGTGATCTATGGCAAGGATGGACAGATCATCACCCTTTCCGGAGATCAGGCTCTCGCCCGAGCCCCCAACCGGGCGTTGGAGTCCGGCACCCTGACCGGCAACGTCGTCATTCGGATTTATCAAAGCAGTCCGGGCCGGCGATTCATTCCCGGAGAACTCCAGCCGACCGCCACCATCAAAACGAATCAAGCCGTGTTCGATAACCAACTTGGCGAGATTCGTTGTGATGACGAGGTGGAAATCCTCTCCACCACCCTGGAACTGTTCGGCAAGGGATTGCGTCTCCAGATCAACGACCAGAAGAATATCGCCCAACTCTGGGAGATCGACGACGTGCGCTACATCCTGTTCTTCTCCGGCGAGAAGTCGCAGGATGAAACTGACCTGATTGCCTCGGCGCGAGGCAGTCATAACGATGGAGTGAGACCACGGGACATAACTCCCATGCCGTCTGCTGCAATCGCCCCGGACGATTCCCCGCAGACTGCTCTCTCAGATTCTCCGGCTTCCCCGACGACTGACGCCTCACTCACTCCCGCGCAGTTTTATCTACTTAC
>JADFSH010000214.1 GCA_022560875.1 Planctomycetota bacterium | reverse complement strand
CGGAGATGGCGGCGATTTCGCGGGCCAGCCCGATATGGCAGACGCAATCGCCCCGGTTGGAGGTCATCTCGAAGTCCTGGAGTACATCGCCCTCGACGGATTCAGTCCCCTCCAGGGGAAATCCCGCTTTGGTCAGCAAATCAGCCTGCTCCTCGGCGGAGGCAGGGGGGTCGAGATAATCGTTGATCCAGTGACAGGTGGCTTGCATGAGACTCAGCAGGGTATCGTGATCTGCGGATTCCTCAAAACCGAGAAGGAGATCAACAACCAGTGTCAAGGGCCGGGTCAGGCATCTGCCGAATACTGGAATCCCTTCGGGTTGCCATTACACTTCCTCACATGGTCAGGAGTGCGATCATTCTCTCGCTGCTGTTGGTCCGGCTGACCGGATGTGCCGCACCACCAGAGTTTGCCCCGGATCCGCTGGGGGCGGCCCCCATGGATTTTACGCTTGATGTCACCATCCTGACAGGAGAGGACATCAAGGATCGTCCGGAAGCGCAGTGGCGTCAGAGTCGATATGTGCTCTTTTCCGATGGTTCATTGCACTATGGCGCTGACAATGAGAGAAAGGCCGACTGGATGCCTGACCTGGCCCGCCGTTTGTCCCGGCAACGGGTTGCGGAAATCTGGTCCCTGTCGCAGCAGCTGGGCTTCGCCGATCCGGTCAATGGTGATGTCCCCACGAATTTCATGTCAATTTCGCCTGCCCCGACTGAAGTGGTGTATCTCATCGCCTACACCGGGTCGAATCTCCGGTGGGAGTTTGTCCGGCGCACCGAACCGGGCGACAATGCTGATCCCGCTTCCGTCACCCTGGTGCGTCGGCTGGCGATGTTGGCATGGGCAAACGACCGGTCATCGCGGGAGATGCCTCTGCTGCCCAACCGGTACGATTTCGGCCCCGATCCTTATGCGCGATACCGCCGGCCGTGAGCTTTTCCAGGAAGCATGTGATGGGAAGGTGCCGGACATTCATAACCTGCTGGTGGGCTGTTTTTCTCGTTACTGGGTGTGCCTCGACATCCCATGTTTCCCGAACCGGAGGCGTGACACTTACGCTGCGCATCGAGGAATCGGGAAATATGGCTGCGTATTACACGGTCGATTCCGACGGCACACTCGGGTTCGGCGGGGGCTTGGATGCTCGTTTCGATCGCATCTCCTGGACCGGGAGCATGCAGGATGATGAACTGTCAGAACTTCTCGCACTGATCGAGCAGAATCAGTTATTCGAGCGTAAGCCGGTGGGAACTGGGGAGCCAAAGAGTCTCAGATGGCGATTTGAGCTGTCGGGACCAAAGGGCTGGAAACGGTCTCGTCTGACCGGCGAGTGTCCGATCCTGCGTCAGGTGTACGAACTTTTAGATGCCAGCTCCCGGAAGCGATTTGATGGAATCCTTCAAACACTGCCCAAACCGGGTCAGCGGGAAAAAAGCTGAATCCCCACGCGATCAGTCCGGTTGCATACACTAGACGGGGCAGCGATTCGCCTTGGAGGTGCCATCATGAAAGACTATCGTATTGACACGGCCTCAAGGTGCGACCGTCGGGGTTACTCGCTGGTCGGCCTGCTTGTCACCATGGCGATAATCGCCGTCCTTTCGTACATCATGCTGACTTCGATGAACAAGGCCGTGACGGGTGAAGGATCAACGAAAGAGGGAACGGTCTTCACGATTGAGGACCAAATGCAGCTTGATGCGGTGTTTAAGGGATTTTATATCAATGCGATGGAGAGAAAGGGAAAATTCCTTGTGCCGAGTGAATTGGGGCAATCCGGTACGCGGAGCGACGACACCACCGCGAGTCTTTTTTCGGCGATGATCGCGCTGAACTTTCTGTCTCCCAAGGCCCTGGTCTCACCCAATGACAACGGCTGGGTCGATGTCGATGAGGATTATAATTTCAACGCCTACCAGCCGATGGACAACCAATTCTGGGATCCCCGATTTAAGGCGGACCTGGAGGATATATCCAACGTGTCCTACGCGCATCTGCCGCTGTTTGGCAAGCGGTTTGAGCGTAAATGGAACTCAAATGGGCACTTTCCCGTCCTGGGCAATCGTGGCCCGAAGGACGGCATAGACAACCCCAATTCGTACACCTACGGACGCAACGGCCAGTGGGCGGGGCACATGGTCTTTTCGGACGGGAGCATCGTCTTCATCCAGACCTTCACCCCGGGACAGGTCACGTTCAAGAAGGATGGGCAATTCCTTCCCGACAACATCTTCAAGATCGAGGATGGCCCCGCCGGGTCCGACGCGATACTTGGTTTCACGAAGGAGATGAAAGACGACGGCCCGGTTTTGCAATGGGATTGAAGGATACGTGATTCATCGCTTAGCTCGCACAATCCGGCTTGCGATTGATAAGGCCTTCGGTGAAAATAGCATCTCAATTGCTTCCTTTTGAGGCGTGATGAACAGGCTCATCACAGGAGTGATCACCCATGTCGCGATATTGTCTCCCGCTTGCTCTGATGCTCATCGTGTTATCCGGTTCGGCCCGGATGACAGAAACTGGAATGTCCCTTCAGGATGAGCAGGCAGATGTCAAGAATCCGCCGACTATCGAGGGCGCTGAATTCACCAATTCCTCCGGCATGACGTTCATCCGCATCAAGCCCGGCAAGTTCTGGATTGGCAGCCAGGGCGATGAGGCGGGACGTGAAAGTGATGAGTCGCCGCAACGCCTCATCAGGTTCGAGAAAGATTATTTCCTGGGCCGGACCGAAGTCACGCAAGCACAGTGGATGGAGGTCATGGAGACCCGTCCCTGGTCGGGCCGGGACTTCATCCAGGAGCGGGGGTACAACCCGGCGATCTATATCAGTTGGGAGGATGCCGTCGCTTTTTGCGAAAAATTGAGTGAGCAGGATGGCCGGAACTATCGCCTCCCCACGGAGGCTGAGTGGGAGTACGCCTGTCGCGCAGGCACAACCACTCGCTACAGCTTTGGTGATGATGAAGCCGACCTGAGTGCGCACGCCTGGTGGGAAAGGAACAGTTTCAAACGAGAGGAAAAATACGCCCATAAAGTGGCCACCAAAAAACCGAATCCCTGGGGTCTCTACGACATGCACGGCAACGTACTTGAGTGGTGCCAGGATTGGTACCTTAGATATTCTCTCGATCCCACGAATGAAGATGACATTGCGATGCA
>JADFSH010000011.1 GCA_022560875.1 Planctomycetota bacterium | reverse complement strand
GTCGGATCGAATGGCAACGCCCCGGTGAGCAGTTCATAGAGCAATACCCCCAGCGAGTAGATGTCGCTGCGGGTGTCGATGTCCTGGGCGGTCATCTCCGCCTGCTCGGGGCTCATGTACTCCGGCGTGCCGATGAGTTGCCCCTGCTCGGTATAGAGCGTCTTCTCCGTGAGTTTCTGGTGCAAGGCCTTGGCCACGCCGAAGTCGATCACTTTCGGCACGGCGCTGCCTTCCCTGGCCGTGACGAGAATGTTCCCCGGCTTGAGGTCGCGGTGGATGATGCCTTTCTGGTGGGCATGCTGGACGGCGTTGCAGACCTGAATGAACAGGTTGAGACGCTGGTCGATGCTCAGCCGCTGGCGATCGCAATGCTCGGTGATCGGGATTCCCGGAACGTGCTCCATCACGAAGTACGACCGGCCATCATCGCTCACGCCCGCGTCGAAGACCCTGGCCACGCACGGATGGTCCATCATGGCCAGGGCCTGACGCTCGGCCTCGAATCGGGCGATGACCTGCTTCGTGTCCATGCCGAGCTTGATGACTTTGAGGGCGACTCTGCGCCGGACGGGTTCGGTCTGCTCGGCGAGGTAGACGATGCCCATGCCGCCCTCGCCGATCTGCTCAAGGATTCGATAGCGACCGATCCGCTCGGGGAGATCGTGCTTGGTGTGCCGCTCGACCGTCTTCCCAATCGCGCTCGAAGAGACCGATTCGGACTGGTCTTCATCACCTGGATTGTTCCGGCTGTCCTCGCCCATGGAGCCGCTCCCATCTTTGGCGGGTTGCAGCGCCAGTATAATCATATAGATGCACTTCTGTCTGAAATAACAATTATGGATCTGACATCAGAGAAGTGATCCCGGCGGTTCATGCCTTCACCCGGCCCTACGAAGCTCTCCTGTGAATCCGGAATTTCGGCTACGGGGCACCGTTTCCCTCGCTTCCTCTACAATGTCCCTCGAGGAGGATTGCCATGAACACCGCTTCGCCTTTCCAGCGCAGGGCATTTCTGACCACGATCGGTACCGGGGCCGCGGCGGTCTGTCTGGCACCCCTGCATGAAGTGCAGGCGCATTTCACCCGCAGACTCGAGGCCCTGACGATCGACGATCGATTCGTATCGCTCCGCAACGCCTATTCACTGGGCGAGAACGTGACGTATTTCAATCACGCCTCGATCGGGACCATGCCGCGTCTCGTGCAGGAAGCTCGAATGAAATATCTGGAAGTCTGCGAGACCAATCCCTGGCTCTACATGTGGGGGCCGGCGTGGGATGAGCAGATCGACCGGACGCGGGCAACCGTGGCCGAGTACATTGGTTGCGAAGTCGATGAACTCGCCATCACCCACAACACCACCGAAGGGTTCAACACCCTCGCCCACGGGCTGCCCCTCGGCAAAGGCGATGAAGTGCTTTACAGCACCATGAATCACGTGGGGGCGCGGGTCTGCTGGGAACACCGGGCGGAGGAAAAGGGCTTCACGATCCGGCGGTTCGAGTTTCCCATCGAGCGGGCGTCCATCATGATGTCCGACGAGATCGTGGCCCGCTACCTTGAGCAGATCCGACCCGAGACCAGGATGCTGGTGATCCCCCACATCGACAACATGGTGGGATTCCGCTATCCCGTGAAACGACTCGCGGCAGAGGCGAAAAGACTCGGCGTGGAGTATGTTGCCGTGGACGGGGCTCAGTCGATCGGCCTGATCCCGGTCAACGTCGGGGACCTGGGCGTTGATTTCTACGCCACCAGCACCCACAAGTGGGTCCAATCGCTCAAGGGCCTCGGCCTGTTTTATGTTCGCAAGGAACTCCAGGAGATCCTCCACCCCATGTGGGTCACATGGGGACAAAGTCGCTACCAGGGCTCCGCCCGGATCTACGAAGACTACGGCACGCGGAATCGCCCGGAAATGCTCACGCTTGAAGATTGCGTGCAGTTCCAGAACAAACTCGGCACCGAAGCAAAGGAGGCATATCTGCGCACCCTGCACGCCCACTTCCGCGATCGGGTCGATGAGACGGAGGGCCTGCTCTGGAAATCGCCGCGCAACTGGGAAGATGGCTGCTCGATCTTCGCCATCGAGGTGCTCGGTTCAAAGAGCAGCGATGTTTCAGACTTCATGTTTGAAAAACACGGCTATGTCTTCCGGGCGTTCGGAGGTGAACTCAACGCCCTGCGGATGTCGGTGTATGTGATGAACACGATCGAAGAGATCGATCGATGTATCGACCTCGTGAAGAATGAGTTCCTGCGATAGGTGAGCATTCAGTGCGCCTTGGACAGCCATCGATTGCACGACAGTGACGTTCGACTCGTAATGCACGACACCCGTTAAAAGAGCGGTTCACCCCGGTCATCAGACATCCTGCTTTTCCTTCTTCACCAGTCTGATCCCCTCGATGCGCAGCTTCCGGTCGATGGCTTTGGTCATATCGTACAGGGTCAGGGCGGCGATGCTCACCGCGGTGAGGGCTTCCATCTCCACGCCGGTTTTCGCGGTGATTGTCGCGGTTGCTTCCACACGCAGACGTTCCGGTTCAGCGCGATCGAAATCGACCGACACGCAATCGAGTGGCAGGGTGTGACACAGGGGGATCAGGGCGTCGCAGCGTTTGGCGGCCTGGATGCCGGCGATTCTCGCCACGGACAAGGCCTCGCCCTTGGGCAGGTCGCCGGCCATGAGCCGGTCGAGGGTTTCCGGGGCGGCGCAGAAATATCCCTCGGCGATCGCGGTGCGTCTCATCGGCGGCTTCTCGCCGACATCAACCATTCGCGCCCGCCCCTGCTCATCAATATGCGTCAGTTCATCGCTCATGAAATCTCCCTCGCATCGTAACGGACATCACCGCCCACCGCCGTCAACACAACTCGCCCCCCCGGCCCCCCGGGTACCCGGGGATCCCACTCCGACGGCATCAGATCCGTATCCAGCATGACCAGATCGCCGCGCATTCCCGGCTTCAGCATGCCGATGTCATCACCGCCGATTGCGTACGCGGCATCAGCAGTATAAGCCCGCAACGCTTCCTCGATGGTAATGTTATGTTCGGGGGTAAATTCTTCTTCATCCAGAGACAAACCGGTGACCGCACAGCGAATGCCCAGCAATGGATCGCACGACACCACCGGCCAGTCCGAGCCGAAGGCGAGAACCGCCCCGGCCTCGAGCAGTTCACGAAACGCGAAAAATCCCTTGAGGCGATTCTTCCCCAGACGCCGCGTAACGTACCGGGCATCATCGGCCTTATGCAAAGGCTGCATGCTCGCGATCACCCCCCGGAACCGGGGGATGTCTTTGGGATCGATTTGCTGGGCATGCTCGATGCGGGGCCGGCGCTTCACATCGATGCCTGCGACTGCATCCAGCACAACCCGCACCGCCTCATCGCCGATGGCGTGAATGGAGGGCGACAGTCCCGCCTTCGCCACCGCGCGGGCCCACTCCTGAAGATGCCCGTCCCGGGTGAGTTCGACAAGCATCCCGCGATTGCCGGGATCATCATCATAATCCACCAACATGCGGGCGGTGCGCGAGCCGAGCGTACCATCGGCAAAGGCCTTGTAACCGATGACCGCGAGCATCGGGTCATTCGGAAAATCACTCCCAAAGTCAAAGCTCATCGGCCAGGCCCGCTCCATCAGCGTCACCCTCATGCGGAGCGTGAGTTGATCGCGGATCGGAAGATAAACCTCCTCGACATCGTGGGCATCCTCCATGCTCATGACCGTGGTGATGCCAAGTGCGTGGTGATGGGCCATCGCCCGGCGCACCGCATCCTGCTTGTCCGCAACGCTCACCCCGGGTAGCAACGGATTGACAAGGTTCCACGCGGCGGCTTCGATCATCAGTCCCGTCGGCGCGTCGTGGGCATCACGCTCGATGCGGCCGCCCGTCGGGTCATCAGCGCAGTCGATCATCTCCAGGACCACGTCATTGACGAGCGCGGCATGAATATCCACGCGCCGACAGACCACCGGTCGATCCCCCGCGGCCTGAAGCCACGATTTGTCGGGGAATTCACGGCCCGGCCAGTTTTCGTTCGACCATCCGCTCGCGATCAGCCATTTTCCGGGGGTTAGCTCCGCGTGTCGCTCTGCGATGGCCGCCTCGAACGCCTCGCGAGACTGCACACCGGACAGGTCGAGTTCAGACATCGACAACCCGCCCATCAGCAGATGCGTATGGGCATCAATCAGCCCGGGAATGATGACGCATCCCCCGGCGTCGATTGTCTTCGGGGAGGTGTCCGGAGACGGAGTATTGAGGGAGACAATGAGCCCATCTCGAATCGTGATCGATTCCGCTTCGGGTCGATCTCGATCCGCGGTCCAGATGCGGGTGTTATGAATGTGCAGATCTGAGCCCATGAAAAAAACAGTGTAGCGGCTGGCCAGTTCAGGACACTCGAAGCTACCATCGTCTCGTGGTGAAACAATATGGAGACTTACGCATGACTCAGGTTCTGAAATCCATTCGTCTCGTACTGACCCTCTCGGTTTGTATGATTCCCGCCGGCTGCTCGAAATCAGTCGAGGAAGGTCCACCTCAACCAGTCGCGGGCATGCCTGCTTCGGGATCGACACCCTCCGCCTCAGCGCCGGCGACCCCTGCTGCTCCGGTGACGGCTCCGGTGGTGGCAGACGTTGACCCCCTGACTTCCATTTTCCTCGGTCTTACGACCACCAAGCCGGAAAACTGGACGCCGGCCATTCTGGAAAATGCCATGCAGCGGGTGCGATATATCGTACCCGGCGTTGAGGGCGAGGAACCCGCAAGCCTTGTGATCTTCTCGATCGGAGCGGGCGGGGAAGTCCAGGCGAACATCGACCGCTGGGCGGGACAGGTCACCAATCCCGATGGAAGCCCGGGTGAACCGAAGGTCGAGGAATTTACGGTCAGCGACATGACGATCACCTTGGTGGAACTGCTCGGCAGCTATCAGGGCATGGGGATGGCTGAAGCGAAGTCGAATCAGTTGTTTCTATCCGCGATCGTCGATGCCCCGTCTGGTCGAATTTTCATCCGCCTGGTGGGACAGGAACAAACTGTCGAGGCTAATCGCGAGAGTTATATGGCCTTCCTGAAGGGTCTCAAGCCCGCATCATGAGGCCAATAAGGCAATTGATGATCACGGGTGAACAAAGAGTGCAAACTTCGGGTCATATCCCGTGTAGAATGAAGATGACCGGATAAGAAAAAAGGTCGATGAAAACGTGCCCTGCGACGACGCATCGCCACGATGCAAAAAGGAAGATGAAGAGGTTGCCAATCATGATCTGCAGAAGCCCAATCAAGGTAGCGGTGATGACCGCCATCATTGCCTGCCCCGGCATCTTGTGCTGCGACCTGAACGGCAGGCAAGCCTCGACATCCATCACCGGGCCTCGAAGCAAGCCGATGCAGCGGATTGCCGGCGAATTTCCCGATTCCTGGTATCTCACCTCGGGCAGACAGAACCGTCGTCCCGCCCAATTAAAAGCCCTGGAGGGAAAGCCCGCCCCCAAACTCTATGTGAAGGATTGGTATGGCGAACCATTTGATTTTGAAACCATGAAAGGCAAGATCGTGGTCATCGATTTCTGGGGAACATGGTGCCCCCCCTGTGTGAAAGCCTTGCCGAAGAACGTCGCAATGGCTGAGAAATACCGCGATGACGGACTGGTGATCATCGGCATACACGACTCAGGTCGGGGATGGAACAAAGTTCCCGCGATGGCCAGACGGCTGGGGCTTAACTATCCCCTGGGCAAGGACGATCGAAGGAAGTCCGCCAAGGCCTGGCATGTTCCTTTCTGGCCGACGTATGGGGTGATCGATCGCAAAGGCATTCTGAGGGCCGTGGGGTTGGACCCGGAATACATCGAAAAGGTCGTGATCAAGCTCCTGGCTGAAGATTCACCCGAAACGAAGGATCCGGAGCCGGAAGCGGTCGATCCTGAGATGGACTCAAACGACTCGAACCCAACAACCGCCGGAGAGCCACCTCAAAACAAACCGGGAGACAACCAGGTCTTTGAAAACATGCTGGAAGGTGGCGCACGTCAGCGCGCGGTCTTTGCCGAGTTGCTGGCCGCAACCGTGCCTCCGAAAATCAGCGCGAAGTCTTGGATAAATTCCGATCCGCTCCACCTTGAGAATCTGAAAGGCAAGGTGGTGGTGCTAGACTTCTGGGCCACCTGGTGCGGACCCTGCATCAAGAGTATTCCAAAGCTCAACAAACTTCAGGACAAATACGCAAAAGACGGCCTGGTGATCGTGGGCGTATGCCATACCAAAGGCGCCGAAAAAATGAATTCGATCGTGAAGAGGCGCGGCATCAGATATCCGGTCTGCGCTGATCGCTACGGCATCACAACGTCAGCCTACAAGGTCAACAGCTTTCCGGATTATTACCTGATTGATCGCCAGGGGAAATTGCGGATTGCGGATTGCAAGAATGACAGCCTCGAAGAGGCGATCAAAATTCTTCTGGCCGAGTAATCCCCGAGTCCCGCTTCGCAGTCTGAAGACAGCACCGCTTCACTAGATAAAAAACAGTACGGGCGGAATGATAAGGATCAGCGGCAGGTTGCCTCCGGAGTAGGCAACTAGCCCGACCAGTGCCGCATCCGTCCACGTTTTGACGCCGACCTCTTTCTTCACCAGTAATATCGTCCCGAAAAGGGCGAGGAAGACTCCGGAAACACAAATTCCCACCGCCAGGGGATACGGCCACTCAATCACATAGCAACCGTAACCAGCAATCCAGCAGATCAGGTAAATCACCACGCAGCGCACGGCGATATCCATCCCGACTTTTCTCAACAAGGATCCGGGTAAATCCATCGCAACAAATAACTTGCTTCCCAGTTCGAGAAAGATGGGAAAAAGCCTGCTACTGACGTACACCACAAGCGGCGAGAGTAAAATCGGCACGACAAAGAAAGCGATGGTAGTGAGCAATCCCGTATCCCCCTAAGTGGCAGCAATAGTACATATTGCTGAGGATCCCGTATACAAATTGGTTTGACAGCCGCTCAGAAGATCCCCCTTTCAGGGAGATTTTCCCATGATTCCCGTCGTATCATCCGATTCAGGATCGAACGATTGCACTTGTCTCTACTCAATTGCTAACGCAGCGGTTAGCAATGAGTAAGAGTTTTAGTCTCCGACGATTATATGCACATCTTTCAATATATATGACGCAAGCCAAAGCATTTTCTTGCAATTGATCAGATTCAGATATTGTGATGACTCGACGAGTCCCGCTGCGGGTCATGCCAATTCGGTGAAATCTGATTATTTGAGCCCGTGGAAAAAGAATACTGACCTGGCGGTAAAGTCATTAATTCATAGTAATCAATGGTTTATGACTATTATTGATTACCACCCAAACCGCTCTTCCCGCCAGGGATCACCATGCATGTGATAGCCGTTGACCTCCCAGAAACCGGGGGCGTCATTCGCTCTCAACTCAAGGCCCGTGATCCATTTTGCCCCTTTCCAGAAATACAATCGCGGCACGACCGCCCGGACCGGGAAGCCATGTTCGGGTAAAAGCGGCTCCCCATCGTGTAGATACGTCAGTAAACAATCATCTTCCGTGAATTCATCCAGAGGCACATTTGTCGTCCAGTCATTCCCCGGCGCGGAAGCGGCATGCTGCATGACAAACTTTGCTTCCGGGGTGGGTCGGGCAAGATCAATGAGTGTCCGGGTGAGAACACCCGTAAAAACATTGTCCAGACGCGACCAGTGGGTGACGCAATGAATATCACATGTGACGTCGATCTGAGGCAATAGGCTGAATTCCTCCCAGTTCAGCGTATAAGGCTGCTCGCATAAACCCCAGACCCGTAATTCCCAGGTCGCCGGATCGAGCTTCGGAACGGAACCATAGTGCAATACCGGCCATTTTTTTGTCAGCGTCTGTCCGGGAGGTGTTCGGGCTGCGGAGTCGCCTCCGCCACGCAGGGTATCGGAACTGATGATAAATGGCCGGGTGGCAAGTTGTGGTTCAACCAAGGACATCATGGTCTCTTCACGATCAGGCTCAGACGGGAGTGAAGCTCGTCCCGCTTTCCACATAAAAATTGACCAATTCCCCCACCTGACAGACATTCAGATCCTGATTGTCGCTCAAGGCCACCCTCATGGGAATCGCAACATCCACCAATACTGTCCGTGATTCATCATCCACCGCCAGTACCACGCCCGCAACGATGCGCGGGGCGCCGTACACCGGTTCGATGAATCGCCCGCCGCCGTTCGCGGAATGAATTTTCAGGGCTTTCGCCTGAATCGTGCCTTTGATTCTTTTTCCTACTGAAGCTCCGATCTCAGCCGCGGGAACCGTGGGAACGAGATGAAGCTGATAGTCCGTCCCCGTGATGTTGAGCACAATCTTGTCATCACTCACTGATTCGATGACGCCCCCGGTGATGGCCTGGCTGTGTAGGTCTGTCGTCACGTAATTAATCCTCCTGCGACTGCCTGCCTCGACAAGCACTCAGAATAACAAATCAGTGTCATGATAGCCGGTGACTGCGTTTGTCTTCAATTACCTGAAACTATGGCGGGCCGGGGCAGGCCCAAAAAATTCGCCAGCAACAACGGCCCCTGAATGGTCAGAAAGCTCTCCGGATGAAATTGAACACCGTCCATCGGCGCACTGTCGTTGGTGTCTCCCTTCCATCGGAGGGCCATGATTTCATCATCATCTGTCCACGCACTCACCACAAACTCATCATTGAGCGTCTCTCTATCAACAATAAGCGAGTGGTAACGGGTAGCGGTGAAGGGACTCGGGAGCCCCTCGAAGATGCCTTTGCCGTCATGATGAATCTGCGATGTCTTGCCGTGCATGATGACCGAATGCTGATGCACGGTCATTCCATGGCGATCAGCGATTGTCTGGTGTCCGAGACAGACCCCGAGAATGGGGATTTTCCCCTGATAATGTTCGATCAGATCTCCGCACACGCCGGACTCCTTCGGCGTGCATGGTCCGGGTGAGAGAATGAGGTAATCCGGCTGGAGAGACTGAGCCTCCTTCACCGTGATCTTGTCATTGCGAACCACCTGCATGGAAATCGAAGCATCCAACTCTCCGATGCGCTGCACGAGGTTGTAGGTGAAGGAGTCATAGTTATCGATGAGCAGGAGCATAACGCCCATATCCTAGCGATGGAACGATTACGTGGCGCAATCGAAACAAGTGTTTGCTGTACTTCCGGTGCTTCCGGAGGGTCAGGCGGCATCTTTTTTGGTGCCGGCCACGCCATCCCGAGTCACCACAAACAATTCGTTGGTGATGGGATAAGGCAATCTGCGATAATCAAGGTGAATGCGTTTGCAGATACGCTCGACGAAATCGTTCGGCTCGTAGGAGATGGCGAGGAACATATCCCGAGCCGGGGTGGCGACATAAAAATCGCCGTGAAGCTCCGGAGCCAACCGCGAATGCAGAGATCCCATCAGCAGACGCGCTGCGTCGTATCCATCATGCTCGGCGAGAATTGCTGCCCGGCCGCCTTCCGTAGAGTCAACCAGTTGGACTTGAAGTTCCGGGGTGTAGAGCCCAAGGTTTTTTCTTGAAATCTCATCAAGATCCTCCACCTCCAATCCCCAGCGCAGCATCTGCTCCACAGTGATGCTGATTGTCATATGAGGAAGATCAAGCACAAAGACGATCACCGTATCGTTCACAAACGGCACGTACGCCACTTGCTCGCGGTCGAGTTGTTCAAAGATTGTTTCCGGCTGGATTCGAGGCATCACCCGAGGCTTGGCGACAGACAGAGGCAGGGGCATGGCCCCCAAGGTGTCACCCTCCACCAGACGCTCGAGGTAATTTTCGACGATTTCCATACCCCGTTGCGGATCACATAAAACCATCCGATAGAGGTTGTTCAGCCCCAGATGCTTGCCATTGAGAACCAGATCCATGGGACCGGAAAGCTCAATCGCTTTTTCAGGAAAGTGGCGTTTCAGGATTTTCGCCACCTGTTCTCCAAAAGCTTCTGGTTCTCGAGGCATCCGGGCCATTGATCACTCCGTTGGATTTCCTACCTGCAAGTATAGGCTGGCTATACACTTACCGTTTCGGCGATCGGCTCCTAGCCCTTGCAGTGCTCTCCCCGGATTTCGAATTAGGACCGAATCAGATGCCCTTGCAGGCCTTATCATCGGTCAGGGCTTGCATAAAACCCCTCTTTTCACGTCCGGGATTCCCTTTCACCATCGTCAATGGTGTTTTCGGGCTACCCTCTAGTCATGCATGAGATGTGTTCTATCGGCCCTCTTACCGCCGGTCCGGATCAGCCCTTGCTGGTCA
Organism: Planctomycetota bacterium; assembly: GCA_022560875.1. Classification (GTDB taxonomy): domain Bacteria; phylum Planctomycetota; class Phycisphaerae; order Phycisphaerales; family SM1A02; genus JADFSH01. The sequence goes on along the minus strand of JADFSH010000011.1, from coordinate 38,313 downwards.
TCGCGGGGCCTTGTGTGCTTGAAACCGTCGAGACCAACAATCTCATCGCCTCGACCCTCAAGGGGCTGTGTGAAGAACTCGGTCTTCCCCTGGTCTTCAAGGCCAGCTTCGATAAGGCCAATCGATCGAGTATCCACTCCCGACGCGGCCCCGGCCTGGAGCGGGGGCTTGCGGAACTCGTCCGAATTCGTAACGAATTCGACTTGCCGATTCTTACGGATGTTCATGCCCCTGAGCAGGCGGGGCCGGTTGGGGATGCGGTCGATGCGCTTCAAATCCCCGCCTTTCTCTGTCGTCAGACCGATCTGCTTCTGGCTTGTGCGAAGACTTGCAAAGCCGTCAATGTAAAAAAAGGCCAGTTCATGTCGCCGGCTGAAATGATTCACGTCGTCAATAAGCTCAAAGAAGGCGGCAGCAAGAACATCATGCTCACCGAGCGCGGCACATTTTTCGGCTATCACCGCCTGGTCAACGATTTTCTGGGTTTGGGGGATCTGATGGATATCGGCCCACCCGTCTGCTTCGATGTCACCCATTCAACCCAGCTTCCCGGCGGGGATCGCGAGACGAGTGGAGGCCGACCCGATCGGGCACGACTGCTGGCCCGGGCTGCCGTGGCTTCGGGAGTACACGCCTTGTTCATCGAAACGCATCCTGAACCCGAGGCGGCATTTTCCGATGCAAGCACGGTGCAGCCTCTCCACGACATGCGCGAACTGCTGGAAGAGATCGTGGCGATCCGACAGGCCATCTTTCCGGCAAGGCAATCTGCACAGAAAGCACCCCTATCCGGTCGATAATATTCTCGTCAGCCATCGAAACCGTGACTACGATATGTATCTGCGATGAATTGCGACTTTTGTGACAAACCAGCTGTCGTTCACGAAATGACCGTCAAGAACGGCATTAAAAAAGAAGTGCATCTCTGCCATGAGCATGCCATCGACGCCGGTATCGACCTGCCTGAGCATCAACCCATCAGCAAGTTGCTGGCCCAGGTTACGGTCTCCCATGCCAAATCGCGTTCCCGATCAGAACAAAGGCGATGTCCTGAGTGTGGTTTTTCGTTTGCTGAATTTCGCAAGAGCGGCACACTGGGCTGTCCGGAGTGCTTCAACACGCTAGAAAAACCGCTCACGACGCTCATTGAGCGCGCCCAGAACGGGGCGACCCATCACACCGGCAAGACTCCAAAACGCGCCGGCGTTTCTCTTGACCGCCAGCTTATTATTCAGAAACTCGTCAAGGATCTCGACTGCGCCGTATCTGCGGAGCAGTATGAGCGTGCCGCGACAATCCGTGATCAGATCCATACGCTGGAAATCATCACACCGCCGGACGACCGCAACTAGCAATCCTTCGATCAAGACACATGGAACTCAATTACCACGGACCCTGGACGGAAAGCGACGCACCGCATTCGGACGTGATCATGAGTTGTCGTGCCCGCGTCGCCCGCAACATCGCGGGCTTCCCGTTCGTTAACAAAGCGAGCGAGCGTCAGCTCCAGGAGATCCTCAACATCTCGCGACAGGTTCTTCTCGGCGGAGGCATTTCCGAGGGCATGTTCTGGATTGATCTTCCCCAGGCCACCGCCCGCGACCGTCACCTGCTCGTCGAGCGTCATTTGATCTCGAAACATCACGCTGCGTCCAACCTCCGACGCGGGGTTGCGATTTCCGGGGACGAAGCCTTGAGCATTATGGTCAACGAAGAGGATCATCTGCGAATGCAGATTCTCGCCCCGGGGTTGAGGTTGTCGCACGTGCATCGGCTTATCGACGAAGTCGATGACGCCGTGGAAAAATCCGTCGATTATGCTTTTTCACCACGTTGGGGGTATCTCACTGCCTGCCCCACCAATGTCGGCACGGGGATTCGCTTTTCAGTGATGATGCACCTACCCGCCCTGAAGATCACAAACGAGATCGATCGCGTTCGTCGCGCCGCCAAGGATCTTCATCTCGCCGTGCGCGGCTATTACGGGGAAGGCTCAGAATCCGCCGGTGATTTTTATCAGATTTCAAACCAGATCACCCTCGGCAGAACCGAGGACGAGTTGCGCATGGAACTCGAGGAAGCAATCCTCCCCCGCATTATCGACTATGAACTCAAGGCAAGAAAGATCCTCATCGAACGCAGTTGCTCCCTCCTCGACGATCGCACCCACCGGGCGTTGGGCATTCTTCGCTCTGCGCGACTACTGGGCACGGAAGAGGCGATGAAGCTCCTCAGCCGCGTGCGCCTCGGCGTGCATCTCGAACGACTCAAAAACGTCGATCTGGAGAAAGTCAATCGCCTGTTTCTCCAAATCCAACCCGCCCATCTCAAGCTGCATATAGGACGTGAAATGGACAGCGATGAACTGCGAGCGGCCCGGGCGGATATCGTGCGCCAGACGATGAATCAAGGCTGACGTGACAGGAATGCCCCCGGTTACCGGCAAAGTGGCTGACCTTGACAGGAATTCACCGGTATGGATCGCCATCAAGTTGAACAACAATGAATGCCTTGTCGCAGAAGACTTCCGATCGTGTCCTAAATCACCCAACTGCCCTGTCTTACCGGGTTTATCTGCTCTTGACGCACCATGATCGGCCTTGGATACTGGTGAGTTCCCGACCATTGAATCCCACGCCAAATCATGAGACCTCATGAAGAGTACCTATCAATGAATCATCGCCTGACTGCATGCTCATGTACTTCTATTCGCCGCTCGACGGTTTTTTTACTTGCCCTGGCCGGGTTCTCGCTGCTTGGCGTGGGTTGCGGAAACGGTAATCTGACCTCACCTTACGTATCACCCCAGACCCGGCAGCTCGATTCGAGCCTGGTCATCGGTCCCTCGGTGGCGAGGGAACTTGGCTATCGGGTTGACTGGCAATACGCGACGGCGGGAAAAAACCTCAAGCTTCTGACGGTACAACACGACTCGGTCTTCGCCCTGGATGAGAACAACTATCTCACCCGAATCGATCGCGAGGACGGCACGCGCGTCTGGCGCATTCCCATTTCCTACCCGCTCGCAGAAATCCAGGGGGTGACCTACCTTCCGGATTACAACCGGGTTCTGGTAATCTCCGGCGGTGACCTGTTTGTCCTCAATGCTTCCGACGGCTCACAGATTGCCCGTCAGCATCTCGAAAAAATCGCCAACACCGAAGCCTTGTCGTTTGGCGACCAGATCATTTACGGATCGCGTAACGGCCAACTCATCTGGCATTCACATGCCATCGCCTTTCAATCAAACGGCTATCAGATTGCCAATTCGATCAAGTTGATGCCGTTGAATCTGGGCCGGGTGATTCTCGTGACCGGCAACGATGGGGAACTCGTGGTCATCGATGCCTCCTCCGCCTCAAAATACTGGAGCAAGAAACTGCTGGACGGTGTCGTCGCACAACCTGCCATCACCGACAGCGCGATATACGTCGCCGGACTCGATCAGCACATTTGGGCGTTCGATCTCGTTTCCGGACGCAATCTTTGGCGATATCTCACCGAAAGTCCGTTGACGGACAGTCCCGTTGTGATCGGCGATCTCGTCTTTCAGCAAGTTCCTGCGAAAGGTCTCATCTGTTTTAAAGCGTTACCCATAAGCAAGCCGGGGGGCGAGATCGTATGGTCCGACCCGAATGTCGCAGGCAATGTGGTGACGACACGCCGGGAAAACCTGATTATCTGGAATCAAGATAACAAGCAGATGGACGTTCTCACATCACAGAGAGGCGGTCACGTCTCCACGATCAACCTCCCCTTCGTCGATAAGTTGATGACCACATCGACCGTGGAAGGTGATTTATACGCCTATCACCGGGATGGCCGTGTCGTACGGCTTGTGCCGCGTAATTGATCGGAAAAGCCTGCGTTGCTGGGGGTTGAATCACCGGAGGCCGGGGGCCGGGTAGTGATGACTCGCATCGAAAGCCGCCATGTCATACTGTCGATATTTCATCTCCCCCCTCACCGGCCAATTGCGCCTGCTACACTTCGGATCTGATGATCGATTTCCTCCCCATTCGGCGCGCCCTGATATCCGTCAGTGATAAATCCGACCTCATCCCGTTCGCGAAAAGCCTGGCGGAAATGGGCATCGAGATCATCTCCACCGGGGGTACCGCCCGGGCGCTGGGAGAAGCGGGTATCGAGGTCATTCCCATCGATCGCGTCACCGGCTTTCCGGAAATGATGGACGGCAGAGTCAAGACCCTTCACCCCAAAATCCACGGTGGGATCCTCGCCAGACGCGATCAGGAGAGCCACGTCCGGGACATGGCCGACCACGACATCACCCCCATCGATCTGGTGTGCATCAACCTCTACCCCTTCGAGCAGACGATCCTTCACGAAGGGGTGACCCGCGCCGAGGCCATCGAGCAGATCGACATCGGCGGCCCGTCCATGCTCCGATCAGCCGCCAAGAATCACGAGGCGGTCACGGTCGTCACCAGCGTCGATCAGTATGACCGGGTCATCGGCGAGATGCGTGACAACGAGGGTTCAACCTCGCTCTCCTTAAGGCAGGAACTCGCGGCGGCGGCGTTCATGCGCACCGCGGAATACGACACCACCATCAGCGCGTGGATGGGTTCGCGTCGTGAAGAAGATTTTCCCGCCATGCTCCGCCTGAGCTACGCTCATCAGGGCAGCCTGCGCTACGGCGAAAACCCCCATCAACTGGCCGCGGTGTATGCCAATCCCGCCTCCGCCGAACCGAGCGTGGTCAAGGCCGACGTGCTGCATGGCAAGGCCCTGAGCTACAACAATCTCAACGACGGGGCGACGGCCCTGATGCTGGTGCAGGACCTTTATCTCAGCGAGTTCGGCCATTTTGCTGCGGCGATCATCAAGCACGCCAATCCCTGCGGGGCCGCGATCGGAGAGACGTTGGCGACCGCCTTCGATCGCGCGTATGAGGGCGATCCTCTCGCAGCATATGGCGGCGTTCTCGCCCTGAGCGGTCAGGTCGATGATGCCACCGCCGCCCGGATCTGCGAAGGCAAGAAATTCCTCGAAGTCATCATCGCCCCCGGTTACGACGATACAGCCCTGAAGCTGCTCTCGGATCGCTGGAAAAACGTGCGACTGTTGGCGGTGGGGGCATTGGGGCACTCACCGGGAAGCAGGATGGATTACAAGTCGGTGCCGGGCGGAATGCTCCTCCAGGAGCGCGACTTGAAACCCGCCCGGGTCTCGGATTGGAAACATGCCGCGGGCCCGGCCCCCACCGAGCAGCTAATCCGCGAGGCGGGATTCATCTGGACGCTCGCCAAGCACCTGAAATCAAACGCCATCGCCATCGGCACGGGTAGCCGGATGCTCGGGGCGGGCATGGGTCAGGTCGATCGCATCAACGCCTGCAACCTCGCCATCGAGCGGGCGGGGAAGAAGATCAAAGCCAGCCCCACTCCGGTGATCGCGGCCTCCGACGCGTTTTTCCCCTTCAGCGACGGACCGCAACTTCTCATCGACGCGGGCGTCAAATGCCTCGTCCACCCCGGCGGCTCCAAACGCGACCAGGACACCTTCGACCTCTGCGACAAGTATGACGTAACCTGCCTGCTCACGGGAACCCGCCACTTCCGGCACTGAATGTTGACTCGTCGTATCCTTCATCCATGCCGGATATCGATTTTGGACGACGTAGCGAAGACTACGCCACCCATCGCCCGGGTTTTCCCGACTCGTTTTATGATCGGCTTGAAACGTTCATTCCTCTGTCGGGGGTCAAGGCATTGGATATCGCCACGGGGCCGGGGGTCGTCGCCCTCAGGCTCGCTCAGCGCGGGGCGATAGTCACCGGGATTGACATCGCCCCCGGGCAGATTGATGCGGCGAAGAAGAAGGCGAAGACACTGAATCTGGATCATCGCACGACATTTGAGGTTTGCCGGGCTGAAGAGTGGGAAGCTCCGGCGGCATCGCTCGATCTCATAACCGCCGGACAGTGCTGGCGATGGTTCGATCATGGCGTACTGCTGCCGAAGATGCGCACTTTTCTAAAATCCGGGGGGTTGCTGGTGGTGGCGCATTTCGATTATCTCGCCCATCGCAGCGTGATCGCCAAGCGCACTGAAGACCTTATCCTGCGATTCAATCCCGGCTGGACGCTGGCGGGCAAGACCGGGCTGTACCCGGAGTACATCGATCAGGTCATCGAAGGCGGCTTCGAGTTCATCGAGCAGTTCTGCTACGACCATCTCCAGGCGTTCAGCTGCGAATCATGGCGGGGCCGCATCCGTACCTGCAATGGCGTCGGCTCGGGGGGGATGACCCCGGAAACGATGGAAGCTTTTGATCAGGAACTCGGCGAGATGCTGAAACGTGATTACCCCGATGAGCCCCTGCAGATCTGGCATCGCATATGGGCGGTCATCGCCCGGAAGCCGGTGAAGCCGGCATGAGTAAAAAGAACGCAGAAGGCATACTCATGGGCGACAACTCCATCCCCCGCTGCTGGTGGTGTGGCGACGATCCGCTGTATGTGAAATACCATGACACGGAATGGGGCTTTCCCGTCAAAGACGATACGCGGCTGTTCGAGAAAATCTGCCTCGAAGGCTTCCAGAGCGGGCTGGCCTGGATCACCATCCTCAGAAAACGAGAGAATTTTCGTGAAGCTTTCGCTGATTTCGACATGGAGCAAGTGGCGAAGTTCGGCAAACGCGATATCACCCGGCTCCTCAAGAATGTCGGCATCATTCGCCATCGGGGCAAGATCGAAGCCTCGATCAACAACGCGAAGCGCGCCATCGAACTCGCCACCGAATACCAGAGTCTTGCTTCATACTTCTGGAGTCATGAGCCGGAGAAACCCTCCCGACCGAAACACATCACCAAGGACAACATCCCTTCCACCACCCCCGATTCAATCGCCTTGAGCAAGGACCTGAAAAAACGAGGTTGGAAGTTCGTCGGACCCACCACCGCCTACGCCTTCATGCAGGCGATGGGGTTGGTCAACGATCATGTCCAGGGTTGCCATACGGGAGAGCTGGTCAAGAAGGCTCTGGAACAGTTCAAGAAGCCGGGTAATCTAGAGGGGTAAATCCAATTACTTCGAGGCTGTTTTTGCCCGAAATAAGAGTAGGGGCTACCATCGTTTCCATGCGGTGCCAAGCTCTTAAGGGAAGCAGGTGACGAATGACCGCTCTGGCCATGGTTCTTGATGAGAAAGTCCTCGTACTCAACCGCCTCTATATGGCGGTGCGCGTGGTCAGTGCCCGCAGAGCCTTCGTGATGCTCTGCAAGCAGGCGGCGGAGGTCATTGCCGTCGATAACGGGTCATACCTCAACTACGATTTTGAGACCTGGATCGAGATCGCTCAACTGCAGAAAGAGTTTGAACCGGCGGCCCACTCCTGGATCCGGACGCCGCACATCGAGATTGCCGTGCCCAAGATCATCCGGCTCTTCGGGTACGACCGTTTCCCGGACAAGCACATCAAGCTCAACCGGAGAAACCTCTACGCCCGGGACAGCAACCGCTGCCAGTACTGCGGCGGGCATTTTCCCTCGAAAGAGCTGACGCTCGACCATGTGATTCCCCGGATCCAGGGCGGCGAGCACACCTGGGGCAATCTCGTCTGCGCATGCGTGTCGTGCAACGCCAGAAAAGGCGGCCGCACGCCCCGGCAAGCGAACATGAAACTTCGGCGCCGACCCTTCAAGCCCAAACGCAACCCGGTCATCACCCTCAGACTCGGCCGCCAGAAATACTCATCCTGGAAGGCGTTTCTCGACGAGGCGTACTGGACGGTCGAACTGAAGGATTGAACCTCTCAGATCAGACATGGAACCTGAAAATCACAAAGCCCAGGAATACGCCATCCCTGGGCTTTGATGTTCAGACGAAAATAAATGCGCTACGTGGCCCCCACACTGACATCCATCGGCTGGGCGGCAGGCTCGTACGTCGGTTGGATTGCGAGTTCCAGGGGCAGGCGTTTCCCGTCACCGTCGTAGGGGATGTTCTCCCCGTCGATGATCTTCTGAATGGCCATTATCCCTTCAATGAGCATTTCCGGTCGAGGCGGGCAGCCCGGCACATACACATCCACGGGAAGATACTGATCGACACCCTGCACGACGGCGTAGGTATCGAAGACTCCGCCGGTTGAGGCGCAGGCTCCCATGGAAATGACCCACTTCGGCTCGGTCATCTGAAGGTAGATTCGCTGGAGGACGGGTAGCATCTTGATCGAAATACGACCCGCGACGATGAGCAGATCCGCCTGACGGGGGCTGAATCGGAAGACTTCCGCCCCGAAGCGGGCGAGGTCGTAGCGACTGGTCGCCGTGGCCATAAGCTCAATGCCACAACACGCCGTGGCGAAAGGCATCGGCCAGAGTGCCGAACGTCGTGACCAGTTAATCACCTTGTTGAGCTGGGTGGTCAGGAATGAGTCAACGGGAAGTGCGGCTTCAAGGCCCATCTAGTCACCTCTTTGATCTTTCCATGCACGAAGCATGGAGGAAGACATCCTAGCGGGATCGGGGCATGCTAGCCACTGGCAGAAAGTGACGGGGTTAACTGTTATTTCGGCTTGGCTAGTTTCGTGGGCACCATTTTTCTGGCGGTCGATGTGTCTTCATCGCCATCCAGTCGGTAATGCGGCTCGTAGGTGTTGTACCTATCCGAACCCATACCTTTGACCCGGATGACATGCTTGTAGCAGCCACTCAACGCCAGGGTCAGCATGACTGCGATCGAAGACACAACGACATGGGGCAAATGATATTTCCGCATGATGCGATTTCCGCTCAGGGCAGGGATCTCACCATAATACGCAGGTCGAGCGGGGCCGGCGTCAACATTCTTCTCATGATATGTCGTCAGGATCACTTGTGATGATACCCAACTCAGGCCGGAATGGCACAATAGGTGTTATCGGCGAGTTCGGGTTATCGCTCGCTCCCTCCGAACCGGATTTCTCCCCGAGCGGTTCATACCAACCCGACTCCCACGGTCTAAGCGGTCGGTCTTATCCACCCCGACGGGGTTTCCGATCCCTGCAAAGTGGGGTATCACCCAGTCCATCCTTATCCAATTCGCCGCTGCGCTGTTCACAGATTTGAATGCCGGCCGTGGCGGATGATGGCGTGGTTTGCGATGTTCCTGACGCTGACGCTGGCCACGCCTGCGACGGGAGTCACGGGGGTCGAGGAATCGACTCGCACGGAAAAGTCGGAACTCCAACGACGACTGAAACTCATTGCCTCCCACGATGAGGCCTCGATCATGCAACTGGCGGAATGGGCGGAGCGGAAACATCTCTTCGCCGATGCGGACAAACTCTATCGCGACATCATCGATCGAAATCCTCAACATGATTCGGCGCGACGAAAACTCGATCACCTCGCGGCACGGCGTCAGCTTCTCGTCGATTCGGAAGCCTTCCTCGCCACTCACCGCCTTCTCCCCCCTCGATTCCTTCGTTATGAAACCAAGCGCTTCATCGTTTTGTCGGATGCAAGCCCTTCCTGGACGCGGATTCAGACATCCCGGCTCGAGCGCACCCACCACCAGTTCATGCGTTTCGCCAAACGCCTCGGACTCGCCCCGCTTCCCCTGAAACACAAACTCGTGTGCGTGCTGTTCAAGGAGCGCAGTGCGTATCTGGACTTCGCCAGAACCCGGGATAACGCTTCCGCATCCTGGATCGCCGGTTATTACGCCCCGGGCGCGGATCGTGTCGTGTTTTACAACGTCGAACACAGTGAGGGAATCAGCGAAGCGCGTCAGAAACTCAACGACATGCAGAAGGAGATCAAACTTCTTCGCCAGAATATCAGTCGCTCGCGACGTCAGGGTTCTCGCCGGCAGTCGGTCAACCTCCGGGAAAATATCGGTCGATATCAAAAACACTTTGAGCAGGAGACGAGCCGCATCGACCGGTTCGCCTCCTCCCTCAGTGCCGCCACCACCGTCCACGAGTCGATCCACCAACTGTTTTTTCACACCGGCATTCAGTCACCCAAGGTCGAGTATCCGCTGTGGATTTCCGAGGGAATCGCCACCGCGTTTGAAACCGGTGATATCAACCTGCCGTTCGGACCGGATCGAGACTACGACCAACGCCGCGAGGAATTCTTGCGGATGCTCCAGAACCACGAACTCTTCAATCTGACTCAGCTCGTCAGCATGACGGAAATCACCAGCGGAGATGAAGATGTGGTGCGCCGGGTGTATCACCAGAGTTACGCCCTCGTGACCTGGCTCTGTCGATTCCGGGCCGAGGGGATGCGGGAATACCTGAACTTGATGCGATTAGAGCATCATGGCGAGTCAACTCCGGAAAGGCATATTCAGATTTTCACAAATGCGTTTGGCGACCTGACTCGCCTGGAGCGGGCCTGGATCAGGCATGAACAGCAACTGTTACGGAAATCTCGCTTGATAACAAGAGGCCGGAATTCGTGATCATTCAGACTTCACACGCTCCTGGGGGCGGGACGGGGCGTTTTGTTTAATCACGTTGATTGTATTCTCAAGATTGGTGATGATGTCGGGAGGATGGCTGGCAGGATCGGGTTTCAGTTCCGTCGTCCCCGACGGCAGTGTCCCGGTCAGGCCCGACGTTTCTATCCGCCGCGCAATATCGGTCATGGTCTTTGAGATGCCGGACATGTCCCGGCCAATACCATCCCTCAGCGCCTCGAGGGACTGGGCCAGCGGCTCGGGAAGTCCCGCATCGTCTCCGGTCTCGCGCAGCACCAGATGTTTCCACGGTTCCAGACGGTCAAGCACCGTCTGAAGGTTTTCGTACGTCTTCGCATCGACTTCCAGGGAAGTCACAAGCTCGGTAAAATCTTCAAATCGCTTCTGGAACATCTGCTCGGCGTGGCGGCTCTGATCGAGTTTCTCTTCCAGTGCGCAACGAATACCACGACAGCGTGCTGCCGCTTCGTCAAGGTTTTCCGTCGTCTGCTGAAGCTCTGTGGCAAGCTTCATCGAGGCGTCATCGCAGAGGTAGATAAGTTCCTTGGCTTCGGCCTTGCGTTTATCCAGTCGATTCTCCGCATCGGTGACGGCATTCACGATTTCCTGGACCCTCGAATCCGTGACCTGCTTCAGGCTCGCCAACTCACATTCGATGTGGTCCTTCGCCGCGTCCGCTCGCTCATCGAGTTTCGAGGCAGATTCAGCGGCATTGCCCGAGAGGCTGATAATAACCTTCTCCGCTTCCTCGACGATCTTCACTGAAGCGTCGGCCCGGCGCACCGCCTCGGAAGTCTGATGCTCGACCCGATTCAGGTCATCTTCACGGGTAACGACATGCTGATCAAATCGTGCGATCGCACGATCAGTGATTTCCGTCATGCGACCTTCAAACTTCTCCAGCGTCGTGCAAAGATGGGTCTCAAACTCCTCAAGTGATTCGTCGAGTGATTGCCGGGACGACTCAAGGGTCTGCTCCTGTACATCCATGCTTGTAATGGTTTGTTCCACCCGCGTGATCTGCGATTGAAATGCCTTGAGCATACGCGCACTGAGTCGCAATCGCTCCTGGAGGTGATCGGAAGCCTTGTTTGTCCATACGTCATCATCGCTCGCCTTCTCAAGCAGCCCGGCCAGCCGGTCCGAGGTGCGTGTCGCATCATCGATCAGCGTTCGTATGGTCGCCGCAAATTCATTGAAGGCCTGCTCATCGATCACGCGAGGAGAAAGAAAGACCTCACGGCTATTTTTAGAATTCTGCTCAGGCTCGCGCTCTTCCCGAGCCGGTGAGACGCTGAGTACACGCTTCTCCGAAGTACCCTGCTCACCCGGGCGCACGGTGGTCACCGGGGATTCGGCCGACACGGAGGATGGAGGATGCGAAGGAGGCGCAGTGGACTTTTTCGATGGGTCAGCATCGAGAAAAATCTTTTCTGACTGACGTGCGGTCATGGCATGTCTCCCTGGTCGGGTAGCGCAGGACAACGTGAACCTTTGTTTTATCGGCGATCATATCGACGGGACTTGACTACCAGCCCCGGATGGCGTGCCCCCGGATGACATGCCCGTGGGAAGCAGCGAAGCCAGAGTCGCCTGTGCCGCCATCGACCTCTGAGCCTCCCGTAAGCGGTCCAGCAGGGGAGATTTTCGACCACTGGCGGCCTCATCCACCAGGCTGAAACCGATGTCGATGAGCTTTTGGGCGGGGATCAACTCTGGAGGCCGGGCAAGACTGTAGGTTCCCTCAACACTTTCCAGTCGGTGGACAAGACCCTCTTCCGTCAATCGACTCAGCATCTTCTCCAGGGTCGCCTGCGGAATCGAGGTTGATTCGCTGATCTGATTCGCAGTAGTCGAGAGCGACACGACGAAACGCTCGGCAATGACCTCCATCACCGTCACCACCGATGCCGGATCGATAAAGCCGGTCTGAGCGCGACGTTGTTCGATCTTGTCCAACGTTCGACCTCGAAGCATCTGCAGCGTTGCGCTGACTTCCAGACCGAACAGGATGACCAGCCACATGAGATAGACCCAGAACATGAACAAGGGAATCAAGCCCAGTGAGCCGTAGAGTTGGCTGATCGAAACCGCATTGGTGAGATACACCCCCAGCACGCGCTTGCCCAGGGCCAGAAGCACGGTGGCCACCACCGCCCCGATGAGGGCCGGGCGTACGGCGATGTTGGTGTTCGGCACAAGCTTGTAAATCACGAGCATGATCAGCAATGAGGAGCTGAACGTCCAGATCATCGCCGCGCTTTCCAGTAGCCAATGCCAAGTGTCAACCGAAGTTATCCATCCCTCCACCCGGCTGTTGAGGTAAAGCGTCATCGCAATCGCAGCCGGCCCGACCGTGAGCACGAACCAATAGACCTGGACGCGCTTTATCCACGACCGCCCTTCCGGGGCCCGGCAAATAATGTTAAATCCGTTTTCGATCGTCCCCATGAGGCTGATCGCGGAATAGATGAGCACCGCCACCCCGACCCAGCCGATCGCGGCGAAATTGTAGTCCGCCGCCTGGCTTACCAGTTCATGAAGAAATTTGCCGAGCGTGTCATCGACCGGGCCGATGGCATACAACCCCAACCCCTCAATCACGCGCCCGATCATGGCGACAAACTCATCGCGCCCGCGAATTGCCCGGATCATCACCGCCCCCACGACGAGTATTGGCAGGAGTCCGAAAAGGGTGCGGAAGGAAAGTGCGGCCGCCATCTGCGGGGCGCGATCGCGTTTGAGCTGGACCGCTCCATAGCGCCCGAGATCATAGGCAAATCGAACCGTCATCTGCCAGCGCGTAAGTTCCTCCTGAGGCTTCGTAATAACACGCTTCAGCCAGTCATAAACGGGTTGCAGACGATTCTTGGCCATGGCTCCCTCCTTCATCGGCAAACTTACATCCATCTTCCACGGGATTATCGGGTGGGTGGTGAATCATCGTTCACAGTGCCGTTATTATCGGTAATTTACCTTCATCCGCGCCGATTCGCTTGGCTGGTTCGGGCGCATACGATGCCGTTCATGGCCCTTTCCCGCAAACCATCCCCGATCCCCGGTTGGCATGTCAGTGATGACCCCGAGCCCGATCAACCGGCATCCGAAAATGGCGATGACTCCCGCCCGTCGGAGCCCCGGCATCAGGTGCGTCTTCAAAAAATCCTCGCCGCATCGGGACTGGGATCACGTCGCAGTTGTGAGAAAATGATCGAAGCGGGCGAGGTGACGATCAACGGACATCTCATGACCAAACTTCCGGTCCTGGTTGATCCGGCCCATGACCATATCGTGGTCAATGGCAGGCGGATCAAGCCACCGGATCCTTACGTCTACATCATGCTCTTCAAGCCGCGCGGCGTGGTATGCACCAACGATGATCCCGAAGGCCGCACCCGCGCCATCGACCTCATCAAGCATCCCTCCCACGCCCGACTCTATCCCGTGGGTCGTCTCGATCAGGACAGCTCCGGCCTGCTGCTGCTCACCAATGATGGCGAACTTGCCAATCGGCTCACCCATCCGCGTTACAGCGTCCACAAGGTCTATGAAGTCACCATCGCCGGGGCATTGGATGAGAAGGGCCTCAAGCGACTCCAGCGAGGGTTGTTTCTTACGGGTTTTCGGAGCGTGCCGAAGGCGGACCGGGCTTCTCGGACATTGCGTTCACGACTGACCATCGTCAAACGCGACCGCGACCGGACACGTCTGCTCATGGAGCTGCGCGAAGGTCGCAACCGCCAGATCAGAAGGATGATGGCGCAGCTCGGCCATCAGGTGAAAAAACTCCGTCGCGTACAAATGGGACCGATCAAGCTCAAGGGTTTGAAGCCGGGCCAGTGGCGTGAGCTGATGCCGCGGGAACTGGTCGCGCTGAAAAAGGCAGCGCACCGGGAAACGCGAAAAAAGAAAACACGAAAAAAGGCTAAGTAACCGGGTGCCACGGACAGAGAGATCGCAGCACCGATCAATTCGTCCTTGCGAGCGTACGGCTAGCTTTCATGCCTCACTGACGACTCCCTTCGGTCGCTGTCAGTGGCACCCTCGGTCTTCTTTTCTTCCTCATGCCCCGGCATGTGATGAACATTGATCTCGTCCGACTCGATCACGAGCACTTCCTCGGGATCCTCGTTCAGTATCAACTCGATGGGACTGTCGATAGCGTCCTGGATGACCGTCATCCGCCGCAGACGCACCAGTTCGAGCGTGGCGAGGAAAAGTCCAATCCGTTCGAGGATATTCGCGCCCTCGAACGCCTCCTGCAGGGTCAGGCGGTGCTTGGCAGATCGCTCCAGTCGATCCAGCAGATCTTCCTGATAAAGCGCAATCGGGGTGTCATCGATCTCAATCGTGTGGTCGCCCAGTTGCGTGAAGTCGATCGAGGAGACGATCCGCTCGTACGACTCGGACAGATCCAGAATGTGGACATCTTCCAGATCCAGCTCCACCGGCTCGGCATACTCATCATGCCTCACCTTACGGTCGGGTCGAGTCGGATAGCGTTGCAGGAAGGAAAGCCGCCTTTTATCCAGCTCGTCCGCAGCGATGCGATAACGCTGATATGCGAGTAATTGCTGGATGAGCTCCAGGCGGGGATCGAAGGCATTGAACGAGCTGTCGCCACCGCGGTCAGCCTCGCCATCTACCGGGGGGGCCGGGGGGGCGATCGATCGGGACTTGATCTCCACCAGGGTCGAGGCCATGACGAGAAAATCGCCCGCATCGTCGATATCGATGTTGTCGAGTTCCTGGAGAAAGACCAGGAACTGCTCGGTAATCGCGGCGATGGGGATATCGAGAATATCCACCTCCGCCCGGCGGATGAGGAACAGCAGCAGGTCCAGCGGCCCGTGAAATGCGTCAAGCGTGACCTGATATTCTTCCTGCAAGTGCATGGCGATTCCTGTAAAATAACCCGTGCCAGAGTGCATCATAGCCGGTTTTTGAAGAGTTTTACCACGGAGGACACGGAGTTACACGGAGAGGGAAATAAGTGGGTTAAAAAGAAAAAGTTGACCCGCTCTGAATCTGGATCAACGATCCATTCTTCTCCGTGTCCCTACGTGTCCTCCGTGGTGAATCTTCCTTCTCGCTGGATGGCCGATTCATGACCCAGACTGGCCGGAAAACCGAAGAAACCGCCTTTATTGCCGACGTGCTTCGGGCTGAGGCGGAGGCGATCGAACGCATTGCCCGGCAGGTCGCGGGTGATGATTCAGCCCACTGGAAAGCGGCCCTGGATCTGTTGGAATCCTGCACGGGCCATGTGGTCGTGGCGGGGATGGGCAAGTCCGGGCTCATCGGGGCGAAGATTTCCGCCACCCTCTGCTCGGTGGGAATTCCTTCCAATACCCTCCATCCTGCCGAGGCGGTGCATGGCGACCTCGGTCGCGTCCGTCGGGGCGATGTGGTCCTGCTCCTGAGCTACTCGGGCAACACCGAGGAGGTCTGCAATCTCGCCGCGATCCTTCAGGCCGATGCCCTGCCACGCCTGGGGATTTCCTGTTCGCATGATTCGCAACTCGCCAGGCTCTGCGATGTGCATCTGTCCACGGGTGACATCACCGAAGCCTGCCCCCTGAACCTCGCCCCCACCGCCTCCACCACCGCGATGCTCGCCCTCGGCGATGCCCTGGCTCTGGGGGTCTCACGACGGCGGAACTTTTCCGAAGATGACTTCCACAAGCATCACCCCGGGGGCATGCTGGGGGTGGGACTGCGAAAAATCACCGAAGCCCTGCGCTTCAGAGTCGATAAAAACCTGCCCGTGGTGAGCGATAAGGTGACGGTGCGGCAGGCCTTGGAGCAGGCCGTGGGCGACCGGAGGACCGGCGCGATCTTGCTGGTGGACGAGGCGGGTCGCCTGTCGGGAATCTTCACCGATGCGGACTTCCGGCGCCTGATGCGGACGGACGAGAAAGGCATGAGCCGCACCATCGCCGAAGTGATGACCAAACATCCCAAGCACCTGACCACCGACGACCTCGTCCGCGATGCCGTGGCCCTGACCCGTGAGCGCCGGCTCGATGAAATCCCCGTCCTCGACCCCGATGGCAAACCCGTAGGCTTGGTGGACGTTCAGGATCTGATCGCGATGAAAGTAGTTTCCGAGTAATCTCCTCTTTTCTGTTTTCAACTTTCAATTTTCAACTTTCAACTTTATAAAACCATGTCAATCGTCATCGCCATCAACAAAAACGATCGCATCCTCATGGCCGCGGACACGCTGACGTGCTTCGGTGATTCGGAGCAGTCGCCCACCTCCAATTGCCGTACCCCCAAGATTTATCGTTTCGGATCGTCGATCCTGGGGGCGACGGGTTGGGCGGTCTATGACGACATCCTGAGTGACTACGTAAAACGCAAGGAGATGCCGGAACTGCTGAGCAAGGAAGCCATCTTCAGTTTTTTCCTGGAACTGTGGAAGGAACTGCACGAGCACTATCCGTTCGTCAACGACCAGTCCCAAACCAAGGACTCGCCCTTCGGCGACCTTGACACATCCTTTCTCTTCGCCAACAAGGCGGGCATCTTCAAGGTATCTTCCGACCTGGGGGTGACCCCCTTCCAGCAGTATTACGCGATCGGTTCGGGAGCGGAGTACGCCCTTGGCGCGATCTACAACCTTTACGACGCCCTGCCCGACCCGGTGGAGATCGCCAAATTCGCGGTCCATACCGCCTGCCAGTTCGACGTCCATTGCGGCGGGGAAATCGACATCCTGGAAGTGGAGTGAGAAGAGAGGCACTGGGTAATTCGGGACAGTCACCGCTTAGTTCCGTGCTGAGGTAAATAGAAAAAGTCACCTGATAGAATCCAGTTCTGTTACGCTGCCACCTGTTCTCAGGAGACCCTGCTGTGCATGATCATCGCGTATTCCAGCTGTCTTCGCTTCGACTTTCGTGCGGCATTCTCAGCGTAGCACTTGGGCTGGCCCCGCTCCCAGTTGCCACCGCCCAGCCATCCTCCCCGGCCCCCACGGTCTCCCAGCCTGCAAGCCTCCAAGCCTTACTCGACGCGTACGTCGAGCAGGCCGTTGCCGATTGGAACGTCCCCGGACTCGCCATCGCGGTGATCAAGAACGACACGGTGGTCTTCGCCAAAGGCTACGGCGAGCGGGTGCTTGGGGAGGGCGATGCGGTGGATGCGGACACGCTATTCCAAATCGGCTCCACCACCAAGGCCTTCACCGTCGCCACGGTCGGCCTGCTGGTCGATGAACAGAAGGTAACGTGGGATGATCGGGTGATATCGCATCTGCCGGAATTTCAGCTTACAGATCCCGCCCATACCCGCGAGATTCGCATTCGCGACCTGCTGACGCACCGCACGGGGATGGGGAACACGGATCATTTGTGGTACATCGTGCCGCACACACCGGCGGACATCATGAGTCGGTTGCGACTGATCGAGCCGAGCTATCCGTTTCGGGCGGGGTGGGTATATCAGAACATCATGTACATGACCACGGGCGAAATTGTCGCGCGGGTCTCCGGCATGCCGTGGATTGATTTCGTTGAGAGCCGTCTGCTCAAACCGCTGGGAATGTCCCGCAGCATCGTCAACGCGAACCGCGCCTATGCGATGCCCAATGTCGCCCGCGCCCACACCCCCGACCCGGAGGGCAACGTCAAGCTCGTACAGTACCGTTACGAAGCGATCGATCCGGATCTCGCCGCGGCGGGCATGATCTGGTCAAGCGTCAACGACATGTCGCGCTGGATCCGTATGTTGCTCAATGAGGGGGTTCTGGATGATGAACGCATCCTTTCCGAGGTTGTCGTTGCGGAAATGCTCCGCCCTCAGACGATCATCCCCCGCGAGAAGTTTTATCCCACGGCGCGTCTCACCAAGCCCCATTGGACGACCTACGCGTTGGGGTGGTTCCAGCAGGACTACGACGGCCGGGCGGTGAGCTTTCATACCGGCACGTACGATGGCATGTCGGCGATCGTCGGGCTGATCCCCGATGAGGAGCTGGGCATGGTCATGCTCGCCAATCTCAACAGCGCCGATGTTCGCCACGCCCTGATGTTCAAGGTCTTCGACCTGTATGGAGGCAAGCTCGACGGCCGCGACTGGAGCGCTGAATTCAAGAAAATGTACGAAGACATTGCCGCGAAGCAAAAGGCGACCCGGCCCCCGGAAAAGGAACCCATTCCCGGGACCAGCCTCTCGCTGCCCCTGGAGCGTTACGCCGGAGTCTACACGAACCCGCTCTACGGCCACATCCGGATCACCTTTGAAAATGGCCAACTGCAAGGGCTTCTGGCGGAAGCGATACCCGCCACCATCGAACACTGGCATTACGACACCTTTCGGGTACGTTTCCGAAACACCAGCTATGGCACCATGTTGATCAGTTTTATCCTCGGGCCGGACGGCAAGGCGAACAAATTTGAAAACGAACGTGGCCAGGTCTTCGAGAGACAGGCCATCGATGAGTAACGTAGTATCGCATCGCTAATATCGGGTGTTCGAGACAAAAGCTGAATTCAGGCCACACAACCCAATGCGACATATGCCTGAAAACCACCAAACCGGCACCGAATTCCTCTGCCACCGTTGCGGCGTCATCGCACCGCCAACGGAGACCGAAAGCGATCCTTTTTATATCGTGCGGATCGAGGCGTTCGCTGATCCCGCCCCGCCGCAGATCGATACTTCTTCGCTACGTGATCTCGAATCCGAAATCGACCGGCTGATCGAGTCGATGCAGGATCTCTCCGAGCGTGAGCTGATGGATCAGGTCTACCGGAAACTGACGATCACGCTTTGCGCGGCGTGTTATGCAACCTGGATAGAGAATCCGACCGGGTGAACAAGAAAGCCATGAGCCCCGCTCGACGGATTAAGACAACATGAAACATGAGGCATGAGACCACCCACCTGTCCCTCGTCGCCTATCCTTTATGCGTGCCTAGTACTTTTATTTTATACTTTTCCCATGCCACGCATTTACTTCAGCAACGAGTCGTATCCCGAACTCCGCGAGATTGAATCCCGCTGGGAGCGTCACAAGACCTGGTACCGGGCGTTCGGCTCCGCGTTTCGCGACTGGCGGTTCTGGCGGTTCTGGGCGATTCAACTGGTTATCCTGGGAGGATGGTTCGCGCTGGATCGACTTGCCAGTCGCATCACAGACCTGCCCTTTGTCTGGGAGGGCTTCATGCACGCGGTCTTTCTCGCCGGGGCGGTCCTGCTCAACGCCCTGCTCACCGTGACCTGGGGAGGCGATCTCATGCGCCCTCACCTGCGCAAGGTTTCACCCAGCGCCCGGGAAGCCTGTCCCGAATGCGGCCATCTGCTCACCGGGCATCTCACCGAAAAAGGCAAAATGATTCTCTGCCCCGAATGCGGCGGACAGATCGACAGCCGGGTCTTCGATCCGCCCTATCGCATCCCGAAAAAGTATCTGGCGACGGGTGGAATTTTCTCATCGATTACGCCGGGAGATCCAGGAAACGTTCCGGACCATGCCACCAAGTCCGACCGGAACTAAACAGTCCGGAGTCCAATTGTGTCGTAACTTGTATATTGCTGAACCTGAATTGCCACTGGCCCCTCAGGGACACGGACCCCAATTCGCAAGCAGGGTCAGCAGATCGGAGACATTGACCGCGCCATCGCCATTGAAATCCACGCGATCACCGAAAGAGAATACCGGTCCCCAAAAACTGAGCAGAAACAGAAGATCGCTGACGTCAATCGACTGCGTGCCGTTGGTATCTCCAACGCACACCGTGTCACGAAAGGTAAAAAGATAGGGTAAATCCCATTGCACATTCGGCTCGGAGCTGACGGCACATCGCAAAAACTCGGTCGGCAGAATTCGATATTCAAACCCCGGCTCGAAGCCGCCCTGACCACTCGCATTGAGACCGATCACCAGCGAGTTGGGGTCATCCAGGGCAATCTGGATGCCGAAGTCCAGCATTGAAAGCGGGGTGAACACACCGATACTTCCCGCCACGCGTTGCTCGATGGTCACCGGGTCACCTGCCGTCCAACTGATCGGGCCGTAATGCCTCAGACGCACATTCAGCGGATCCGTTACGGTGTCGGCGTTGATCGATGCGCCGTTCGGAGGCGAGCAGGAAACATTATGAAGTCGAAACGGTACCAGGCCGATGGATCCGCCGCCCAGCATTTGAGCATCCTGGGGGTATCCCGCTTCTGAAATCTCAATCCGATCCGGATCGTTGGACGTGCCGAAGAAGACGGGATTGACCCACTCGCCGCCCGGAAGGTTGTCGGCGTTGAAGATGATTCTGCCGTCGAATCCCCCTCGGGGCAGCTCGATCCACCCATCAAGCGTGTTGAAAGAACTGCCGACGATCAGGTCGGCGCTGAACCGCTCCGTAAAGACGAGCCTCGGAGGCAAGCCTTCAAAAGTATTCACGGCAAGCTTGGCGGTTATGAGGCTTCCCTCGAAGATCGGACCGGACATGTTCCAGATGCCGGCGGTTCCCCCGTTGACTCTCGTGTTGATATGAGCATACGTGCCGGTCAGGCTGTGGATACCGAAGATAATGTACTTCGCCTCAATGGTGATGGGAGCGCCGGGCCGTCCGATGGAGCCTTTGGCCCGGACCCCGGCCACGCGCCCGTTGGGAGCCTTGATATCGCCGAGAATGTTCCGATCGGCGTCCACCGTGAAGATACCGCGTGCCGAGTTATCCTCAGTGGTGGCGATGATGGGTCCGAGGACATCACGCTCGGCGTAGATTTCTGACATGCTCTCCACGACGATCTCACCGATGTCCTCTCGGGCCTCGGCCCGCAGGAGAACGGTCTCGGCGTCGTTGGTCTGAATGATGCGCCGGATTGTGCGAATACCTCCGGCGTCACCGTGCAGCACGCTGACGTACACGGGCGAGCCGGCGGGCGCGCATTCTCCACTACTGTTTTTCCAACAGGGCACATTGATAATCAGCGAGTTGATCGTCTCACCGCCCGTGCCGTACACCTTGTAGATCGTCTCCCCGCCGGGGTTGTAAAGTTTGAGGAGGGTGATATCCCAGCCCCCCGCCAGTGGATTCCAGGATATTTCAGCCAGGGCCGGACCCGCGGGAGAGCCGTCATCACGGAGAACGACAACACTCCCATTCGCCTGCAGACAGAACGATAGCGTCAAATATGCAGTGATGAGCCACAACGTTCTCGTCATCTGTCCCATTCCTCCGATTTAGAACATCATGACACGGAGGATCCCCGGCGGGGTGTGGGTTATGACGAATATGATGAGAAGCACATCTGGGAGCTTTGATCAACCGTCAAGCTTTGCGCATTTATCCATGACGCAGGCCCGATAAGCTGAGCGAGGAATACGCGTCATCCCCCGAGTCGCTGATTCAGCGAATCAAGATCGAGCGCGTCAATACGACGTCCGGTAAACAGATCCTCCCCGGCGTGCTTCTGGAGCGCGGGCCTGCAACGCGTCAGCACAATCTCGACCCCCGCTTCACTCAAACGCATCCGATCAAGACGCCCGAATCTCGTTTCCGCCGTGCGGAATTCCGGCTCCTCGTAGCCGCCCTCGACCAAACGCGCGGCAATCAGGCCGACCGACTGTTTCGTGTACATCCGGATATGCAGTGTGGTCCCGCCATCGCAAAACCCTTTGGCCGCACGTCCCACCAGGAAGGTTTCCAGGTCATCAAACGACGCTTCCAGGAGGGCCATGATTTCCTGCGCGATGTTCAGAAAGTCATCGACCGCTTTTTGGTATCCCACATCGCCCAGCGCCTGCATCGACCGGGCCTGCAGGTGTTGACGGACTCGTCCCGGTGAGGGCGGGGGCGTCTGATGCAAACCCAGAGCCTCCACCGCCTGTCGAATGGCGACGGGCAGCGAGTCCACCTTCCCGCTGGCAAACAGCCGCGCTGCTTCAAAGGCAATCCGATCGGTTTCGGTTCCGGTCATGACGGGATGGTTCCTCGTAGTCGCGGGGGGGACACGCCGCTGGCGACCAATTGACCGGATTATATGGAACTCTCCCGTTTTCCTAACCGCGCTCCCCTCAATGCACTCAAAGTCACACTTTGCTTGCTGCGGTCGTCAGATTGTCCGCGAATGACTGCGTGATACTCACGGGACTGATGACCCGGCGACCTTTCGATTCGTATCGTCTCAGGGCATCCAGAGCCGGCCCGGGGGAGAGGGTTCCGACCACCAGAACCTCCGCCGCATCCTCATCATCAACCAACTCAACGCCGAGATCGACCAGAACGCGGCGAATAACCGAAGCGTTCTTGCCCTGCGCTACCATCGCGAAGTTTACCCCCGGATAGATGGCGGCACATCCGGTGAATGATTCCCTTGCCGAAGTCTCCCCCGTGAACCGCGCATACAGCGCAGCATCCATCTCCCGATCCGGTTGACGGTCCAGCGTTTCGAGCAGTTCCGCCCTTCCCAGTGCGAAGCCATCCGCGGCATTCTCCCGGATCGCGATGCACTCATAGCGCGTAAGCATTTCATCCTGCTCCCGCTGCCGAATGGATTTCGGCGCGTAGCGCTGAATGACCCACCCGTTGTTTCGCACCAATCGCTCGATGATGAGATTCATATCCCGCCCCGCCGGCACCTTCCGGTGCCGAACCCGAAAACGCCGGTCGTGCCCCACCCGCCCCCCGGAGGTTAGGAGCTTGGCGCAAAGGTCGTATTCCTCGACATAAAACCCGAATGAAGCGTCATATCCCCCGACCTGGAGAAAGGCATCTTTTCGTATCGCCGCCCCGCAGCCGATGATCACTTCGGGCAGGCCCCCCGCCTCATGGGAATCGTCATTGAGCAGGATTTCCGCGCCAATGGCAAGAAGATCCTCGGGAGCTTCGGCGAGCACGTCAAGATGATCGTCAGTCAACAGGTGCGAATCATCATCGAGCATGACGAGCCAGTTGCCGGCGGCGATTTCCGCCCCCGCATTTCGCCCTGCCGCCCCCGCATTGTGTTCGAGTCGCAGCAGACGCACCGGAAAGTCGTTGGCAAGTTTCTGCGGGCATATCGCCGGGGACGAAGAATCGTTGTCCACGACGATGACTTCAGCGCCGCCGAATTGCTGATGTCGCCGGCCCGACAGACATCCCAGCGCTTCGAGGGTTTCGCGCAGGGGTTCGGGCCGATTACGGGTAGGCAGCAGATAGCTGATCACGGGAGTGACTCACCAACATCGCCTTGGGTTCGGTTTCAAACATCAGTTGCGAATTGACCAGACGTCGGACACCAATACGCAGATCCGCGGCGCCGATGACCGCATTGCCGAGTTTGCGGGCCTGGATTGACGCGGCAATATTACCCATCACCCCGGCGAGAACCAATGAGCCCCCGCTGACCAACGTGAGGGTCGCCGCCGCCAACAGCGCATCGCCACATCCAAGTTGATCCACGGCATGCGAGGTCAGGGCCGGAATATGTTCGGCTTTCAGGCGTGACGTGAAGTCCGAGGATTCTTCATCCAAATGGTCTCGCCGGTCAAAGGTGATCAAACCCTGATCTCCGAGCGTCACCATCGCCGCCTTCGCGCCGGTTTGATGCATCATGTGCCAGACCACGGAGCTAAGCCCTTCGTCGTAGTCGTGCATGGCGTCGCGCATTTCGACTTCGCTCGGACAGAGCAAATCCATTCCGTGCAGGGCCAGAAGATTGGATCTCCGGCCACTGACATCTCCGGCCATGATTTTCACATAGGTGCGCAGGGTCTTGCACAACCGGGTCAGCATCGTGGAGGTGAATAATCCCTGGCCGAAATCGGCAATGATAGCCCCGTCACATGACTCGGCCGATTCACAGGCCAGATCGATGAGATGCTGCTGATCCGATGCATCGAGGGTCAGGCATTCGCCCAGATCGAGCTTCATCATTTTGGTTGTGCCCACGAGGAAGCGCCGCTTTTCGATGATCGGTCGATCAACTTCGATCCAGCGTACGGCAACATTCTCAAGGGCCAGCCTTTGCCTGAGGGCTTCGGCATCGCGTGAGCAGGGCAGCGCGGTCAGCAACGTCGGCTTGGCCCCCATCGCCGCCAGATGCCGAGCGATGATCGCGGCTCCCCCGTCGAAACTGCGATATTCGATCGGGCGCAGGGTCATCAGCGGACCTTCACTGGCCATATCCGGCCGGTCGCACATGACATAGGTGTCCTTGATGGTCTCGCCCACCACCAGAATTCGCCGGCCCTGAAATGACGCGATCAGTTGATCGATCCGGCGAGGTGTGATCTGAGCTTGCTCGATGAGCTTGTGCAAGGTCGCCTGAAAGGGAGTGCCCCGTTCCTCCAGGGCATCGATCAGTGCCGACGAACTGAAGATGACATCCCCGGACGTGAATACCACCCGCCCCCCGTTTCTTTCGACGATGTCTTTTTCTTCATGGAAGCGAGGATCCTCGTTGTGCTCGTACTCCCGGCCCTTTACGTAGACATCGGGCTTGAGTTCCTCGAGCAGTTCCGCCGCGGTCGGTCGGGGATTCACCGCCACCCAGCTCACGCAATCGAGTGCGGCCAAGCTTTCCGCCCGGAGTTCCTGGGGAATGAGAGGTCTCGATTCACCCTTGGCCAGGTCCACGTCACGGGTGATGGTCACCAAGAGCCGGTCACCGAATTTCGCCGCCTGTTGCAGATGCCGGATATGCCCGGGATGGACGATATCGAAGCACCCGTGGCACATCACCACCACTTCGCCACGTTTTTGTGCCGCCCGGAGAAGCTTTGAGGCTTCCTCAGTGGAAACGATCTTCGGGGACTCACTCACGCATGAATCATCGGCCGGTCTGAAGGTAAGGCGTGAGCTTCAACTTGTCGTTTCACCGACCCTGATGGCGCAAATTCTGCGCGATTCTCGCTGACTTTTGGGCCGCATGGGCCGGCTTCGCCGATTCTTGTCCCAGTCGCATACCACATCTGTTGGTGAGGTGTTAGCGACGCTATTGGAATCTGGTCCACGACAGGAAACATCCATGCAACATCCTTCCTCCGGTCAGCTCGACCCCTGCAAAGTGGTCATCCTTGCCGGCGGATTCGGAACTCGACTGGCCGAGCAGACCGACGATCTGCCCAAGCCCATGGTGCAGATCGGCGGTCATCCCATCCTGTGGCACATTCTCAAGGCCTACAGCCACTTTGGATATAACGACATGCTGATTGCCTGCGGCTACAAGGCAGATGTCATCAAGCGGTTCTTTCTCGATTACCGCCAGCAGGTTGCGGACATCGTCATTGATTATGTCTCTGACTCCGTTGAGTATGTTCCCCATACAAGAGTGCCCTGGAAATTGTCCCTGGTGGATACAGGCCTGAAAACAATGACCGGGGGCAGACTGAAAAAGCTTGAAAATCACTTGAAATCCCCTCTCGTCGGGGGCGGGAAGGTTAATTCCGGGGGAGGGACTTTTTTTATGACGTATGGGGATGGCGTTTCCGATGTGGATATCACGAAGCTGCTGGAATTTCACAAGTCTCACAAGTGCCTGGCGACGATGACCACCGTGAAGTCCACATCCTCGTTCGGGCATGCCCAACTGGATGGAGATCGCGTGACGACCTTCGCCGAAAAACCTGAAGCCCCCGATGAGTGGATCAACGGCGGCTTTTTCGTACTCGAACCCCAGGTGCTTGACTATATCGACGGCGATGAGACATCGTTTGAGACCCATACCCTCCCCCGGTTGGCCCGGGATGGTCATCTCATGGCCTACAAGCACGAAGGGTTCTGGCAACCGATGGACACCCTGCGCGATGTGAGAAATCTCAACGCCATGTGGAAATGCGGCAACGCGCCGTGGAAGGTCTGGGACAATGATTGAACAACCATGGACGCAATCACAGGTACTCGTCACCGGGGCGACCGGCATGGTCGGATCCAACCTTGTTTCCAAGCTTCTCAGGCTCGGGGCGAACATCACCTGCCTGGTGCGTGACCACGATGAATCATCACCGCTATGGACATCCGGCAACATCAAGCGCGTGCGAATCGTTTCGGGGCGGCTGGAATGCTTCGATCACGTCCGGACCGCTCTCGTTGAGCATGACATCGACACGGTGTTTCACCTCGGCGCGCAGGCCCTCGTCGGAGCGGGCCAGCGTGATCCGTTGGGAACGTTCGAGTCGAACATCCGGGGAACCTACAACCTGCTGGAAGCCTGTCGCCTGCACGGCGCAGGCTTTCTGCGCCGCATCGTGATCGCCTCCAGCGACAAGGCCTATGGCGAGGCGGAGACGCTTCCCTACACCGAGCGCACGCCCCTGGCCGCGAAAAACCCGTATGACGTGTCCAAATGCTGCGCCGACCTGATCGCCCAGTCGTATTTCCATGCCCATCGCCTGCCGATCGGCATTGCCCGTTGCGGCAACATCTTCGGCCCCGGCGATTTGAACTGGTCCCGCATTGTGCCGGGGACGATTCGATCGCTCATCTTCGGCCAATCGCCGGTGATTCGCTCCGACGGCACGCCACTGCGCGACTATCTCTTTGTCAACGATGCCGTCGCCGGTTATCTCGCCATCGCACAATGGCTGGACGAGCCGGAAACAATTCACGAGCAGGAACGAGCCTTCAATTTCAGCCCTGAAAATCCAATCTCCGTGCTCGATATGACGCATCGCATCCAGCAGGCCACCGGACGCACGGATCTCAAACCCGTTATTGAAAATACATCTCGGGGAGAAATATCAAATCAGCATCTGGATTCGACGAGAGCCCGGTCCATGCTCGACTGGGTGGCGAAAACCGACCTCGACGAAGCCCTCCGCGAAACCGTCGGCTGGTATCGCGGCTATCTCTCACGATCCGCCGCGGAGATTGAATGCAAGCCGGAGGCCGTAGCGCCGGTGTGGTGTCATGAACTGCCGCATCTGCGACGGCACATCCTTCGGCGATGTGATCGACCTGGGAATGATGCCGCTGGTGAATAATCTGCTCCACGCCCCCGACGATGAGTGTCCGCGCTGGCCCCTGAAGGCGGTCTATTGTCGCAATTGTTCGCTGGTGCAACTCACGGAGAGCCCGCCGCCCGATCTCATGTTCAGCGACTACTGCTACTTCAGTTCGCAATCGGAGACGATGGTCGAGCATGCCCGCAATCTCGTTGAGCGACATGTCCGCCCCGGTCAGCGAGTGGTTGAGATCGCTTCCAATGACGGCTACCTGCTCCGTCATGCCCTCGAATTGGGCGCGATGGTGCTCGGGGTCGATCCGGCGGAAAATATCGCCCGATACGCGAATGAAAAAGGCGTGAACACCCGCTGCGAGTATTTCAACGAGCAAACCGCGCAGCAGATCAGGGCCGATTGGGGGGAGGCGGATGTCATGTTCGCCAATAACGTTCTCGCCCACGCAGGCGATCCCAACGAAATCGCCGCGGGCATCAAGGTTCTGCTCGCAGTGCAGGGCTTCGCCCACATCGAGGTGCCGTACGTCGTCAGCCTCATCGAATCCGGGGCGTTCGACACCATCTATCACGAACACCAGTGCTACTTTTCGGTATCCGCCTTGCGAAGGCTCTTTCACCGACACGATCTGAAGATCGTCGGGGTCGAAGCCATTTCCATTCACGGCGGATCGCTGCACGTGACCATTGCCCACGGAGGCGATGAAGACCAGGCGAACTACATGTGCGAACAAGAACAGGCACTCGGCCTCACCGGGGATTCGTACTATGCAAACTTTGCCGCAAACGTACAGAGCATACGCACCCATCTGCTGGCCGAGCTTGACCGGTTCGAAAGCATCGGCGGCTACGGAGCTGCGGCCAAGGCGGTGGTGATGCTCAATTACTGCGGACTCGATGAGACCCGCATTCCCTGGGTGGCCGATGTCAGCCCTCACAAGCAGAATCGCTATCTTCCGGGCACAAGACAACGGGTCGTCGCCCCCGAGTTTCTCATCGAGGCCAAACCCGAAGCCTGCGTGCTCTTTCCATGGAACATCGCCGAGGAAATCACGCGACGGAATGCCGCGTACGTCGAGCAAGGCGGTCGCTTTATCATCCCCATCCCGGAGGGGTGCGTCGTATGAGCGAAATCGAGGGCGTCAAGGTCATTCCCCTGAAACGAATCCCCGACGAGCGCGGCACGATCATGCACATGCTGCGGCGTGATGACCCTCATTTCATCGAGTTCGGCGAAATCTACTTCAGCACAATTTACCGAGGCGTTATCAAGGGCTGGCATCGTCATCGTGACATGACCCTCAACTACGCCTGTGTGTTCGGGCGGATCAAGCTCGTCATCTATGATGATCGGCAGGATTCCCCCACCCACGGCGCGATCATGGAGCAGTTTCTCGGCCCGGATCATTACGCCCTGGTGCAGATCCCCCCCGGACTCTGGAACGGCTTCAAGGGTATGAGCGATCCCCATGCAATCATCGCCAACTGCTGCACCCATGCCCATGACCCCAGCGCAAACCGTAGCGACCGACTTGATCCCTTCAACAACGAAATTCCTTACGACTGGGATGTCAAATGTCACTAGAGTTGATATTCATTCTCTTTAACGAGGGTGTGGATGCATTCAATCCGGCGCTAACAAGTCAGATAGATCAAAGAAGGCAATCTCATTCAACACCGCACCGTAGGATACCACAATGATCCTTCCGTTCCGGCCTACTGAGATGATCTGACTCGGCATTGAATTACCCATCAGTCCGGTCAACCGAGCCAGGGCTTTACCCGTCGAGGTATCAATTGCATATATGTCATCGCCGTGCCGTGCTCGCGCCAGCAGCACCTGATCGTCGAACAAGAGACTACGAGGAATGATCTGCTCACTCATCGGCGGCCACCTGGTGGTCAACTGCCCGGAATGAACGTCATGGCCCTCAACGCTGTTCGTTAGTATGTTGCCTGTATAAATGACTTCTTGTGTATGGTTGTATACGAAGCCGACGGAATTGTCCCAGTCTGCCACGGCATGATTGTTGTGGAGTTCTCCCGCTGACTCATCCCAGATCTGCCAGGCGCGGGATGACTTGACCTTGTATGTGATCAGCAGTCGTTGATGTTCGGGATCATAAAAGATCCCCGTTGGTGTATCGGGAACTTCGAATTTCTTCGTATCGACGATCTGTTCCATCAGGTTCTGATTGAGATCAATTCGGTATGCCCCACTTTTGCTTGATGCGGCAAACAGGATCTCCGGGCTTGGGCCGCCGATTAGCCTTCTCACCCCATCCGTGGACAAGATGTTTAACTGTGAATCCTGAAAATCATATTCCCGGATGATCCTCCCCGTTTGCGCCTCGATTTGTGTCAGTCGCCCGAATTCGATCAAGGAGATAACCTTCCGCTCTGAGTCGATCGTCCATTTTTCAATCTTTCCGTGAGGTAGCGAGCGAACGTTCCTGATCTTCCCCGAGGCAAAATCGATTCGAACAATTCGATCGGCTTGAGACCGATGCTCCAGGATCCATTGCGGAAACCAACGACGTATAAAATCGCTCCGGTAGAGTGCGGTTGAATTCCAATAGTATTTTCTCTGGATGCGTGGCTGTTGAAAAACCCATCTGTTCTTTGAACCGAGATAGTACGCCCCTGCCCCGAGCACCAGCATCAACCCAATCTGAATCATGCGCATACGCACCGAGCGTCGATATGAACGGTTTTTCTCGGATAGTTCAACGCCGCATTCGGGACACCTATCACACGTTAAATTGATCAACTCATACCAGCACTTTCGGCAATGCAGCAATCCTCCCTTTCGATGACTGTACAAAAGCAACAAAACGCTCACGAGCAGGGTAAGCCCAAGAACTGAGAGCAGGACTTCCGGTGTGTAGTACACGAGCACCGACCAGATGTTGATCGCCGGCGTCTTCAATCGGGTGTAGAATTGCCGGCCATCCGACGACGGGTAGAGACGACTGATGATCGAGGCGGGGTCCAACGCGATAGTCTTCTCCGGCTCGATCACCCGCAGCTTATCCCCGGCGGCTTTCTCCTCGGACTGGATCAACGCCGCCCGTCCTATCCCGGTGCCGAGCGCAACGGACAATGCGACCATGAGAAACATCGCAATCCGAAGTCTTGTACGATTCTGAATCATTTTTTGTACTACCCCCACCCATCCCTTGGATTGTTTGGTCAACTCAACTTCGATGACTCATTCCCTACGAATCAACTATTGAATACGGGCCAGGCGATGGCAACCCCAGTCATGATTATAAACATGGTCGGGTGCTGGGGTGATGCAGGGCCGGATCCTTGTGCAGGAGCAGTTTCGGGCTCACCCCGTCGAGAATGCGGATTCGTTCATCCTGCTCCAGCAGATCTGGGGTCTTCACCGCCACCATGTTGAAACCGTGCGGCGGGCCTTCCAGCCAGGTCGTTTCCGGCCTGATCAACTCCACCGGCGAATCGCCCATAGGGTAGTTGGAGTGAAAATCGCGAATCGCATACGCGAAATACCCGAGATCGGTCAGCATTTCGAGAATCGGCGTCCGGAGCAGTCCGTCGCTCCAGTCCACATACGAGCGGTGAATCTCAAATATGACATGCGGCGATTGCCCGGCGGGGCGACTCAGCACATCCAGCGCGCCCTCCAGGGCGGCATGCTCAGCCCCTTCGATATCGAGCATGATGACATCAAGCCCCGGTAGCTGTCGCTCTCGCACATAGGCATCGATTGTCGTGGTGACGAAGTCCGCCTGGTCGGGAGAGGCGACGGGTATGCCGTGGGCGTCAGAGTCATCGCCTTCAAATGCGAAGCACTTGCCTTCCTGCCTCCACAATCCCAGGCGCGAGACGAGGATGTTCGTCAGATTGTTTTGCCGAATATTCAGATCGAGCAGATCGGCAAGCGCATCATTCGGCTCGAAAGCATGAACTACCCCCCCGTCCCCAAGGGCGGCAAGCTGTTGCGCCAGTAACAGGGCGTGGTCGCCCGCGTACGCCCCACCGATCAGCACATGATCCGCGTTTTCCGCCAGGGCGAGCAGCAGCTTCGTGGTCTGCGGCTCCCAGACATGATCAGGCTCACGATCCGGACTCAGCGTCACCGCCCGTGCGATCCGGGAGGTATAGGTGTAGTTGAACGTGATGCCTTGCTTCAGTCGTTTGCACATGAGTCCGGCATCCCGACACAGGGCATCGCAGATCTCCCCCGTTATCTCGGCCCGGACGTCGAAACCCCCCCGGACTTTTAAATCGGGGCGGGCCAGGCGACGCTCGGCCTCCCGGAGAAGATCGATCATCTGCTCCCGCAACGCTTCATCCCGTCCGATGCGAGCGAGCGCCGAAGCGATACCTTCTGCGTCTGTCGTAGATGCATCCTGCTCATTTCCGTGGAGGATGGCCGATAAGCCGTTCATTACGCCCGCTCCCAAAGTGATACCGACGCCAACGAGAAACGCCTTCGCATGATATCGCCGCAACCCACTTCACCTCGCCAATCTTCAGGAGCCTTCTCGTGAGGTTCACGATCACCGGTTCACAGGGCATGATCGGCTCGCGATTGAGTGCGTATCTGGGTGAGCAAGGTCACGAGGTCCATCGCCTGACCCGGGAGACGCCCGTGCCGGAGGACTGCGGCCACGTGATCCACTGCGCAGGGGTGACCGGAGATTTTCTCGATCGCCCCCTCGACACCATGTTTGCCCACGTAGGCATGATCGAGGAGATCCTGCGCAACTGGCGATTTGAATCGGTGCTCTATCTTTCATCGACCCGCTTGTATCGAGGGGTCACTGACACTGCCGAAGACGCCCCCCTCCGGGTCGAGCCGGGGCGGGCCGATGACCTTTACAACATCTCGAAACTGGCGGGCGAAGCGGTCTGTCTCGCGATTGATCATCCGGGAGTTAGGGTGGCGCGATTGGCTCATGTCTGCAGTTGCGAATTCAGCTCGGAAAACTTTCTCGATTCTCTCGTGCGTGATGCGATGACGTTGGGGAAGATAGTCCTGAGCAGCGGTCGGGAGACACGCCGCGATTGCATTCTCCTGGATGATGTCATTGCGTTGCTGTCGCGCATCGCGGTGGAGGGCCGCCACCGAATCTACAACGTCGCTTCGGGCACGTCGATCAATGTAGGACGGATCGTTGAAATCATTCAGCGCAATACCGGCTGCGCGGTCGACTGGCCTGAGGCGAATTCCGTGGTCAAGGGCTCGGCCCCGGAGATCGACACCCGAAGAATTCGCGAGGAATTCGCATTCAAGCCGGCCCGTCTCGAAGATCATCTCGGATCGTGGCTCTGCGCGCGACGGGCCGAAGTCGCCATTCCGGGGGCGGGGGCGGGGCAATTATGAAATTGCATATCGATCTCGAACACGAGACCGTCGAGCTTGAAACGCCCGAAGGCACCCGAAGCCTGGCCCTGGCTTCGGAGGAGGCGTTTCAATTGATTTCCCGGGCATGGCTTCGCGCCGGGTGGGATCTCAAGCACGTCTACACATTCTCCTGGCTCGGACGGCCGATCATCCAGCTTCCGGAAGACCTGATTCGTTTGCAGGAATGGATCTACCAGGTCAAGCCCGATGTCATCATCGAGATCGGCATCGCCCACGGCGGGTCACTGGTCTTCAGCGCGGGATTGTGTCGCCTCATCGGGCGCGGGCGGGTCATCGGGATTGACATCGAGATCAGGCCGCACAATCGTCTGGCCATCGAAGCGCACGAACTCGCCGATCTGATCACGATGATTGAGGGAGACTCGATTGCGGGTGGCATCGTCAGGCAGGTCAGACAGCTCATCCATCCCGGGGAACGGGTCATGGTGTTTCTGGATGGCTGTCACACCCGCGATCATGTACTGGCCGAACTCGAAGCCTACGGTCCACTCGTTGCCGAAGGGTCGTACATCATCGCCATGGACGGGATCATGCAGGATCTTGCCGGAGCCCCCCGGTCGGAACCGGATTGGAACACGAACAACCCCCGGCAAGCGGCGATGGACTTTGTCAAACTGCATTCGGAGTTCCGTCTCGTCGAGCCGCCCTTCGCGTTCAATGAGAGTGAACTCACCACCCGCATCACCTACTGGCCCGGGGGCGTCATTCAGCGAGTTGCCCCCGCTGCGGAAGCATAATCTCCGCAGATCAGATCCCCAGGCGTCAGCCAGTCTCTCCCCGGTTGAAAACCGAGATCTTCCAGGCGACGACTGATGCCGCGGGCGTTAAGCGGGGTAATGAACACGAAATGCCGCGCTGGATCGAGGGATTCGCCCTTCGTCAGACGCTTCGCCCCCGGCATGATTTCCCGATACCCATCATCGTGACCCCGCCACGAAAAAGGCAGGCCTGAATCTCGCGCGGACAGGCAGCGACAGAGCATTTTTCCGCCGTTGCCAAGGCCGTAGATGATGATGGTCCGACCTGCGGCGGTATCCGACAGTCGGGATATGAGATCCCCGAGACGAATGCCATACTGATCAATCCAAGCCGGCAGATTGCTCGCGGCAAGGCTCATCGACGCAAGCTCGCCGGCGGGGATGTGCCGGTCACTGAGAAGCACCGGACCGCATCCGAGGACGAGTGTCTCATCATCTTCATCATCAAGCAATCGCAGGAAACGATCGCTCTCAAACGTGATCCCTTCCCGAATGCCCTCTCGAACGGCTTGCGCATCTTCCGGGGCAAAAGATGCGAGTACGCGGTCCAGTCCGGCATCGACGGTTGCCACATCGAAACCCAGTCTCCGCCAGCCTTCGATCTCCTGGCCCGCGAGGATGTAGGTTCTCACCAGATCGACGATGCGTCCGGAAAGATGGGGATCATCGCGGGCGAGTTGCAGATACGTCTGGGCGATCCAGCAACAGGTAGTCAGCAACGCGGGAGGAAGGACATACATACCTTCTGCTTCGAGAAAGCCGTTGACAAACTCCGGATCGACCTCCGCCCGCTGCGAAGCGGCCCAGCCCGTACTCTCCGGCAGGAGGCCGGTCATGCTCAACGGGGCATCGAGAAACAGCAACCGCTTTGCGTGCAGGGCCAGGGTCAGCATTGATGAGTAATCCGGACAGGAGGGCCGGAAAAACGGCGATCCCTTCTCTGCAGCGAGGGTGAACAATTCGCGTCTCACTGCCGTGTTGAGCATACGGGGAATGAAATCATTGTGCGAGACACGCATCGCGTAGGCATCATCGATCAGCGCCTGGCCGTCGATCTCATACACCCCATCGGAGTAGATCGTCCGGAACTCCATCCGCGCCGCGCGGGCCGGTTGATTCTCAATAGCATTGTGCATGTAGCCGCATCTCGCCCAGGCGATCGCATCGGCATCTGGGTAGCGCCGGGTCATGCGATCGAGAATCGTCAATAGCTCAGGATGATGGGCATCGTCATCGCAGAGGATGATGATCCATGTGCCGCGCGCTTGCGCCGCGGCAAACGCCCAACTCTCATGCATTTTCAAGTCGCCGGAGGTTCGCACCACCCGAAATCGAGGATCATCGATCTCTCGAATCGCTTCGATCGTGCGATTGTCTGATGAATTGTCGCTCAACAACACTTCAAAGGACGGATGATCGAGGCAAAGCGCACGTCGAATGGCATCGCCGATGAGGCCCGGGCGATTCCGGGTGGGAATGACGATGGAATAGTCAACGTTCATGGTCGGCATCAAGCCTCTACCGGAGGGGCGGGGCGGACATGAGAGAGCGATTCATAACGATGCCGGAATGCTTCGAGTATGCGTTTGACCAGTACATCATGGGTATCGTGTTTGAGTATCGACTGTTTCATGGGCTTCGCCAACTCGTCCCGGGCCCGGGGGTCGTCCACCAGCCGATCAAGCAGGTCGTGCAGTTGGTCCCGGTCGTTGAACGTCGATTGGTCAAAACCGTCGATGTTCCCCGCAACCCGATCCGCCATGGATTTCATGGTCCGCAGCGTCTCGAACCATGCTTCATCGCGGCAAATCGACTCGGGGAAGTGGGCAAAGGCTTTCAGGACTTCGACATTTTGCTGCCGCTCCTCACTGGATGACGGGGCGAGGCTCAAACCGCTCCAGGCTTCCGCCTCCCGAATGGACTTCTCCAGCCCCGGATTGCGTTTGGCCTCGGAGCGCAATTGCTCAAGACCGGCAAGGTCCTTATCCCGGATGGCATGACTGATTTCCTGGAATCGCAGTTGCGAAAAATCGGTCGGATTGAATCGCGAGATCACGCATCCCCCCGAGGCCAGCCCGTCGAGAAGACGTTGGTGGAGAGAGTCGTAGCCGTTGACCTGGAGATTGACCGCCGACGCCTGGGACAGGCAACGTAATTCATAACCGTTCTGCACCGGCCCGACCGCGTACTCACTCAGGGTGGGATGATTCTCCCAACCGTTGCCGTAGATCCGGAAGGTCTTGTTGCGGCTGGTGGCCCAAGCCGCGCACCACTGCAGGGCTTCGTGCCGAAACAGGCGATCGTACACCCGCTCGACCGCGGGAAGCAGCAAGGTCGCTCTCTGCTCCGGATGAA
Source organism: Planctomycetota bacterium (assembly GCA_022560875.1). Lineage (GTDB taxonomy): Bacteria > Planctomycetota > Phycisphaerae > Phycisphaerales > SM1A02 > JADFSH01. Next base: position 2,477 of record JADFSH010000011.1, on the reverse strand, counting down.
GATCGCCCAGATCGGACTCGCGCTGGGCTTCCAGGCTAAGCTCCAGGCGATCAAAATAGTTCAACCAGCCCTTGTGGGCATTTCGTTCCGCCGCCAGCTCTATGAATCTCTCAAGAAACTGCCTCACCTCGGGCGCATCCGACGCGATTACCGCGGCAAGCTGATGTCCGGTCTGCCAGCCGTGACCCACGTACGACACATCGCAACGAAAAGGCTCCAGATCCTCCGGCGCTACCGGCTCGTCGGAATACGTAGTCGTGTTCGTCAGATTGCTGCTGCCGAGGAGACACTTCCGGGGGTAGCCGAAATGCTCGGCCATGAAGGACGACGATCGACAGACGACCATGTCATTTTTATTGAGCGATGCTCCGGCCTCATCGGTCCACAATTCCGGCATGTAGTCCTGGATCCAGCACACATAGGGAATGCTTGAATGAATCTGATCGCCGTATTCAAAGCGCATGTGATTGATGACCACAATCAGGTCGTAATCGGTATTCGCCAGGGCTCCGCCCAGATCAACGTCGCTCGTATAGTCATCCGGCTCCGTTATGATGTCGAAGATGCAACCGTGCTTACGGAATGCGGCGGCAAGGTCGCGCAGCGCGTACTGAATGACGGTCGAATGACGCGTGGTGAAACCCGCCACCCGCAGGGGAGGATCCTCCGATCCGGCGGGTTGAAAACGCTTCGCCAGATAGTTCGCATCACGCCCCCCATAGCGGATTTCCTGTTTGCGCACCAAAGTCTGACGACGCTTGAGACGCAAATCAACGATTTCCGTGAACATGGAATCATCCAGTCGCTCGAGCGTCGGTCCCGTTCTCACATTGCCCAGGAAATGTGTGGGCAGTAAACGCTGAGGATTGTCACGCAGCGCTCCGAGATACTGTGTCCGGGCCTGCCCTCCGGCGAAGACCCCCACCCGCTCATCCCCGAGGGCCTCACTCCGCTCGATCAGACGCAGCCATACCCCCAGCACCGCGAGATCAGGCTCCACGATCTCGATCGGCGGTCGAAAGCCCGCCGCGGAGCGGACATCCAGCAGTTGCAACCACAGATCAAGTGATGGCACCCCCGACATGGCGATCGCGGTGGTGTTATGACCACAATCGTTGAATGACTTCATCACATCACCCGCGCTCCCGATTAATGGCAGGGCGAAGACGAATCGCCCGTCCGCCGCATCACGGATCGCGACCGTGTACCCATTGGTGGCCTGGAACACTCGCAACCCGTCCCCCGCCTCATCGAAGTCTGTCTCAAACTCCCGCAGATGCGGACGCGTATCGAGCAGTCGAGCCCGATTGCGTCGGTAGTTCGATTCGATTTGCGCCGTTGAAACCTCTCCGGACGGCAGCGCCGACAATTGCGCGGCGAGTTGGGCAAGCTCTGCTTGGTCTTCCAGAAGTACGCCCCCTGAGGTCAGAAGTCTCACGGCAAGCCCGGGGATGCCGCCGCGCGTCATCGACTTGATCATGGCGAGCAGGAGATCGAGGTCCGCACCTGATCCGAGTTGAGTGAAGGCCTCATTCAGCCCTGCCCCGCAGGGTTCATTTTCCAGGATGTGAATGAGTTGCGCTGATTGCACGGGTGCGCCCTTTGCTGAATCTTCGCCCGAGCCGCACGGCGCCTTCTCCGAGCGCACGAACCACGTGTTTCGATCATCGTCCAGACCACGAAACCGACATGAATACCCCCTGCGGTCATCTCCGCATTCTGAACTCGGTGCCGTGCCGTCATGTCGATCCTGAAACCCGACGAGTGCCGCGTCCTCGGGGTATTGGTGGAGAAGGCCCAAACCACCCCCAACTTCTTGACAACAGCTTGCTCATAGATGCCGTAGTCTGAAACGCAGCTGAAGGCCTTGCCTCACTTCTTTTCAATCCGGTAGACGCAACGGTCGCCTTCGGAGAGCAGATGCTCGATCCGCTCGATGGTCACGCCCCGGCCCAGGGTTTTCCTGAAGACATCCAGCTCCGCACGACACAATCCCTGACAACATTTCGCGGCATCACAAATCGGGCAATGATGCTCGATGAGCAGGTATCGCCCCGGCTTTTCCTGAACCACCTCCGCCATGTAGCCTTCAGCGGTGCGCTGGGCGGCGAGCGATTCAACCCGCTTCCTCAACGATCCCCTGGCAGGCACTCTCTTCTTGTAGAGCGTAACCTGATCCTTCGCCCTGACCTCGACGATCCGGAGGAGGGCCTCCTCGCCCAAAGTCTTCCGCATCACCTGCAACAGTTCCACCGTCAGGTCTGCATGCCGATCCGGGAAGATCTCACCGCCGAGTTCGGTCAGGGACCACGCCACCGCGGGCCGCCCCCGCCCCCGGATATGCCCCCCAGGCGAATGCGGCTCGGACGCCACCAGCCCTTTTTCCTCCAACGCCCCCAGATGCTGGCGAATCGCCACATCGGTCAGGCCGAGCGCTTCGGCCAGCTCGGTCGCCGAGGTGGCCCCCCGGCGTTTGA
>JADFSH010000080.1 GCA_022560875.1 Planctomycetota bacterium | reverse complement strand
AATGAGACTGGTTCGTTTAGAGACGGTTTATAGACAGGCCCATCCCAACCTCTCCCGTAAAGGGGGAGGGGATAAGAAGCCCCCTACTTCCCGGAGATCTTCACGGGAACCACCACCGTCTTGGGCAACATACAGGCCCGGTCCGTACATGCCTGATAGGTCACGCTGACGATCACCTCCCCCGCCATATCGCCCGTACGCTCCAGACGAATGGGAATCTCAAACTGACCCGTATGAACCAGCATGGGCTCATCCGCGATTGCCGCGGCTTCATAAATCTCACCCGAGGGATACGCCACTTCGACGGCAAGCCCATCCGCATTCTGAATGGATACCTTCAGCGGAATCAGAAACTCCGGCCCCGGCTCGTGGGCATTGATGTGATACCCCTTCCTGATGTCTACCACTAACGTCAGGGTGAGACGATCTCCCGGGGAAAGCACAATCCGATCCTGCTCACTGCGGATCTGCACGGGGTCATCCGGATCAGTGCGCGGCGGCTTTTTCACCGCGACTTCAACCGTGTCCGGCTTACCCAACCCGATGCGCTGCGGATAGGAATCCGCGAACCGCTTGAGGGCGAGCGTGGAAAGAATCACCCCATGAGGCTGGCCACTGATGTAACTGCTCAAGGAAACCAATGACGCGGAGGCATCATCCAGATACTGCTCGTTACTGGTCAGTTCGTACAGATCGAGCAGATTGTGAACCATGATCGCATTCGGGCTGGGAACCGCCCCGTCATAAGTCGATTTGGTCCGGACGAAAAGATCCTGCTGGTTCGGCAGGGTGTCGTAATATCCGCCGCTGGTGTTATCCCAGAATTGTGACTTGGCATCGGCGGCAAGATTCTCCGCCTCCTCGATCCATCGCGAATCACCGGTCGCCCGTTGCAAGGCGAGCAATCCCCTGATAAAAAAAGCGTAATCCTCCGCGAACGCATTGATCTTGCTGGTTCCCTTACGATGCGAGCGCAGGAGTCGTCCACCCTCATCTCGCATCTCGGTAAGAATGAACTCCGCCGCTCGTTGGGCGGCCTCGATGTAGCGAGACTCGCCCAGCACGCGCCCACCGTCTGCGAATCCGCTGATCATCAGACCATTCCAGCCCGCGAGGATCTTGTCATCGAGAATCGGCTGGTCGCGCCGGTCGCGCACCTTCAGCAGGGCCTCATTGATCATGATGATTCGCTGGCTAAAAATCTCCAGATCCATGCCCATCTGAGCGGCAATTTGATCGGGCCGGTCGATGAGAAAGATGACGTTTTTCCTGCCGTCCTCGCGATGATGGGGGTCAGTGAAATTCGTCCCCCGATCGAGGCCGTACACCTTGAGTACGAACGCGAGTTCGTTCTCCAGGCCGGCTTCCGTCAATGCGGCAGCGACCTGGGTTTGCGTCCAGATGTAATTCTGCCCCTCGCGTGCGTTGACCTCTGCATCCTTGGCGCTGTAGAACGCCCCTTTTTCATCCGTCATCTCGCGGAGGACGAACTCGAGAATCTCCCGGATGATTTCCGCATAATAAGGATCCTTCGTTCGCTCGTACGCCAGTGCATAGGTCGTAGCCAGCTGGCCGTTGTCATAGAGCATTTTCTCGAAGTGCGGCACAAGCCATTTCGTGTCGGTGCTGTACCGGTGAAAACCCCCGCCAATCTGGTCATACATGCCGCCCGTGGCCATGCGATCAAGGGTGTGGATGATTGATTGACGGACATCCTGGCGATCCCAGGCGGCGCGAATGAGAAAATCAATGTTCGCGGACATGGGAAACTTCGGGGCTCTGCCATACCCGGCATCTGTCCGATCGTAGGACATCATCAGGGAACTGATCGCCCTCTGCACATTGTTTGCGCTGAGCGGAACGGACTGAATCCGACCCGTCAGTCTCTGCTTGATACGGTTGGCGACCTGGTTCGCCTGTTGCAGCACTCGCTGACGATCCGTATTCCAGTAATTGGAAACCTGCTCAATCACTTTGGGCAACCCCGGTCGTCCTCCCTGATCCGTCGGCGGATAATAGGTTCCTCCGATGAAGGGCTTGAGACCGTCGGGTACGAGGAAAAGGGTCATGGGCCATCCGCCGCGCCCTTGGTTGAGCACTTGCACCGCCGCCATGTAGATGTCATCCACATCCGGACGCTCCTCGCGATCGACCTTGACGCAGATGAAATTCGCATTCATAAGGTCGGCGATGTCCTCGTTCTCGAAGCTCTCGCGTTCCATGACGTGGCACCAGTAACAGGTGGAGTAGCCGACGCTGAGAAAAATCATCTTATCCTGCTCACGAGCCGCTTCGAACGCCTCCGGACCCCACGGATACCAGTCCACGGGATTGTGGGCATGCTGAAGCAGATAGGGACTCGTTTCGTTGATCAGTCGATTGGTATGGCGGGGCTGCCCGTTTTCTGATGTTGCTTGATGAGAAGTGGACGAGGCGGTCATGGCGTCTCCAGCAGTCGGAAGAGGGTTGGGGGCTTTGGGGGAAGCTGAGGAGGGAGATGGGGTCGTGGTAATCCGGGGGGTCAGGGCAGGCTTGGATTCTTGCGGTGGTTGTTTCGATTCCGCGGCTACCGGGGAGGCGGAGGTGGTTTCCTCACTTGAGGCCTCATCGTTCTGCGAAAATTCCGGCGGCCGACACCCCACAATGCCGGACATGATAAGCAGAATGACGGGGAGCGGATATCGAAGCATGCGAACATGGTAGTCGTCGAAAGACCCCCTTACCAAATATTGACTCGTGAAATCCCGTCCAGACGAGGTATTATTCATATCCTGAGCTGTCGTTTGCTTAATCTCCAGAAGCAATATCCGAACAATATCGAGGACAGTGCCTGATTTTCAACCATGAACGAGTTTGCTGACAATTTTCAGAGCATCCCCTATGCAACCCTCATCGCCTCGCTGATCTTGTTGCTGATCGGCCTGATTCTCTGGGCGGCAGGGCGGCGAGTGCTGAGGCCTGCTTTTGGTGCCATTGCATTTCTTGGCGGCATTGGTGCTGGTTGGGCGGCCGGGATAAAAATAGACCTCGGGGTCTCCCTATGGGTGACCGCTCTGATCGTGGCATTCCTGTTCATGTGTGTCGCGATCCTCGCCTATCGGGCCATGATCGCCACCGGCATGGCCCTGGTGCTTACCATCATTGCTCCCCTGGCTATCTGGGGCGGCGCAGAACTAAGGAGCGGGGCACAGGTCGCATCGCTTGACCCAGAGGTTGAGAGCGAGCAATCCTTATCCTCACCTCTCCCAATTATCGAGGATGACGATTCCTGGTGGGAGCGTGAGAATGCCCCCGAGAAAGAAAATACCACTGATGATGACCCTGATTCCCGGGAACCTGCCTCCGCTGACACGCTCACCGGGCTCGATCCCATTTCTGACCTGTTCCCCATTAATCCGGCTCTCCTGGAATCTTCGGGCGATCGTGTAGAACAAGCGGCGGGATATGTCGCCACGGTTTCTCACTGGAGCCAGTCAATGTGGGAAACAACACCGCCGAACTTGCGACCTGGAATGATCATTGCGGCCATCGTCGGGGCTCTGACGGGCTTTCTGGTGGGGACACTGGCTTCGTCAATCAGCGTTTCGGTCGTGACCGCCTTCGGCGGCTCACTTCTCTGGATGACTTCATCCGCAGTTTTTGCGCGAGAACTTGGCCTATCAGACAATCTCTATGCGATGCTCACCGCTCCGGGATGGCTTCTGGTCTGGGCTATGAGCGGGATTATCGGGCTATCAATTCAATGGACATATCAGCCCAAGCGAGCCGATAGACAGGCCTGAAACGGCGTCGGTCTGTCGTCCGCGCGCCGCTAGTGAAACCTGCTCCCGACGTGGAGCGGCGTGAAGCGAATCGCCATGCCGTTCTTGCAAATATCGAGGTGATAGATATGACCAGCCTTACCCTGCTCCTTGCCCAGGATAATCCCACCGACCTCAGCACCATGGAAGCGATGCGAGGACTCTTCTCACGCATGGATATGCTGAACCATCCGGATGAGCTTCTCACCAGTCTCGCTCAGATGCCCTTGATCATGGCGGGAATCTTCATCGTGGTGGGCATGATGTGCATTCTCAATGGCTACAACTGGCACAAGTGGGTGGTGGTCATCCTCGCCTTCATGGGCGGCATTATTCTGGGCAATATGCTCAGCGATCAACTCGGCAAATCAAGCCTGATCGCCTTTGCCATCGGCGCGCTGTTTGCAATCATTGCCACCCCCATGCTCAAGATCACCGTCGCCCTTTTCGGCGGCCTGACCGGCGCCTTCATCGGGGCCAATGCCTGGACCGCCATGAACACCGCTCAACCGGATGCCCACTGGGCGGGGGCGGCGATGGGATTCATCCTGCTCGCCATGGCCTCGTTCATTCTCTTCAAGCTCGTCATCATTCTCTTCACCTCCATCGGAGGGGCGGCCATGGTCGTGTTTGGCATCATCACCCTGCTGCTTCAGGTGGAGGGCTGGGAGACCGCCATTCGCAACAGCCTGATCAACAACGAGCAGTTGATTCCCATGATGGTGGCGGTCGCGGCGGTGAGCGGGTTCGTCCTGCAGCAATCCCGCCTTCATGCCGCCGAGAAGGAACACCAGGAAGACTGATCACCTCAACGTGGAGCAGGCTGAACCGGCGCGCCATCAATGTGGTTGTTGCGTTCCATCGCGAGAAACACCATTGGTACTACGCGGTGATAATACCCCGGAATCGACGAATTTCCGCCCGATGTCGATTGTCCCCTGATAGCCCTTCGTTGCCTCCTGGGTCGCATCCACCAGACGACTGCTGAAGACGGGCAGCAGGATGATGAGTATCGCCGCGATCGCGCCCATCACCCGTGCCCACATCGATGGGCTTCGCACAATTGTTTCCGCCTGGGGGCTGGGTTTGGCCATGATCGGCAGCGTCACGAGCCAGAGGTAATACCACGCACTGATCGCGCTGTTCAGTCCGGCGATGACCACGAGTTGGATCTGACCCGCCTGGACCCCGGCCATGAACAGATAGAGTTTGCCCCAGAATCCGAGCAGCGGCGGCAGCCCGAGCAAAGATCCGGCGCAAATCGAGAGGACCGCAGCCATTCCGGGATGCTTCAAACGCAAGCCCGCCAGGTCTTCGACCGTCTCAATCTCCTGGCCACCCCGCTCCAGCGCCGCCAGCACCGCGAACGCCCCGGTATTCATGATGCCGTAGACCAGAAGATAGAACAGCACCGCGTTGAGGCCGAGTCCGGGACCGGCGATGATGCCGATGAGCATGTACCCGGTGTGGGCGATGGATGAGTAGGCGAGCATGCGCTTGACCGACCGCTGCAGCAGGGCGCCGATGTTTCCCAGGGTCATGGTGATGACCGCGACCAGCCACAGCGTGCTGAAGACCGGGGCGGGCAACCCGGTGGTTCCCGGACCGCCATGATCGGCCCAACCCATCGTCCCCAGCAACAGCATGAGGGCGATGAAACCCGCCGTCTTGGGAACAAACGCAAGGAACGCGGTCACCGGCACTGCCGCGCCTTCATAGACATCGGGCGCGTAAAAATGCATGGGAGCGGCGACGACCTTGAATGACACGCCAAGCACGGCCAGGATCATGCCGAATATCCCGATGGCGTTGATCCCCCCGGTGGCGACTTGCTCTGCGAACGCGGTGCGCATTTCACTGAGCACGATCGTTCCCGTAGCCCCGTACAGCAAGGCGAAACCAAAGAGGAACATCGCCGCCGACATCGCCCCGAGGAAGAAATACTTCACCGCCGCTTCCTGCGCTTTCCGGGAAGAGCGGCTCATGGCCACCATGATGTACGTCGGCAGTGATGTGAGTTCCAGGGAGAGGAACAGCCAGATGAGATCGTTGGCGCTGCAACACAGCATCACCCCGATCAGACTGAGCAGGAAGAAGGAAAAGTATTCACCGCGGGTCGCCCGGATCGGATCAAACGTCGCCCGACCGGTTTGCACCGCATGTTCATATTTTCGATCGATCAATCCCGTGGAAATCATGACCAGCCCGATGCCGATCAGACAGACGACCATCTTGGCGAACTTGCCAAGGTAGGGAAACAAGAGGGCCGCGCCTTCCATATGCGCTTCGGCGCGTTCTCCACTGTACAACGCCGGGATCACGGCAAAGGCCATTCCCAGGAAAATGCACGTGATGAGGGGAAGACTGTCACGAACCCCCTTGCGCGGCGAGAGCCCCATGATGGAGACGACCACCACCCCCGCAAAGAGAATCAGTTCCGGGACGAGAAACCAGAGCTTATCCGCCATCATTGGTCTCCTCCCTGAATAAATCGACCGGCGTGTCTTCCGGAGGGACGGTTGTCAATTCCCGCACCGATGGCGAAAGTAAGGCTTCCCGTTGCCGGGCCAGACGTTCAACCCTGGCCGGGTAAGGGGACAAAACGTGTTCGATGGAGCCCTCGATGGCTTCCGTGAACGGTTGCGGCCTGAAACCGATATACACGCACAGCACCGCCAGCGGCAGGAGGATGCTGATCTCACGAAAGCTCAGATCACGAGGAAGCGTCCGGACGTTGTGATGCACCGCCGGTTCCTTCAGCGGTCCGAAGACAACCTTGCCCACCATGATGAGCAGATACATCGCGGCGAAGATCATTCCCACGCCGGCAATCGCGGCATACCAGGGGCCGAGCACCCCGGGATAGGCGGCATTATCCAGGCTCGCCGTGAAGGTCCCTATCAGGCAGAGAAACTCACTGATGAACCCGTTGAGGCCCGGCAGCCCCACGGAAGACAGCACAAAAAAGACCATGAAGAATGACCAGATCGGCATGACCTTCGACAAACCGCTCATCGAATTCATGTCCCGCGTGTGATAGCGTTCGTAGATCATGCCCACGAGGAAGAAAAGAGCCCCCGTGGAAAGTCCGTGATTGAGCATGTATAGCACGGAACCCTGTAGGCCCAGTGGATTCAAGGCAAACAGTCCGAGCACGCAGAAACCGAGATGACTCACCGACGAATAGGCGATGAGCTTCTTGATATCGTCCTGCACCCAGCAGATCAACGCCGTATAGAGAATGCCGATGATGGACAGTACCGCGATGAACGGCGCCCATTCCACCACCGCATCGGGAGCCATGGGCAGGACGAAACGATAAAGTCCATACGTACCCAGCTTCAGCAGCACGCTGGCAAGAAGGACCGAGCCCGCGGTGGGGGCTTCGGTATGGGCGAGGGGGAGCCAGGTATGCAGCGGAAACAGAGGTACCTTGACCGCAAAGCCCGCGAGCAACGCCAGCAACACCAGATGCTGAGCGGTAATGTCAATATCGAGGATGTTCCAGCCCAGGAAATTCCAGTGCATCGAGAAGGGAATAAAAACAAGCTGCTGGCTCGCGGACGTGAGCGTGTCAATGTCAAATGTCCAGGTTCCCGTCTGGTTGGCGTGGAACCAGGCCACGTAGAGAAATCCCACCAGGGCGATCATCGAACCGGTGAATGTGTAAATGAAGAACTTGATGCACGCCTTGGCCCGGTTCTCCCCGCCGAAGAGGGCGATGAGAAAAAACATCGGGATCAGGGTGAGTTCAAAGCATACATAGAAAAAGATCAGGTCGGTGGCGACAAACACCCCGACCATGGCCGTTTCGATGATCAGCAGCCAACTGTAGAACTCCTTGAGCCGCTCGGTGATCGCGGTCGCCGAACCCCAGACGCACAGGGGCATCAGCAGGGTGGTGAGCAGCACGAGCAGCATGGAGACCGAATCGGCGCCCATATTGAGCGAGACGCCGAATGTTTCAAACCAGGGGATTTCCGCGGTCAGGCCGAATTCACTCGTTCCCCATTTGTCAAACAGGAAGCCAAGCACCACGCTGAAGATGAACGCAAACAGGCTCGCCGTCAGGGCGATCGCCTTGGCGTGCTTCGCCGGCGTAAAGATGATGGCGACGGTGCCGATGAGCGGGATGAGAAGCAGAAGAGGCAACATTGTCAGCTTGCTCCTCCCAGCCACGCCAACAACTTCGGCATGTAAAGGATGAGCATGACCACCAGACCGACGCCCCCGGCCATGGAGATGGCGTAGGACTGCAGCACTCCGTTCTGCAGGGGTTGAAACGCTCTCCCCATCCAGCGGGGCAGCCGTCCGATGCCGTCCACCAGCAACATGTCCACCAGGTACCGGTCGATCATGTACAGCAGGACACCGACGCCCCACAATGGCGCCCGGATCAGGGCGTGATAGATTTCATCGACGTACCACTTGTTTTCCATCGCGGTCGGCAACCACCGCGTCAGGGGATTGGATAACAGTAACGCACGAAGCGAATCCGCGGCCTTGCGATTGGCCAGATGGAACCACCAGGCGATGGCGAGTCCCAGCAGCCCGACGGAACTGGCCACGAGGGGCATCCAGCGGTGGGGATCGCCCCAGAAGCCTACGAGATGTTCGCCATGGTCGATGATCTGGGCGCTGGATTGGTTGACCATGCTTTCGGCCCACCCGCCGAGGAAGATCGAAGCGACCGCCCCCACACAAATGGCCACCAGCACGAAATTGATCACCGGTCCCGGAGCGTGGGGATGATGCTCGACCCCGCCATGATCATCGTGATGCTCATCGCCCATCTCATATTTCGTCTCGCCGGCGCACACCCGGAACCATACCCGGAACGTGTAGTACGCCGTGAGCAAGGCGGTGAGGATGGCGATCATTCCGAGCGCGGTAAAGCCCGGCCCCCGGGTGATGAACGCCTGGGCCATGATGAGGTCCTTGGAATAGAACCCGCTCGAGATCAGCGGAAAACCGATCAGGCACAGGCAGGCGTAGAGCATGGTGTAGCTGGTAATCTTCCAACCCTTCATATGCCGCAGACCGGAAACTTTTCTCAGATCAAGCTGTCCCGCGAAGCCGTGCATGATCGCCCCGCAGGTGAGGAAGAGCACCGCCTTGAAGAATGCATGGGTGAAGACGTGGTATGCCGCCCCGAACGTGGTCAGCAAGCCGATGCCCATGAACATGTACCCGAGCTGGGAGATCGTCGAGTACGCCATGATGCGTTTGATATCGTATTGCGCCATGCCGATGGTCGCGGCGAGCAACGCGGTCAAACCTCCCACCCACGCCACCGTGGGCAGGGCCAGCTCATGAAGCTGCATGACGGGAAACATGCGGCAGAGCAGATAGACCCCCGCGGTGACCATCGTCGCCGCGTGAATGAGGGCGGAAACCGGGGTCGGGCCTTCCATCGCGTCGGGCAGCCAGACGTACAGCGGCAGTTGTGCGCTCTTGCCGAACGCCGCCAGCATGAGCAGGAAGGGAATCACCTTGATCATCCACCCCCCCTTGGCGGCAGTTTCGGCATCGACGCCTTCCTGAAGCTGGGTGAAGAGTTCGGCGTACTGAACCGTCCCGAAATAGTGGTAGATAAGGTACAGCCCCAGGGCCAGACCGAGGTCGCCGATGCGGTTGACGATAAATGCTTTTTTCGCGGCCGCCACCGCGGAAGGCTTCTGATAGTAGTAGCCGATGAGCCAATAGGAGGCGAAACCCACCCCCTCCCAGCCCAGATAAAGCATCACGAGGTTGTCGCCCATCACCAGGCAACTCATGGCGAACAGGAAGAAGCTGATGCCGGCGAAGAACCGCGAGTAACCCACCCCGAGATCGGCCTCCATGTATTCACTGGCATAGAGGGCGATCAGCGTTCCCAGCCCGGTGACGAAAAGCATCCACAACAGGGTGAGCTTATCGACATACAGCGAAAAGTTCGCAACCAATGAACCGCCGGCCCAGTGGATATTGATCCAGTCAAAGAGATGGATCGTGACCGGCGCCGAATAGTTCATGAACAACGCAACGGTGATGAAGAACGAGGAGCCGAGCAGGAAAACGGTCGCCCAGGCCGGTGCCTTCCCCCGCACCCGGAGTATCCAGCACACGCCGCAGAAAAGCATGGACAGGATCGGCAACCAGAGAATCCATCCCGCCCATTTCATTTCATCGATGGCCTGGGCGATGGGGAACGCATGGCTCGCTTCCTGCCCGAGGGTCAGGAAATTGATCGTGGAAGCAAGTTGATCAACGTGTCCCATCATATCTCACCCAACTCCGACCATGCCTCGGCGTTGAGGGTTTCCTTTCTCCGATACAGCAGGACGATGAGACCCAGGGCCAGCGCCGCTTCCGCCGCGGCCACCGTGAGAATGAAGATGACGAATACCTGCCCCGAGAGGTCGCCGTGATATCTGCCGAACGCGACCATCGCGATCGCCGCGGCCTGGAACATGAGTTCGGTACACAGAAACATGACGATCATGTTCCGTCGGGTGAGAAACCCGACGAGACCGATCGTAAACAGAATCGAGCTCGTGATGAGGTAATGACCGAGCTGAACCGTTGAGAAGTCCGCCGCCTGGGCAAGAAGCATCGTCATGGCGTCTGCCCCCCCCCAAGATTCCCCCGTCCCCCCAGTCCCCGTTCGGCTCATACGTCTCGAAACCGACCTTCGCCATACCCGCCGATTCGCGCAATTCATCCTCAGCCAGCTCCATCTGACGACGAGCGAGTATCACCGCCCCGAACATGGCCATGAGCAGGATGATGCCCGCCAGTTCAAGGCTGACCGGGAATTTTGCGATGAGGTCGAGCCCGACCAGCTCCACATTGGAAGGTAGATATTCATCCGCTAGTTCGACCTCGACGGTCTGATTGGTGTCCGGGGGAAGCACGACAAAATACGGCCGACCATCCTCATGGAACTTCACGGATGCCTCGTTTTCGCCAATTTGCAGGGAAGCTCCCGGGGCAACCTTCTCCAGCACTTCATCACGCCGGAGGGGAAGCTCATCGAGCTTTTGCCACGACTGTTTCGCCACCTCCTCCGGGGTCGGGGCGGACGGAAGCGTATTCATCCCTCCATAGACCATGTTGCTGAGCAGGGCGAGCATGATGAACCCCACCACTGCTGCGGCTCCGGGCTCGCGGGAATTCACATCGTACTCGGCCCGCCCGGAAGGATTCTCAGGATCCGACGACTGCTGGGCGAGCATGAGAACGAACATGTAGGTGATGAGAATCGCCCCGGCATAAACAATAATCAACGCAAACGCGATGAACTCCGCCTCGAGAAGCAGAATCAAGGCCGCAGAACTGATCACGACCATGACAAAGTACAACGCCGAATACACCGGAACCGGGTGGGAGATCACGCGAACCGCCGAGGCGATGGCAATGAGGCTGAAGATCAGGAAGAATGCATCGGGCGTTACCTCTTCCCCGATGATCGCCAGCCCGGCATTGGACACAAACCAGCCAAACACCCCCAGCCCGATGACTCCTCCCAAGGCTTTGATCGAGGTCCGTCCCGATCGGAGAATCATCCAGAGCGATACGGCTCCGACGATGCTCACCACAGTAGAGGTATAAAGAAGACTTGGATCCATCCACTCGCTCACATTGACTCATGAAGGCCGAGGTCCGGGTGCGTTCCGGCATCTTCATGGCCGGGTACGACCATTTCAAACTCGCCACGGGTACAGGCCGTGGAACTCCCTCAGCGAAAGGGAACAAGATATGACTCTCGGCCCTGTCCTGCAACCGACTCCGTGCCACAATTCACAAAGTCCACTCAGGGGGGACAAGCTTACACCCACGGCTCATCCGGGGTAGACATCCTCCTCAGTGAATACCATGATGGATCTATGATGGCTGATCTGCGGCGAAAACTGCCCAACGCGATCACCCTGTGTCGGCTCGTCCTGGCCGTCGCCTTTTTCGCCACCCTCAATGCCTATCGGTATCCCGATACCAACTCGGTTTGGGCCAATATCGCCATCGCCCTGTTCATCATCGCGGCCATCACCGATGCCCTGGACGGCTATCTCGCCCGTAAGTGGAATGCCACCACCATGTTCGGGCGGATCATGGACCCCTTCTGTGATAAATTCCTTATTCTGGGGGCGTTCGTCTATCTGGCCGGCCCGCGATTCGTCGTGCCGCAGTGGGTTGAGGATCCCGAGTCCTTCTTCACCATGTCCACCGGCCTCTACCCCTGGATGGTCGTCCTGATCTTCGCCCGGGAAATGCTTGTGACCGGCATTCGGGGCATCGTCGAGGCCAACGGCATCAGCTTTCCCGCCAAATGGTCGGGAAAGATGAAAATGATCTTCCAATCGGTGTCGATCCCGATGATTCTGTTCCTGGTCGTGAACTTCAAGACGTCCGAAGCCGTCTGGGCGATGTGGATTTGTCACATACTGGTCTATGCGACCCTCCTGGTGACGCTCTGGTCCGGCGTCCCCTACGTGCTGGGACTCAAGCAGGTATTGGGACAACGTTCCACCCCCGCCCCCGGACTCGATTCCGAAGACGGCACAAGGGATGAAGGCGATGCCGGGGATGAGCCCGGGGGCGGGGGCGAGTCATGAACTTCGGGCTGAAAAAATTCCTCATGACCGCGTTCGGCACCGGCCTCCTAAAACCCTTTTCCGGCACGTGGGGATCAATGCCTCCGGTTGTCCTTGTACTTATCCTGCTCTGGTTGATCGGCCCCGGCCTCGCCCTCAATTCGATCCTCATCGGCGTCGGCGTCATCTTCTCGGTCATCTGCGTGTCCCTCGGCGACTGGGCCGAGCGGGAGTTCGCCGGCAAGGATCCGAGCCAGGTCGTCGCGGATGAGGTGGCGGGCCAATGTCTGGCGTTGTTGTTTTTGCCGTGGCGGTCTGTTCAGGATGACGGGGCGTGGACGTGGAACCTGCTGCTGGCGCTGGGAGCCTTCGCCTGTTTCCGGGGGTTCGACATTTTGAAGCCCCCCCCGATCAATCGGTCCCAAAAACTCCCCGCCGGCTGGGGCATCCTCGCCGACGACCTCATCGCGGGAACCTTCGCGCTTATAACAGTGCAGTTGGCCGCGCGGTTGCTGATTCCGGCAATGATGAGTTCGTGAGAGATGCAGGTCCGGCTATGCCGGACATGCGGCGTAACAAGAATGGCCTTTATTTATAGCGACAAGGCATCTGGCTCGTGCGAAGATCGCGAAGCAAAACTCCTTGCTCGGCATTGAGCCTCGCTCGTCGTCCGGGCTGGCACAGCCCGGCTTGGTCATCATCTGCGTAATCTGTGTAATTCGCCCCGGCGAATCTTCGATCGGTGCAATCTGCGGATAAGCTCTTCCTTCTTCCCCTACACCAACTCAAAGACCCCTTCCTCGATCTCTGCTTCCCGGGCGTTGGCGTAGCCGGTTTCGGTGGCCGTCTGCCGGAAGCCGCATTTTTCAAGGACGCGGATCGAGCCGCGGTTGTCGGAGGCGGTCCGGGCGAAAAGGGGGCGGGACGGCACGATTAGGAGAAACTGCTCAAGGGCGGCAGTCGCAATGCCCCGTCCCCACAGTTTCGGATCGATCCAATAGGTGACCTCCGGCGTACCATCCCTCAAAAAGCTGGCGATATGACCCGCCACTCCACCATCATGTTCGATGGTTCGAATGGTGATTGTCTTATCGGCCATGATCTTCGCCCAATGGGCCATGAATGCGTCGCGGTCGGCAGGATCCTTCGCCACAAACGCCGCCATCCGCCCCGCCTCGGGATCAAGCTGATGCGTAAAGAACTCAGGCAGATCAGTTTCAGCAACTTCGCGCAACACAACGCTTTCGGTCATAGGGTTCTCCGTTTGGTAAAAAGAATCAGGGCTACGGGATAGGCGGCAAGTTATACGAAGGCTTGAGCCATGAGCCATGAGGAGGGTAGGCAATAAGCCTTCAGGGCTTTAACCGTTAACCAAAATCTTCTTCCCCCTCCCCCCTATTGCCTACTGCCTACTGCCTTCTTCATCACAACGGCTTCACCTTCCGCATGTCGAACTTCGTCTCCAGGGTGGTGCGCAGGTTGCATAAATGCCAGGACCAGCTTGCGGCTTCTTCGGCCATGATCATGAGGGAATCGGCATCGTCGCGGAACGGCCCTTGTCGCAAGGTCACCACCGATCCCTTCTCCACATTCGGCTTCACTTCCCAATACAGCGGGGCGTGGGCGCCTTCCGATCCGGCGTACCAGTCCCAGGTGATCCTACCGCCCGGATCGTAGTTGAGGATCGCCACCGTCAGCTTGCGCGACTTCTCACGATTCCAGTAGAGCACGATCTGTCCGCCGGTGCGAAGATCGATCTCCGCCTCGACCGGATACCAGCACATCAGGCCCGCCTCGGTGGTGAAGCAGGCGTAAACGTCTTCATGGTGCACCGCGATGGTTTCCTGAAGTTCAAGCCAGATGCCGTCTATTTCTCGCGTAACCGTCATTCGCAGTCATCTTCCTACAAAATCAAACTTCCAGAGATGGGGCGATATTCAACTCCAGCGGCGTCGGCTTCATCTCGTGCCGAACCAAATCGTCAATCGTCTCACGCCGGCGGATCAGCTTGGCGGTATGGCCATCGACCAATACTTCCGCCGGCAGAGGTATCGAGTTATAGCGACTGGCCATGCTCATGCCATACGCCCCGGCAGTGAATACCGCCATGAGGTCGCCTCGTTTCACCGGCGGAATGTCTCGATCGAGAGCCAGAAAATCGCCAGTCTCGCAGACCGGCCCCACAATATCCGTCGGTATCAAGCCTTCAAGGTCAGGTTTTTCTTCGCGTCGGACCGGCACCGCTTCCGGGGGGACATCACACGGCCAGATGAAATGAAATGCGTCGTAGTGCGAGGGCCGGAGCAGCACGTTCATCCCCCCATCGCAGATCACAAACGTCTTGTCCCCCGAGGTTTTCACATACAGGACCTTCAGCAGAAGGATGCCCGCATTCGCGGTGATGGTCCGTCCCGGCTCGATGATGATCTGCAAGCCCCCCCGGACCCTCGCCTCCAGCAAGGGAACGATTTTCGCCGCATAGTCAGCGGCGCTTGGTGACTGCCCGGTCTCATAGTCCGCTCCGAAACCGCCGCCAAGATCGAGCATATCAATCGGGAACCCCTGCCCGGCCAGCTCGTCAATAAGCTCCAGGG
>JADFSH010000079.1 GCA_022560875.1 Planctomycetota bacterium | reverse complement strand
AGCCCCCAATGACGGTGTAGAGCAACACGATCACCCCCCCGATGATGACCCCCTGCCAGTAGGAAACATTGTCACCGAATGCGAAATCAAACGCCTTACCCGCGGCGGCGAACTGGGCCGCGACGTACAGGAGCATCGCCACCAGAATCACCAGAACCGAGAGCAGCCTGAGAATGGGCAGCCGCTCACGAAAGTGCATGGCAAAGACATCAGGCAGGGTAAGTGCGCCAAGGTCTGCCGAACGATCACGCAGTCGCGCGGCCATGAAAAACCAGTTGAAGATATACCCCAGACACACCCCCGGTATCAGCCAATACGCGGAGTACCCGACCGAAAACGCCAGCCCCACCAGGCCCATCGTCACCCAGCCGGATTCCGCGGAAGCCGAGGCCGACATCGCCGCGACCCACGGCCCCAGCGAACGACCGGCAAGAAAGTAGTCCTCATCACTACGTCGGGCGAACCGTGCCGAATACAACCCCACCCCCACAATGACGATTGTGTAGATAGCAAAAGCGACGACAATCACGGTCATATTCGGCTCGGCCATGTAGCTTTCCCTGTTCTTTCCCGAGTCGTGTTAATGCAGATCAGACCCATGTGACAATATCCGGGGCAATCTACCACACACCCGACACCTCAGTCTTCCCCGTCTATCAATCCCGGAAGCGTGATTCCGAACGACCGATAACTGCATAAGCTATTGCAATATATAAGGTTATGATTGAATTACCTTGTACGTCCGGTAGTCTTGAAGAGCCAGTCGTCCCATTCGAAGCATATCTACGCGGAGGGAAGAGAGAGACGTGTACGCCCGGCAAGACAAGATTCGACTCCTCAAGGCTTTCGCTATTACCCTGGCGTTGGGTTTATTTGAGCCTTTTCAGGGGACAGCTCAAGGACAGTGCAGTCTGAATTGCCCAATTGGAGCAGTCAGCGAACCGGAACCCTGTGGCCTATCACTCAACGATGGCTGCAACCTTGCCACGCCGGCCTACACGGCCATTACCTGCCCGCAGACGATTTGCGGAACCGCATGGGCTCAGAACGATTCTCGTGATGTCGACTGGTACACACTCACCGTGACCGATGGCGATGGGGACGGAGTGGCCCAGATCACGGCCACTCTGTTCTCCGAGTTTCCTGCCGTGGTTTTCATTCTCAACAACGATTGTGTCACGTCCCTGGTGTTTGCGCAGGGACAATCGGACAACTGCAGTTCCACCACGATTGAGGCCTGCGTCAATGCTCCCGGAACCTATCGAGTTTTCGTATCGACGGGCTCCGCGGAAGGGGCTATTTTCAATGGCATCCCCTGTGACGGCGTCAAAAACGATTACGTACTGAGCGTCACCTGCAGCGACATTTGCACTGCCCCTCCCAATGATGACTGGGCCAATGCCCTGCCCATTACCGACGGAGCGACTTTTTTCTCCACGGTCAACGCCACCACTGACGGCCCCGCTCACCTATCATGCGATCCCGCCGATACGGTTCCAACCCAGGTGGACAGTGATATCTGGTATCGATACACCGCCACCTGCACCGGCGATCTCATCGTTGAAAACTGCAATTCCACCAACTTCGATTCACGCATTGCCATCTATGATGGTTGCGTCAGCCCGGCGAGCGATACCAACCTGCTTTTCTGCAACGATGAATTGACCAGTTGCGACGGCGGAAGTTCGGCCCTGTTTGCGCCCGTGGTGGCGGGCAACTGCTATCTCATTCGCATCGGCGGATTCAGCGGTGCGCAGGGACTCGGCACGATACGATTATCCTGCTGGCCGAACGGACTCTGTCCGGACACCGGCGATTGCAACGTGGCCAACGGCTCCCCCAGTTGTGATGACACGGCCTGCTGCGAGGCGGTCTGTGCGTTCGACCAGTACTGCTGCTTGGTGGAATGGGACGATTTGTGCGCACAGGAAGCGTTTGATGTCTGCTTCTCCGTACCGACCGAAGCATGTTGTTTCAACACAGGAACGTGTCTGCAACTCACCGCTTCGGATTGTCAGTCTTCGGGGGGAACACCTCAGGGAGCCGGCACATCCTGCGCCAGCCTGACCTGCAATGCAACCGCTCCGGAGGCGTGCTGTCTCGCCGCGGGCGTCTGCATTTTCACCACTCCTGCGGACTGCATCGGATTTGGCGGATCGCCCCAGGGGCCGGGTACGGCATGCGGAACGTCGCTGTGTCTGCCCGAAGCCTGCTGTTTCAATGATCTAAGCTGCCAGGATCTCACTCCCGAAGAATGCATCACCGCCGGCGGCGCGCCGGGAGGCGTCGGGTCCGCCTGCGAAAGCTTCTCCTGCGGCCCCGTGACAGAGGCCTGTTGCTTGACGACAGAAGTTTGTATCAATGCCGACCCGGTCGATTGCATCGGCTTCGCGGGCACTCCCCTGGGACCGGGCACGATTTGCGAAGCGAACTCATGCAAACCCCCATGCCCGTCCGACATCGAGCCGCTCAGTGGTCCGGACGGCAATACAAACGTCACCGATCTGCTGGCGTTGTTGGCCTCTTGGGGGCCGTGCGCTGCTGCCTGCGCGGCGGATATCAATACGGACGGAACCGTCAACGTGACTGATCTGCTCGTCCTGCTCGGCGGTTGGGGACCGTGCCCCTGATCTGAGAGCAGAACCCGAAAGATGACTCTCGGCACTTCCGTAGACGAATCCAGGGCTCACGATTTGAATTCGGAACTCCCCGTTATTTGCAGTCATCTCCGGATTTCTGCTCAATATTGGCTGTTTTTATCTCTTTTTCTGAAGAGATTCACATTCCTGATCGTTCTTACTATGCTTCCTGCTCCACTACTGAAGAACTTGAAAGGAACTCGCCCATGAACGCCTCATTTCAACGTATTCCGGCCATAATGAGCCTCCTGGCAATGCTTGTCGCCACGTTTTCAGCGGCTACCGCCGCAATCGCCCAGGACAGCCAACCTGCGATCATCACACCGGCGGAGAGCATCCCCGAAAAGCAGGCTCTCGAGTACGTGAAGATGACAACGTCACTGGGAGACATCGTCATAGAGCTGAATCGTGAGAAAGCCCCGATTTCGGTCGAAAATTTTCTCAGCTATGTCGAGCAGGAACGTTACGACGGCACTATTTTCCATCGTGTCATGGCGAATTTCATGATTCAGGGAGGCGGGTTCAATGCTGAGTTACAGAAAGTCCCCACCGACCCTTCGATTCAGAATGAATGGAAGAACGGCCTGAAGAACGTCCGCGGCTCGATCGCCATGGCCCGGCTTGGCGGTCAGGCTGATTCCGCCACCAATCAGTTCTTCATCAATGTCAAGGACAATCCGGCCCTCGATAGCCCCCAGGATGGGGCGGCCTATGCCGTGTTCGGGAAAGTCGTGGCCGGCATGGAAACCGTTGAAGCCATTCGCAACACGCCCACCCTCAGTAAACCACAACTACGAATGGCAAATGTTCCCGCCGAGACAGTTGTCATCAAATCCGTTCGCCATATCAGTGCCGATGATGCAAAGAAATTGATTGAAAAGGAATCCAGCGACAAGACATCCCCCACCTCACGCCCGGGATGATATCGCCCCCGCCGCCGGATTCGTGTTACGATAAGCCGGAACATTCCCAGCGGGTGTAACTCAGTGGTAGAGTGTCAGCTTCCCAAGCTGAACGTCGCGAGTTCGAATCTCGTCACCCGCTTTCAGTTGCCTGATCCCACTTTCCCGTCATCCCCTACTCTTAGCGTGTGATACCCCCATCCCTGTCTGCAGGGCTGCTTTCAATTCCCTCAAAAGCTTCACACAAGATGAACCCCCAAATACCGTGACTGCGACTCACACAAACCTATTTGTGATCGTCTTACTCAATACACTCAGCTGCGCTGTACGCGAAAAACGAAACGGCCGTTTGCATTGACCTTCAAACTACCTGTTTTAACACTCGTGTCTTTGCCTCATTGCTTGTCCAGATTCTGACTCACTAACGAAAGGTCAGCGATTATGATGGTAAGCTCGGGCCGAGACCAAATTGTGCAATGATGTCGGCATCCATGAAGATGCACAAGCATTGTAGGTGAGGCATGGCTATTCCGAAAAGAAAAGGAAAGACTTGGATGCTTGGCAAAAATATGAAACCGAAGAAGATTGTCTTGATCGGATACGGCATACTCTGGTTGCTTGCCACATCGTCTGGCGTTTCAGCCCGGTCTGTGATCTTTGTCGATGATGATGCAACTGACGGGGGCAACGGTTCCTCATGGGCGCTTGCCTACAACAATCTGCAAACCGCCCTGAACGTGACAATCCCCGGTGACAAGCTCCATATTGCACAAGGTTTGTATATCGCTCCGAGGGTTGTAGCTCCCTTGTTAGTCGATGGATTCGTACTGACAAGCGGCATTGAACTCCTCGGTGGATTTGCCGGTCCCGGCTTTATCGATCCCGATCTGCGCGATCCCGAAACTTTCATTACCATACTCACCGGTGATACCGATGGTGATGATGACACTCCCGGCGGGAGTCGTTCCGACAACAGCTTCCATGTCGTATTCGCGCTCAGCCTGAGCATGGAAACGATCCTCGACGGGCTCACCATCACGGCGGGTAACGCCCATGGTACTTTTCCGGAGCGGCAACAAGGCGGCGGCCTCACCGCAGGCAATAGTGTATTGACGATCCGGAATTGCACGTTTCTGGACAACTCCGCCGCATTGAATGGTGGCGGCATGAATGTGGTCAATGGCGTCACTAACATCATCGACTGCCGCTTCGAGAACAACTCCTCCGCGCTAGCCGGCGGTGGACTCGATTATTTTGCAACGCCGAGCAGCTTACTGACGATCATCCGAAGCACGTTCACGGATAATTTCGGCAGCAGTGCCGGAGGCGGAATCAACTTTCATACCGCTGACAGTCCCGTCCTCATCGATTGTCAGTTCATCAACAATTTCTCCAACTTCACAGGCGGCGGCATCTCCGGTCTCTCGAACAACATGAGTCTGACCAATTGCCTGTTTGTGGGGAACACTGCGGGCAATTTCGTCAGCTTCGGAGGCGCCATTCAGGTCGTTGCCTTTACTCCGCACCTGATCAACTGCACCATCGTCGCAAACCACGCTGGCACCAACGGCGGCATTCATATCCTGGGCGGATGCCCAACGCTCGACAATTGCATTTTATGGAACAACACCGAGTTGTTCAAAGTAGCACCAGGGGGAGTCAGCAATGTCGCTCTCTCGAGCGAAATCGGATTGTCAACATCCGGATTTGCCTTCCCTCCCATCATCAATTACTCCGATATCCAGGGTTACAGTGACGAATTCGGCGGTACCAAGAACCTCAACCTTGACCCGATTTTCGCAGACGATCTGGGGTTGGACGGCATGCCGGGAACGGGTGATGAGGATCTGCGTCTCACCTCCGGCTCACCTTGCGTAGACGCCGGCAGCGATGCCGCCGTGCCCGCGGGTATCGTCAATGACCTTGATGTCAACCTCCGCTTTGAAGGCGTTGCGGTGGACATGGGCGCGTATGAGTTCGCCGGCGCGGGTGACGCAGACGGAGACGGCATCGCCGATGAGTTCGACAATTGCCTGAGCGTAGTCAATCCCGGCCAGGCGGACTTTGACGGCGATGGTCTCGGCGACGCCTGTGACGATGATGATGACAACGATGGTCTGTCCGACGCTTTTGAAGTTTTCATCGGAACCGATCCGCTTGATCCCGACACGGATAATGACGGTCTGCTCGATGGCACGGAAGTTGACATGGGTTGTCCCGATCCGCTGAACGCCGATACGGATGGCGACACGATCTCCGACGGCGATGAAGTCGTCCTCGGTACCGATCCCTGCAATCCAGACACCGACGGTGACGGGGTGTTGGATAATGTCGATCCCACTCCCCTCGATCCCGGTGTGCCTGAGGAGTTTCTCATTGAGATCATCCGCATGACGTCTGACATGATTGGTGAAATCAACGTAGACAGCTTCAACGGCCCCAACGACAATGCCAACCGCGGTCGTCGCAATTCGCTGGCCAACCGCGTCCGCATTGCCGCCAACGCCCTTGCACTTGGTGAAGAAGAAATCGCGCTTGCCTTGCTCTTCAGCGTCCTGAGGCGAATCGATGACGTGACACGTCCAAAGGATTGGATGAATCCCTCTCCCGAAAAGGACGCACTTCGAGAGGACATCGAATTGTTGATCTCCCTGATCCTGCTATGACGTTGATGTCGGCTGGACTCGGTCCCGTTGTTTTCTCTCACATACCAGCGATCCGTCGCACTTTAGACGGGGCGTTTTCACATGCTCTCCGGTATAGTCTATAGGGCAGAAAACGGAGTCTGGCAGGGCTATCCTTCTTTATCATGTGAGTCCAAGGGAAAAGCTTATCGGTACGGTCCCTCCTGCTTGAGAAAGATCATCTTCGTTTGCAACCTGCCCGTCCACAATCCGGATCCCAGTGTGATATAGAAGGTCACGTCATCCTTGATGCGACGCTCGAAGTGCGGTGGGTTCACCGATTTCGGGTGACGCGCAAGATATTCAATCCGAGCAACCCGGTCTTCATCGACGCGCTCGGCCCAATTGAAAACGGATCCCACCGCCTCCTGTTCGTCATCGACCGGGGCGTTTCCGATGCCTGGCCGGATCTGACCAATGACATCAGAAGGTATGAAACATCATCGGACGATCGCATGATGCTCGCCGGTGAGCCGCTCATCATCCCAGGCGGTGAGCATTGTAAAAACAATACTGAATCGCTCGACGCCATCGTGCAGGGGATCAACGAAAGAAGAATCTGTCGTCAGTCATTCGTCGTAGCTATCGGTGGCGGGGCGGTGCTTGATGTCGCAGGCTTTGCCGCGGCCACCGTGCATCGCGGCGTGCGCCTCATTCGAATTCCCACCACCACGCTCGCCCAAGCCGACTCCGGGGTCGGGGTCAAGAACGGCATCAACGCCCTCGGCAAGAAGAACCTGCTCGGAACATTCAGCCCTCCCTGGGCGGTCATCAACGATGAACATTTCCTGGAAACACTGACCGACCGCGATTGGCGCAGCGGCTTTTGTGAATGCGTCAAGGTCGCACTGGTGAAGGACGCGGCCTTCCTCGATCGAATCGAAGCGAACATCCCCCTCCTGAATCAGCGCAATCTTGAAGCCGCCTCCTCCATCATCCGGCGTTCTGCGGAACTTCATCTTGAGCACATCGTCAGTGGAGGTGATCCCTTTGAACTCACCGCCGCCCGACCGCTTGATTTCGGCCACTGGGCGGCTCACAAGCTCGAGCAAATGACGAATTTTCGCCTCACACACGGCGAGGCAGTCGCCATCGGGATGGCCATCGACATCACCTATTCCATGCAGACTGGATTGCTTCCCGAGACTATCGGCGAGCGCATTCTCAACATCCTGGAAAAACTCGGCTTTCAACTCCATGACGAAGCGCTCAGGGCAACCGACCACCTCTTCGAGGGGCTTGAGGAGTTTCGTGAGCATCTCGGCGGTCGCCTGACCATACCTATGATTCGGGACATCGGCGAACAGATCGACATCCATGAAATCGACTTCACGGCCCTGAAGCAGGCAATCAGCCAACTGGTAAGCCGGCAAGATCCTGCGCTCTCATCAAGAACCCGATAGAATCCCCCCCCCGGAACCCGGAAACCCGGGATGGCGAGAGGATTCGATTCATGCCCAGCCAATCTACATCGTGTCCCATGACGTATACCCAGGTGGTTGAAGCCTATTTCATGGAACATCGAGCCAAGCTTATCGACGTTGCCGCATTTCTGGACCGGTTGGATCGCTCTACCCAATCAGGCGAGGGCGACTTCCGCATCGAAGCATTCAACCGGGCGATCGGCATTCTCCGTGACGGCCAATCCCAGCGCACCAGGCGAATGCTGGAACTGCTCAGCGATCACTCTCCCCAGCCCATCGACAAGGCCCCCATGCAGGGTGCACTCGGGGCGGCCCCGCTTGCATCGGGCGAGCAGGCATGACCTACATCGATCCCCACATCCACATGGTCTCCCGCACGACCGATGACTACCAGCGTATGGCGCTGGCAGGATGCGTGGCGATCACGGAGCCGGCGTTCTGGGCAGGGTTTGACCGGTCATCGCCTCAGGGGTTTCATGACTATTTCCGGCAACTCACTGAATATGAGCCGAATCGCGCCGCCCAGTACGGCATCAAGCATTTCTCCTGGATCTGCATCAATCCCAAGGAAGCGGAAGATCCCGGATTCGCACGCGAGGTGATGAAACTCATCCCGGAATTTCTCGACAAGCCCAACGTGCTGGGGATCGGAGAAATCGGGCTGAACAAGAACAGCAAGAACGAACTGGCAATCTTTGAAGAGCACGTCGCGCTGGCCGCAGAGCTTGATCAACTCATTCTCATCCACACTCCCCACTTGGAGGACAAGCTCAAGGGTACGAAGCTCATCATGGATGCGATCGCCAGCAATCCGAAGATCGACCCCGGGCGAGTGCTGATCGATCATGTGGAGGAGCACACTGTAGAGCAGGTGCTGGACCGCGGGTTCTGGGCGGGCATGACCCTCTATCCGGATTCCAAATGCACTCCCCAGCGAGCGACGGACATCATTGAGTGTTACGGCAACGAACGTATCTGGATCAACTCCGCCGGGGACTGGGGCCACAGTGATCCGCTGGCGGTGCCGAAGACTCGGATGGAGATGGCGCGAAGGGGTCATACACCCCAGATGATCGCGAAGATTTCCTTCGACAATCCCCACACTTTCCTGAGCCAGAGCGCAAAGTTCAAGCTCGATGGCTGATTTAATCACCGGGCCATTCTCCGACCGCATCGTCGGCTACTGCACGAACGTGCATGCGGGGACAACCCTCAAGCAGATGAAGTCGAATTTCGACACGCATGCGCAAAAAGTCAGACAACAATTCTGTCCCGAAGATACGCTCGGCATCGGCTTGTGGCTGCCTGCTTGTGAGGCAGAGTCAATTGTGCAGGACAATCAGATTGAGTCTTTCAACGAGTGGCTCAATACACGAAATCTCGAAGTGTTCACAATCAACGGCTTTCCTTATGGCGATTTTCACCAGCCAGTCGTCAAGCACGCTGTGTACGTGCCGGACTGGACTAGCCCTGAAAGGGAGGCGTACACAAAGAATCTGATTACGATTCTGGCGGGAATGCTCCCGGAGGAATCCGAAGGAAGCATCTCAACGCTTCCCGTTGCGTGGGATGGCAGCATGGACGGGAAATCCGGAGTGGGTGATTCTGGAGTGATGCTGAAACGGACGGCACAGTTTGCTCATGAACTCGAATTACATTCCGGTCGCTTGATCCACATTGATCTCGAACCGGAACCTGGCTGCATCCTTCAGCGAGGCGCTGATGTCATCGATTATTTTTCCAGTCATATTCTGACTGGCGAAGATAGCGAGCTGATCCGTCGTCACCTTCGCGTCTGCCACGACATCTGCCACGCGGCGGTGATGTTCGAGGACCAAGCCGACATGTTTCGGCGCTACGACGAGGCGGGAATCAAGGTCGGCAAAGTTCAGGTGTCCAACGCAATCCGCGTGGATTTCGACGCCTTATGCAAGGATGAAAAGGCCGAAGCCTTGCAGCAGCTCAAGGCTTTCGAGGAGGATCGCTACCTCCACCAGACCTGCATCCGCGACAACTCCACCGGCAAGATCACTTTCCATGAGGATCTCCCACTCGCTACGAAAGCCGCAGAGCAAAGCGGCGAGCCGATCGGCGAATGGCGGGTTCACTTCCACATCCCCATCTACCTCGAATCCTTCGGACTGCTCGACACGACCCGCGATTATATCGACGACTGCCTCGAACTCATGAAAACCAGAAAGGACGTCAAACACTTCGAGGTCGAGACCTACGCATGGAACGTACTGCCCCCGGAACTACAGAAACAAGATCTCGCCGAAGGCATTGCCGATGAACTCATCTGGCTCCGCGATAGAATGCCGGGCATCTCGCCATGACGAGTATCACGCGCACCATCCGCAACTATGCCGAGCTCTCGCGGCTGTCGAACATACCCACCGTGCTGACGAATGTTCTCGTCGGTTGTGCAATCGGCGCTTCAGGGCAGGCCATACCCGGGGCGACTATTGCCGCCCTTTCAGCCGCCATGATGCTGATGTACATCGCCGGCATGGGGCTCAACGATTATTTTGACACTGAGATCGATCGCGTCGAGCGACCCGGGCGTCCCATTCCCTCGGGGAGGATCAGTCGGCGGGGGGCGCTGATTTTCACGATCATCTGCTTCGCCCTCTCCACCGCCATCATGTCGTTTCAGGCCCTTCCATCCTTGCTGTTCTCATTCGCGCTGATGGCCTGCATCGTCATGTATGATCTGATTCACAAGAAATTCGCATCGTCGGTCGTCCTCATGGGTCTCTGTCGCGGGCTGGTGTATCTGGCGGCGGCTTCGGCAATTGCCTGGCCGGTTAGTTTGAATATCGCACTCACCCTCACTTTCGTGATAACTGTCTATATCGTTCTCCTGACCATGATCGCCCGGGGTGAGGCCGGTCTCGATATCACCCCCCGGCGATGGCTTTCGTTTCTGCTGCCCGTGATCATGATCGCTCCTGCCTTCATCTTCCATCCCGTGGATCTCACCTGGCCGGTCTTGTTCGGATCGATCGCGATTACCCAGGTGTTCTTCACCCAAAGACACCTGTTGAGCCAAAGCCCCCGAATCCAGAAAACGGTCATGGGCCTGCTCGCGGCCATTTGCCTGATGGACGGGTTTTTTCTGACCCTGCTCGACCAGCACGGACTCGCCCTCATCGCCCTGGCCTGTTTTTTCATCACGGCGTGGGGACATCGTTATATTCTGGGAACGTAATGCTGCACCCCACCGTCGTCATCAACGTCGCCGGACTGAACCGCTCGCTTCTCGGCGAGCATTCGCCGCATCTCAACCGGCTCGCCGCACGATCTCACCTGCGTCGTCTCAAGCCGGTCCTTCCCGCGGTGACGTGCAGCGTGCAGTCGAGCATGCTCACCGGGCTGCCCGTATCCGAGCATGGCATCGTCGGCAACGGCTGGTATGACCGCGACCTCGCCGAGGTGCATTTCTGGAAGCAGTCCAACCGGCTGGTGCAGGGGGAAAAAGTATGGGATGCCGCGAAGAAGCGTGATGCGTCATTCACCTGCTGCAACATGTTCTGGTGGTACAACATGTATTCCAATGCGGACTACACCGTCACCCCCCGCCCCCAATACAAAGCGGACGGCCGGAAGATTCCAGACATCCACACCCACCCCCCGGAACTACGAGTCTCTCTGCAAGAAAAACTCGGCCAGTTCCCCCTGTTCAATTTCTGGGGACCGGCCTCGTCGATTGTCTCCAGCCAGTGGATCGCCGAGGCGAGCATGATGACCCACGATACATTCAACCCCACCCTCATGCTCATCTACCTGCCTCATCTTGATTACGCCCTGCAGAAGCTGGGGCCGGAGCATGCGGATATCTCCGGTCATGTGCGCGAAATAGACAATGTGGTCGGCGATCTGATCGACTTCTTTGATCAGAAAGAAACTCGAATCATCCTGCTCAGCGAATACGGCATCGAGCCCGTCGATGAGGCCGTCTTCATCAACCGCTTCCTCCGCGAGCAGGGCGGGCTGAGCGTGCGTGAAGAATCCGGAGGCGAGTTGCTGGATGCGGGGGCGAGTGATGCCTTCGCAGTAGTCGATCACCAGATCGCACATGTCTATATCAAACACCACCAAGACATCCCCCGCCATCAAGAATTGTTATCCCAGCATCCGGGGGTCGATCGCGTGCTGGATCGAGACGAGCAGAAAACATTTGAAATCGACCACCCTCGTGCCGGGGAGCTGGTGCTGATCGCCAAGGCCCGCCACTGGTTCACCTACGACTACTGGCTCGATGATGCCCGTGCCCCGGACTTCGCCCGCACCGTCGATATCCATCGCAAACCGGGTTACGACCCTCGTGAACTCTTCCTCGACCCCCGCCCCCGGATGCTTTGGACAAAGGCGCGAATCGCGGGGAAGCTACTCAAAAAGAAACTCGGTTTCCGCACCCTGATGGATGTCATTCCACTCGATACCTCACTCGTAAAAGGCTCCCACGGTCGCATCGACCAGCCCCCGGAAGTGATGCCGGTTTTGATGACAAGTCTGCCCGTCGATCATCTGCCCGAGGAAATCCCCTGCACGTCCGTGTATGAAGTGATACTTTCGCACCTGTTCGCTGAATAATGGTTATTCCTGCGGCGGAACCCGCTTGCCATGGGGATCGAACTGCGGGTGCTGCATTTCCTGAGCTAACTGCTCCTGCATCGCCGGATCGGTCACATGCTCAAGCTGCATCGCCGCATCATGCACATGATCGACGGGCACATTGAAATGCCGGGCTAAATATGTCTCCCACAATCGATGCGATCGAACCAGGCTCGTGGCAGCCGATCGACCATCTGTCGAAAGTCGATAACCCGCTTTCCGATCATGCTGATCGACGAGGCGACGACGACGCAATCCGATCAGGGCCAGCCAAGCCACCCCCCGACCACACCCGATCGCCTCGCACATCATGGAAAGATTCACTCTCTCCCGGTGAAACTGATCGAGCTCATCGATGCGATACAGGAAGCCGAGGATGTCTTCACGGATGATCTTCAGGCTCAACCGGAGTCGGTGTAACAGCTTGCTGAGGACGCCATGCCGGGGAGCCGCCAGCATTGCAACGAAAAACAGTCCCCCCAGGGCGACGGCCATCATCCCTGCGGAGTTAGTACTCTGTCCTTCAAATCCGAACCACGACGGCGTGACAATCGCCATGACATGTCCCAGGGGAACACCGATCGCCGCCACAATCGCGCTGACGATGAGCATGCTGGCAAGCCGGTCGGTAAGCAGGTGGGCGGTAGCGGCGGGTACGATGAGCATCGCCACTACGAGAATGCTGCCCACCGCCTCGAACGCCGCCACCGCGGTCAGGGCGACGATTACCATGAGCAGAAGATGCATGAGCGTCGAATTGATGCCGAGGGAAGTGGCAAGGGCCGGATCGAATGAACTGATCTTGAGTTCCTTGTAGAAGATCGTGATAAACAGCGCATTGATAAGTGCCATGCTCCCCAGCACGAGGGCCGACCGGGGAATATCGAAACCAAATATCGACACGATGTCGAGTGGCGCGAACTCGATACCGCCGTACAGCACACAACCGGGATCGAGATCCACCTGATCCGCGCCGCGCACGATGAGTATGAGCCCGATCGCGAACATCGTGGTGAAGACAACTCCCATCGACGCTCCGGGATCGACCTTTCCCCATTGATGGATGAGCTGGGTGAAGAGTGCGGTCAGCACCCCGACGATCGCGGCCCCGATGACCATGGTCATGCTGTCACGGCTTGAGGTGAGCAGAAACGCCGCGGCGATGCCGGGCAGGACCGCGTGGCTGATGGCGTCCCCCATCATGCTCATTTTCCGCAGCACGAGGAAATTACCCGGCAGTGCGCAAGCAATCGCGCAAAGCACCCCGATGATCACGATCCAGGTGTCGTTTGTCGTCCAGGTACTCACAACGAACCTCTCGGACCCGATCCCGGTACGGATAGCGTATGAGGACTGGGAGGCATGGCTGCGCCATACGCTTCCACCAGGAGGGCTTCGAGCTTGCGAACCATATGAGGCCCCAGCACATGCTCGATCTGATCGGCATCGCGATCGACGTGGCTGGGGGCAATGTCGGCGTGGGTGATCAGATAAAGCTCCCACATCCGATGATTACGCACCACTCGGACCGCTTCGGTATATCCCGCGGAGGTCAGACTGATTTCGAGGCCGTTTTCTTTGAGATCGAGTAACCCTTTTTTGCGCGCTCTCACCAGTTCGCGACGAAGCTGACTACTCGACCATGATCTCGCCTCCAGCAATGA
Source organism: Planctomycetota bacterium (assembly GCA_022560875.1). Lineage (GTDB taxonomy): Bacteria > Planctomycetota > Phycisphaerae > Phycisphaerales > SM1A02 > JADFSH01. The sequence goes on along the minus strand of JADFSH010000079.1, from coordinate 1,144 downwards.
GCTGAACTGGATGGGTTCCTCCTGCCCGCGTGTTCCCTGCGTCTCAAGGCATTCATATGCGGCGCGAAAGAGATGCTGGTGCGCCACCTTCCGCTTGAGCTTCATGAATTCAATCGCGCGAATCAGCATTCCCCGTTGCCAGCCAAAGATCATGCTGAAGATAAAAATCATGGCCGCGACCACCACGATTATCGCCCCGGCGGGAAGTCGAGGCACTAGCGCGCTGAAGGCTGAGCCCAGCATGCCGCTCATCGCTCCCACCGCCCCGGAAATGATCAGCATGCCCCACAGCCGATCCGTCCAGAATCTCGCCGCGGCGGGGGGAATGATCAGCAGGGCGATCATGAGAATCAACCCCACCGCCTGGAGACCGATCACCGAAACGCCGATCACCAGCCCCATCATGACGATATCGATCAGCGTGACGGGCCAGCCCTGCGCCCTGGCGAACGCCTGATCAAAGCAGAGGATTGCGAATTCCTTGTAGAGAAGCATGCTCAGGAAAATGACCACCAGCGCCACCGATGCGATCAAAATCACATCGCTCTTGATCATGGAAGCGGTCTTGCCGTAGATGAAAGATTCCAACCCTGCGGCGTTTCCCTGCTGCATGGACTGAATCACGCCCAGCACGGCAACCCCCAGACCAAAGAACACGCTGAGCACGATGCCCAGCGCGGCATCCTCCTTGATCCGCGTCATGCCTTTGATGAGCAGTATGAAACCGACCCCGATCAGGCCGGTGATCGTCGCCCCCAGCAGCAGCCCGGGGAGATACTTGCCACTTCCACCAAACTGCACCATGAGAATAAACGCGATGCCGATGCCCGGCAGCGTGGCATGGCTCACCGCATCGCCGATCAGGGCGCGTTTGCGGAGCAGCATGTACGTCCCGACCACCCCCGCCGCGAGCCCCAGCAGCATCGTCCCCATCACCACGATGCGCGTGTTGTAATCGGCAAGCGTGATGACGCGGCGTATTTGATCCCACTCGGGCCAGTCAATTCTCGTATCGCGAATAGACGAGCCCGGATCGTCATCCGGTGCGCATCCCGTGAGCAACCACATCAGGAACGCCATTACAAACACCGTAGAAGCGAGGTGGCTCGCTCGCAGACGCACTTACTCGCCTCCACTTCGCGCC
>JADFSH010000078.1 GCA_022560875.1 Planctomycetota bacterium | reverse complement strand
CAGACCTTTGCGGGTGTTCTTGTCGGGGCGTTGCTGGGGGGGCGTCTCGGAGCACTGGCGGTGATCGCCTACATCGGCGAGGGGCTGGCGGGACTTCCGGTGGCCGCGATGGGGCCTGCCGGCATCCCATCCGGCATCCCCTGGATCATCGGTCCCACGGGTGGCTACCTCTTGGGATTTGTGGTCGCTGCGTACATCACCGGGGCTTTGGCCCAGCGCGGCTGGGATCGCAGTCCTCTGCTGACGATTGCCGCCATGTCGCTGGGTACGGCGGCCATCTTCGCGTTCGGCCTCGCGTGGCTCAGCCGATTCCCGAATCCTGCGGGATTGCTTGAATCGGGGCTTTATCCCTTCCTGCCGGGGGCGGTCATCAAGATCGCACTCGCCGCGGCACTCCTGCCGTCTGGTTGGAAGGTGCTGGCGATGATGAGCGACCGAAAGTAACACCTGCCGCTTAGGTGATCTGCCTGCCTTCCTTCCTGTCCTGCGAATCACCATTCCGGACAGGTCCGTGGTGGTTCTGATTCGTATACTTGATTGATGGAACGGACGCGTAACATTGCGATTATCCTGGCCGCCAGTGTTTTGGTCGCGGGGGTAGCTGTTTTTATGATGATTCGCCTAGTTGCCAATGGCGGGGGTTCGCTGAGAATGTCATTCCCACTCGTGGCGATCGCCCTGCTTGGTCTCGTGCTGCTGGCGGTCATGATCTTCCGGAGTGGCGGGCTGCTTGGCAGGCTGGCACGTCGGGGAAAAGCCAGTAAGACTGAACAGGCGCGGGACCTCGGTTTCTCGTATGAAGCCAAGGGCGAGACGGCGTTTCGCAGGAGCTTCAGCGACCTGCCCGGCATCCCCGACGCCGGCAAGGCAAAGCATGTCATGCGGGGAAGCATCGCAGATCGCCAGACGGTGATATTCGAGCATACCTATCTGGTGTACAACGGCTCGACGATGATGCCCATCAACCACACGATTCTCTCGACGGCCGCCCCGAACTGGCCGCAGTTGTCGATCGCGCCCCGCTCCTGGATGTCGCGGCTGGCCGAGCGGTTCGGCTGGGAATCGGGGTTTCATCTTGAGAATGCTGAGTTCAACAGCCTCTTCAAGGTCAAGACCGACGATGAGGACTTCGCACTCATGTTGCTTTCACCCGAGATGCAGCATTTTCTCTCGAGCAAATCGGGGGTGTCGTGGAACATCCAGCCGGGGCGACTGTGTCTCATCTACAACGGTCCGCTGCGCTTCGGCCGCCTGGATACTTCGATCGCCCGCCTCGAGCAATTCTGGTCCCTGGTGCCGGATGAACTGGAAGACTTGGTTTCGACATGATTGGCGGTTGATTCAGGGTCAGTGCGAAGGGGTCGTTTTCACGGGATCTGACTGATCTGCGGAAGTGCGCAGCGAACGGGGGAATGATGCGAGCAAGGCATCCGCCGCGCGGTTGGCGTCTTCATACAACCCACGAGCTTCATCCATAAGGGGATTGGTGAAAGAGGCGGTTGGGATGGATGCGGCGGGCAGCCAATTCTTCGTTGATATGGCTCGAAGCGAAAATGTTTGCGAACTTGATCCGTTCGAGTCCGGTTCCGAGTCAATGCGAATCGACGGCGTTTGTACGGATAGCAGTAAGATCGAGAGCACGACCGCACCGAATCCCGCGGGGGCGACAATCATCGGCCAGTGATGAAGGAATCCGGGCTTGGGGCGGTCCGCGCTATCTTGCAGGGCATCGAGTGTCCTCCGGATCAGATTGTCGGGCATGTCCTTGCGCGCATCGGGGGCTTCGTTGCGAAGTCGTTCGTCGAGCGTGTCGAAGGCCCGGCTTCTTTTCGGATCGGGCGATCGAGTTGAGGTCGTCACAAACGGCAGTCGAAATCTGAATTGACGCATTAGGAAACTCCTTCAGGCAGCGGACTGACAGACCGGGTGCGAATTGGCGCAGGCGTTGCCGGCGGGGGTGTGTCTTGCGCTTCCGAAGTGGAGAGGCAATCCGCCAGACGCTCTCGCGCCCTGAACAACGTCACCCGGACCGAGACCTGGGACTTGCCCATCACCCGGGCAATTTCCCGGGAGGACAGATCCTCCGCATATTTCAGCCAAAGCATGGTGTATTGATCGCCGAGAAGAATTCGAGCGGCGATGTTCCAGATATTCTCATCGGGATGATCATCGAGAGATAATTGGGTCCGAGCTGATACAGCGTTCGCCTGTCGTTCAGGATTTTCCGTGTTCTGCTCCACAATCTTTCGACGGTTGCGGCTGCGCAGGTGGTTGATGGCCAGACGCGAGGCGATCGTGTAGAGCCAGGTCGAGAAACGCCATTTCGTTGAATAACGATTGATTCGCTCCCAGGCGCGGACAAACGCTTCCTGGGTCAGATCTTCAGCATCCTCAACGTTTCCGACCCGACGAAAGACAAAGTTGAACACCCCGGATTGATACCGTTCCACCAGGAGTGCGAATGCGGACAAGGAGCCTGCCTGTGCGCGACAGGCAAGCTCCTGGGGGTCGGGCATGTCATGGGCATGCGCTGACTTATGGAGATTCGCTTCCATTACCCTCCTGTGCGCCGCGTACGCGATGCCGCCTGGACAGGTATTCCTGGACTCAGTCGAGTATCAATTATCCCAGTCATCATCCTCATCTTCCTCATCATCCTCATCGTCTTCCTCATCGTCTTCATGCTGCTCCATCAACAACTGTACGTGTTCGAGAAGCTCTTTCGCCGCGAAGGATACGGAGATTTTGATTCCATTTCCTTTCGATGAGATTTTGACGGCATCGAGCAACTGGCTCAATTCTGCAAAATCCGAATCCTTCTGAGAGGCCAGCATGCGTCCGAGGCTGATCACGCCGTTGAGAATGCCAGTGATATTGCTAGCGTCCTCTTCCTTGGTAGTCTTGAGGGATAGCGTGGCGAACGCCTCCTCTTGATACTCACCAACCTGAAAAGTAATTTGCTTTGCAAGCTTGACGACCTGCGAGGCGGGATTGTCGTTGTCGTGCAGCCAGGGTAGTCCGGCGGCCTGGGCATAGCAGATCGCGCCTTTCTTCGGTGAGCCTCTAAGGGCTGGGGAATCAACATCGTCAAGGCTCCGTGCATCACCCTCGATGACGTTGATCGCGTGAATGAGCCGGTCCGTCGCGCCGGTGATGATGACGGTTCGTCTGCCTTCCCGTCCCTTGTGGACGTGAATGAAGTTCTCACCATCATCGATCGAGTACATCTTGATGCCGTCAACTTCGATTTCTTCAAAGTCATCGGCATGCTCCTTGGCCTTCTCTATCAGTCGATCGATCGAGTCATTCATCTGGACGATGATGACGCCTTCATTTTCAGGATCTCCAACCCCGTACAGGGTGACGCTGTCGATATCCTCGATGGGATTGATGCCCATCTCTTCCATTTCACCGAAGTCGATGTCCAGCTCATCGCGATGCTCGATGAGGAACTTCCCGATGGATGATTCTCGAGCGGCATCCATATCGATATGGGCGACCCACTGGGCTTTGGCAGAAACCCAGTTTTTCTTGAGCGATCCCGCCGAAGCCGGGAGGCAGATGACGGTTGCGAGGACGCATGCCGTGAATAGGCGTTTCATGGTGTGACTCCATTGCTCAAACGACTGTAGTTGACGTGTCGGGCGAATCGCATCACCCTTTTTCGCGGTGGTGAAGTACCGGCCTTTCATACACCGGGGAATGGAATGCGTTACACGCCAAGAGAGACAATCGCAAGATTAGGCAATACTGCTTCTTGGGATTGGCCCGGAAAGACTTTCGGACCGGTGAGTATGACTTTCAGCAGCCGCTCAAATGGGCTGAATAAATCATGACTGACCCGGGCCTCTCCAGACCGATAACGGCCCATTTTATCGGAGGATTCAGGGATCAAGTGATCCAAAGCGAAGCCGGCAGTTCGGATAGCCGATATCAACTAAGCACTTTGGGTTACAGAAAAAGCCTTTTATCGTGGCAAGGACGTTCATGTCGAAAGTCATTGGTATAGATCTGGGAACGACTAATTCGTGCGTTGCCATTTGGGAGGGGAATCAGCCAAGAATTCTCTCCAACTTCAATGGCGATCGGACCATGCCTTCTGTCGTTGCGTTCACGGCGTCGGGGGAGCGATTGGTCGGTATGCCAGCGCGAAATCAACAGATCACGAACCCTACGGCGACGATTTACTCCATCAAGAGGTTCATGGGGCGTCGTCATAACGAGGTCCGGGGCGAAGAAAAAATCGTACCCTACGAAATCGTCGGGAATGGCCATGAATTCGTAAAAGTCAAGGTCAAGCGTCGCAGGTGCACGCCGCAGGAAATCTCGGCGATGATTCTGCGTGAACTCAAGGCGATGGCCGAGGACTACCTCGGAGAATCCGTCAGTCGCGCAGTGATCACCGTACCCGCGTACTTCAACGATTCGCAACGTCAGGCGACGAAGGATGCCGGTGAGATCGCCGGTCTGACCGTCGAAAGAATCATCAACGAGCCGACTGCCGCAGCCCTCGCTTACGGGTTGGAGCAGAGGGTGAACAAGAAGATCATTGTCTTCGATTTCGGGGGGGGAACCTTCGACCTGTCCGCCATGGAAATCGGCGACAATTTCTTCAAAGTGTATGCCGTTCACGGCAATACCCATCTCGGCGGCGATGACTTTGACCAGCGCATCATTGATGTGGTCGCCGATGATTTTCGACGCAAGGAGCGAATCGACATCCGCCAGGAGTCCATGGCCCTTCAGCGTCTCAAGGAAGCGGCGGAACAGGCCAAGACGGAATTGTCCTTTCGCGAAGAAACCACGATCATGCTTCCCTTTATATGTGTAGACGGTAGTGGACCGAAGCACATCCAATATACCATGGAGCGGGAACGGTTTGAGTCTGTGTGTGCGGACTTGTTCGACGATCTCGGGGATTGCTGCAAGAAGCTGATGCATGACGTAGGCTGGAGCAGTCTGGACATCGAGGATGTGGTAATGGTGGGCGGTTCCACTCGCATTCCGAAGGTCCAGGAAATCGCCATGGAGGTCTTTCAAACTCTCGAACTCGATAAGTCCATCAACCCGGACGAAGTCGTGGCGCTCGGCGCCGCCATCCTGGCCGGTGTTCTCCAGGGCGATCTCAAGAGGATCAAGCTCATGGACGTCACCTCACACAGCTTGGGCGTGGAAACGGTGAGGGGAGGCGTCGCGCCTCTCCTTGAACGCAACACACCCATCCCCGTTGCCACGAGGAAGATCTTTTCAACGCCGAAAAACAATCAGACCTCCGTGCCCATCAACATTATCGAGGGTGAAACGACGAAGGCGAAGCTCAACAATTCACTCGGTATCTTTCAACTCACGGGTATTCCCCGCGCGCCGCGGGGTGTGCCCCAGATCGAGGTCGAATTCGCCATCGATGCCAATGGCATTCTCAAGGTTTCCGCCACTGATGTGGACTCCGGCAAAAGCCAGAACATCGTCATCACGGGTGGCGTCGGGCTCGACCGGAACCAGATTGAGCGGATGAAGATCACGGCGTCCGCAAACGATCAGAAAAATGAGATAAAGCAGGATCTCCTCGACCTGCGCAACCACGCCGAAAGCGTGTTTCACGACATCCAGAAATGGTTGGAATACAACAGTAAATTGATGCCCCCGAGAACGGTTGAACAGATCATCAACATTCTCAAGAAGCTCAAGAAGAAGATCAACAAGGGTGACAAGGTCGGTATCCGGCTGATGCTTAAGAAACTGGATGAAGTTGTTAATCCCTATCGCGAAGCTGCCTGAACGATTGCTCGAGTTCCAGAAGGTGCTTCTTTCTCCACAAGCCCCCGCCATAGCCGCAAAGCGTCCCGTCACTGCGCACCACGCGATGACAGGGGATGACGATGGCGATGCGATTGTCGCCGTTGGCCTTGCCGACCGCCCGTTGCGCACCGGGCCGGCCGATGGATCTGGCCTGCTCGTCATAGGACCGCGTTGAGCCGTAGGGGATCATTTGCAATGCTCTCCAGACCGAAAGCTGGAATTCGGTGCCCATCAGATCCAGAGGGACGGTGAATGTCGTTATCTCGTGGCAGAAATACATTTGCAACTCATCTTCCAGTCGCGTGAGATGCTCATTTTCACCGGGGATGATCTCGCAGCCGTGCCGAGAACGCAGTCGTTTGATTTGGGTTTCGAGCATTCTCCGATCGGCAAACTCAAGGAGACAGACGCCTTTTTCCGTGGCCGCTGCCACCATTGGTCCCAAGGGTGACAGCAGACGCGTCATGACGATGCATCCGGCGTGTTTTCCCCGTCCCGGCGTGGTGCCGAATACGCTTTCAAAGGCATCACGGAAGCCGCTCGTCGATTCGTAGCCGTGGTCGTATCCCGCCAAGGTCAGGTCATCGCCGCGCTGAAGTCTTCCCAGAGCCTTGCCAAGTCGCCGAGTCCGCTCGTAGGCGTGAAATGTCATGCCGTGATGGACCTGAAACCAACGACGGACACGGATCGGATCCATGGACAGGTTTCTCAAATCCTGATCTCGCCAACGCCGGGTGGGATTGCTCTCGACGGCTGTCAGCAGGGGGCGCAACCATTCGGGAGCCTGACCTCGCGGTTCCAGCGGACGACATCGCTTGCAGGGCCGATATCCCGCCGCCAGAGCTTCCCGCGCATTGGGAAAGTACTCGACGTTTTCCGGGCGAGGTTTCCTTGCAGGGCAGGTCGGGCGACAGAAAATTCCCGTGGTCTTCACCCCGAGAATAAACACGCCTTCGTATTCGCTGTCGCGACTGACACACGCCCGGTACATCTCTGACTTCGAGGGGAGGGTGCTGATCATGTCCATAGCTTGGCATCCCTGACTGCGCTGTCCACCGAAAAGGGAGCGCCGAATTCAAATTGATCAAATCTGGCCGATCCTCGTCTCAGGGCAGATATTGCTCGGGGATCGGATTCCTGTCCGACTCTCCCGTCCAGAAGATCGACACGATTCGCCAACCCTTGTCGTCATGCATGGCCTGGAAGCTGTTGATTCCCCGGGCAACAGGAATTGCATCAGGTTCGCGACGGGTTTCATAGGTGCTGAAGGCATGTGCGATGGATCCGAAGACATCCACCTTTCGCGAGATTTCCGACTCAAAAAAATCATTCTTCTCGAAGTACTCCCCCGAGCCCTCAATGTAATCCTCCACACTCATCTGTCGCAGAACTTGTGTCCCATCGGGGCGGATGCGGGTGGATGTCAGAATTCCCCCATCAATGAACAACTCCCGGAACCGATCCCAGTCTCGCACACCCGCCGGACCTGAAATGGTGTCGTAGAGCGCCGCAATCAGGGTGTCGATCGAGTCGCCGTCGGCGGCCTTCGTGCCAGAGCTACCCGCGGGGCGACTTTCCAGGGCAAGAGCAGGCAGGATCAGGAAGGGGGCGAGAACGTTAACAAACATCAGCAAGCGTCGCATGGCATGACTCCTCATGAGACAGGGCGTTGAAAATCCCACATCGAACGTATGTTCGATGTGGGATCTTTAATGTGCCGGCGAGATCCCGGTTGCTATTGACTCTTCAGGTAGCGATCGAGGAAGTCGCGATACGCCTTGGCGGCGGTGATGCGATTTGCCTTGTTCTTGAAGCCGTGTCCCTCGTCATCAAAGACAATGTACACCACGGGCACGCCGTTGGATTTCACGATCTCGACTAACTCGTCGCTTTCGACCTTAAGCACGCGCGGGTCATTCTTGCCCTGAATCACAAGCAGCGGCTTGGTGATGTTCTTGGCGTGAAACAGCGGTGAGATCCGGTGCAGGCGTTCCTCGTCCTGAGCGGGATCGCCCAGTTCCGCGTACAACGATTCCCGGAATGACTCCCACCAGGGGGGGATGCTCTTGAGCGTGCGCACCCAGTTCGTCACTCCGAAAATGTCGATGCCCACCTCGAAGGCCTCCGGCTCAAAGGTCAAGGCCGCAGCGACCATGTACCCACCGTAACTGCCACCAAGAATGCCGATGAGATCCTTGTCGATCCAGGTCAGGCTTTCGAGGTACTTCCGGGCGAGGACGCAGTCCTGCAGATCGACCTCGCCATGCTTTCGGTCATCCATGTGAAAGAACGTCTTGCCGTAGCCTGAGCTGCCCCGGTTGTTGACGGCAAGCACGGCATAGCCGTGGTTGACGAGATATTGAATGTTGGCGTTGTAGCCCGTTCGGCTCTGACCGCCGGGTCCGCCATGCACCCATACCAGGGCCGGCACCTGGTTTTCCATCGAGGCCTCCTTGGGTCGATAGAGCAGGGCCGGGATCTGCAGGCCGTCGAAGCTGGAAAAACGCACGACTTCGGAACTGACCAGATGAGTCGCATCGATGGCCGGATTGAGCGTATCCGTCAGGCGCTTCGCCTTGCTGTACTTTGACTCGAGGTCAAGTACGTAGAGGTTGGAAGGTGACGTATCGCCATTGACATAAAAGGCCAGCAGCGATTCGCTTCGGGAGATTGACGTGCCGGTGATGTCGCCGCGCGGAATCTCGGGAAGTTTCAGCGGGCGGTCTGTCTTCGTGTCGAGTACGGTAATCTCAGTGCGAGCATCCGCATTGACACCCGTGACACGATAGCGGCCCTTCCAGGAATAGCGTGAGAACATGATGTCCCAGTCGGCCTCCTGGACCATCTTGCGTTCGCCGGTATCCAGGTCAAAGGACCAGACACGGTTGAACTCGCTTTCCTCATTGCTCAGGTAATGGAGCGTGCCGCTGTTCGGTGTGAAACCGGCCACGCCGAAGGAGATGTCCCCCTCGTGTCGGGTGATGAGTTTCGGCTCGGCGTTCGTATTTTCCGTGTCGAAGATAAAGATGTTGTTGTCGGCGTTGGTGCGAATCTTCATCAGGGCAAGCCATCGCCCGTCGCGACTGATATCGGAAATCGCGTAGTTTCCCGTATTTTCAAAGATCATCTCCCGCTCGTACGTCTCGATGTCGTAGCGATAGAGGTCCATAAATTTTGGATCGCGCTCGTTCGTGCTGACGTAGAAGCTGGTGAAATCGCCGGCCCAGTCGCGGAACGTCGCGCGGACATTTTCGCCGGGGGTGAGATCGATCGTTTTTCCATCCAGCACGCGGACATAGAGATGATAGAGTTCATTGCCTCCCTCATCGGCGCGATAGAGAAATCGATCATCCTTCGGAAAAAAGCTCACCCCGAAGGTGGCGTCGGACTCAGAGAACGTAAGCTGCTTCGGCTTGCCCCCTTTGACGGCCTGGCTGTACACGTTGAATATGCCGCTTGCGTCGGTGGTGATCAGCAGCTTCGTTTCATCGTGCGAGAATGACGCCCCGAAGACCGAGGTCGTCTCGAAGAAGGTCTTGGCATCGTAGGTTTTGAACGCTCCCTCCTCGCCCCGGGTCAGACCGCTGCTGGCAAGCACGGCCACCAACGCAACGGGAACCAACATCCTCCGGAGATGACACTGTCTTTTTTGCCCAAACATGGAATAGCTCCTTAATCCCGGGTTTGAACGAACAGGAAGATGACACCAATACGGCTGAACCGATCAGTGGCGTAAAATTTGGGTACGCTCCAAGACCGGCACCAGTCGAACCACGTGCCCGTATTATCCCTTTTCTCCGCTCATGGAGCAATCCGCGAGTCTCTTATGCACCATTGATGAACGTCGATATGAGCCTAACTCATAGAATCCATGCCTGTGACCTCGAAGAAGAGTAGGCGGAAGAGGTATATTGCGATACAGGAGTGTTTCGGCGCGCCCACTCTTTTTCGTGAGGACAGAGTCAATGTGTTGAAGACGGTAGGAATCGCCGAAAATCAAAAAAAATCCCCGCAAAGAGCGTGATGCCCTTGGCGGGGGAGCTGAAACAGGGAGGCTTGCAGACCTCTCAGCCTGTCTGTGTCGCCTGTGCCCACTAACTAAGGGACGGCTGGAGACACTTCTTTTCTGAGAGGGTCAGTTCACGGTGTCCCACTCATGAAATCATCGGCAGGCAAAGGCTATTCCCGGATTTCAATAATAATCCATTATTGTGAAACCGTTTCGCGACTGTCCATCCGGTTCATAGAGAAGATTCGCATTCGTTCATACCTACGCGCTACAATAAGGCGTCGCGTACGTAAGGATGACACCATGAAGAACAGAAATCTTACCTGGTCAGGTTTATGTCTGGCGGTGGCCTCGTTCGTCCCTCTTGCCGGTTGCGAGTACGAGGAGGATGATCTCCATTCGCAGGCCGAGCCGGAAAGTAAAATGGTTGAGCAGCCCTCGCAACGTCCTTCCGGAGGGATGGGTTATGGGGAGGATTCCTACGGAGCCACCCTTGGGGCGGCGAGGCGTTCCGCGAAAGGCGTCATCGCCGGTGCCGAACAGCATTCGCAGAACGTGGCCAACCAGGCGGATGAGCTTGCCAAACCTGACCGTTAATCCCGTACATCAGGGAATAACCGATTGATAGAGTGGATTGATGATGAGTTGCCGGAAACTGGTGTTCGGTTCGTGATATGTCCGATTCCAGTCAACCTCGTCACCCTGTTCCCTGACAATTTCAAAGGAGATCCTCCATGCGTCAATCGAGACTGACACTGGCGGCCATGATGCTGGCCGGAGCTATGCTGCTGTTCGTCACCGGATGTGAACAATCCGAGACATCGGATTCTTCAGGCGATGCCGGAGACACCGGAGCGGCCACGCCATCCTCCCAGCCCGGTTGATGCCCTGCGATATCCGGACGATCCCACCGCCGCCAGAGTGCGGCGGTTTCTTTGCGCTCGTCGATTAAATTGAAGTGATCGCTCATTTTTTTCGGCGAGAAAAGTCTCTCATATCAGTCACATCGGTGATACGCTTCGCGGAGTCATTTGCCGGGCAGAAATATGATCTGAAAAAAGTTAATGGCATTGACGAGATATGTGATTCATGCTCTATAGCAGGCCATGACCTCGCCTCTCTGGAACATCTGGATCGACACCGGGGGTACCTTTACCGACTGCCTTGCCCGCGATCCTTCGGGGCTGCTTCATCGGGCCAAGGTGCTTTCCACGGGGGCGATGCGGGGGAGGCTTGTCGAAGGGCTGGAGGGCTCACGCCTGAAGGTTGATGTCAACTGGGAGGCGTGCGACGACTTTATCCGGGGGTTCGAGTTTCGGGTGCTGGGTGGTGACCATTCGACCCTCAAGGTCACTCACTTCGATGCGACGGATTCCATCATCGAACTCAATGGCGACCTGGCCGGTGGCGATATATCTGATCGTTCTTTTGAGGTGACCTCCAATGAGCCGGCCCCGATCCTTGCCGCTCGTCTGGTGACGGGCACTCCCGCAGGTTCGCCTCTTCCCGGCCTGTCCATGCGACTCGGCACGACGCGCGGCACAAACGCCCTGCTGGAGCGACGAGGGGCGAAACTCGCCCTGTTCATCACCAAAGGATTCGGCGACCTGCTATTGATCGGCGATCAACAGCGACCGGATCTTTTCGCCCTTGACATCATCAAGCCTGAGCCGCTGTATGAGGAAGTGATCGAGGTCGTCGGGCGACTTGCGGCGGATGGATCGGTGATCGAGCCCCTTGATCTTGATGACGTTGAGAAACACGCGCGGGCATTGGTCGAACGTGGAATCACCGTAGCCGCGGTGACGCTGATGCACTCCTATCGCAACCCCGCACATGAAATCGCGGTGGCGGAAGTGCTCGAGCGAGTGGGGTTCACTCATGTGTCCGGTTCAGCCGAGCTTTCGCCGCTCATACGCATTCTTCATCGGGCGGAAACAACCGTGGTCGATGCCTATCTTGATCCGCTCATCACGTCGTATCTTGACGATGTTGCGCGTAGGATCAGCACATCTCTATCGGATGGGAACATTGATCCAAATTTCCGGGGGCGGGGGCTTCATGTCATGACCAGTGCGGGGGGGCTGGTGGGGGCGGAGTCATACCGCGCCCGCGATTCGCTGCTTTCCGGGCCGGCGGGCGGCGTGGCGGGAGCGGCAGTCGCGGCGAAAATGTCCGGCCACGACAAAATCATCGGCTTCGACATGGGGGGAACATCCACCGATGTCGCCCGCTACGACGGTGACTACGAGTATTGCTTCGAGCAGAAAATCGCGGGCGTGCGACTCGTCGCCCCGGCCCTGGCCATCGAAACCGTCGCCGCGGGAGGCGGTTCGATCTGTCGCTATACGGATGACCGTTTGCAGGTGGGGCCGCAGAGCGCAGCGGCTGACCCCGGCCCGGCGTGTTACGGCGCGGGGGGGCCACTGGCCATTACGGATGTCAATCTTCTGAGTGGTCGGCTCGACCCTGGAATATTTGAAATTCCCATCTCGATCGATCATGCCCAGCGGGCACTTGATGAAGTCTGTGCGCGGATCACCGCCTCGACCGGCACGCCAACCCAACCCGATGACATTCTCGATGGCTTCCTCGACATCGCCAACGAACGCATGGCCGACGCCATCGCCCAGATTTCCCTGCGTCAGGGTTATGACCCGGCGGAGTACGCCCTCGTCGGCTTCGGCGGGGCGGGAGGGCAGCACGCCTGCGCGATTGCCGACCGGCTCGGCATCAAGACCGTCATCATGCCTGCCGACGCTTCGCTTCTCAGCGCATTGGGAATCGGTCATGCCTCGATAGAACGGTTCGAGGAGAGACAGATCCTGGCATTGCTTGACGAGGTTGAAACTGAGCTTGAAACCTGGTTTGGCGACATGTCGGGAAGGGCGATCAATGCAGTGGAAGCCGAGGGGGTCAGCCGCGAAGAAATTACGATTCGCAGGCGTCTGGTGAATATGCGGCTGCTGGGCCAGGACACTTCACTGTCCATTGACCTTGCGCCCGGCGGGGAGCTTCGCACCCTGTTTGCTGCTCGCTACACCTCCATGTACGGCACATCGCCGGACCTGTCCGGCAAGCCCATCGAGATCGAGTCCATCCGCGTCGTGGCTTCATCCGCCCATATCGAACCCCAGGCGACCATTGCTGCCGTCGAAGCTCTTGAGGCGACGGCAAACCGGACAGTGCGGGCGCGATTCGAGAAGTCATGGCGCGAGATCAACGCCTTTCAGCGTGATGATCTGGTCGCCGGGTCCAGCTTCCGGGGACCGGCGATTATCTTTGATCGTCGGAGTTCGTATGTGATCGAGCCGGGGTGGGAGGGGATGATCGATCAGGCCGGGGCAATCATTGTGGCACGGGCGTCTCGCCTGTGTGAAGAGGAAGAACCGCACAGGCGAGACGCCTGTCCCACCATGAAAGAGAGCGGCCAGCCCGAAGTCGTGACCCAGGAACTTTTCACCAACCGCTTCTCTTCCATTGCCGAGGAGATGGGGCGGATGCTCGAACGCACCGCGCTGTCCACGAACGTCAAGGAGCGGCTGGATTTTTCCTGCACCCTGCTCAACGCCGACGGGGAACTGCTCGTCAACGCCCCGCACATGCCGGTGCATCTCGGGGCGATGGGGTTGTGTGTGCGCTCGGTGCGCGAGGTGATCGAGATGCGCGAAGGCGATGTGATCGTGACGAATCATCCGGCGTTCGGCGGCTCGCACCTGCCCGACATCACCGTCATCACCCCGGTCTTTGATAACACAGGCAAGCTCCTCGGTTACACCGCATCGCGGGCGCATCACGCGGAAGTCGGGGGCACGCGACCGGGTTCCATGCCGCCTGATGCGAAAACGCTTGCGGAAGAGGGGGTGGTCATCCTGCCACGGTATTTAATTGAAAATGGAGTATCTCGATTCGATGAGGTTGGCAGGCTACTTCGCAGCGGTCCATTCCCAAGTCGATCGGTCGAGGACAATCTCGCCGATCTCCGGGCTCAGGTCGCCGCAAACTTACGGGGGGCGCAGAGCTTCCGGGGGCTGGCGGATCGCTACGGGGCAGGGGTGATTCACGAGCAGATGGCCGCCCTGCGCGGGCGGGCCGAGCGTCTGGCGAGAGACGCATTGCAAGCCATGCCCGATGGCAGATACGAGGCGTTGGAATATCTTGATGATGGAGCGGCAATCCACGTGACGATCGAGATTCAGGGCGATGCCGCCGTGATCGATTTTGCCGGCACCGCCGCCACCCATCCCGGCAACCTCAACGCCACCCCCGCGATCGTCACCAGCGCAGTGATCTATATCCTGCGGGTGATGATCGGCGAGCGACTTCCGCTCAATGAGGGCATCATGCAGGCCGTCGAACTGCGCATTCCGCCGGGGTGCATGCTCAACCCGGAGTTTCCCGATGACCCGGCACTCTGCCCCGCGGTCGTGGGGGGCAACGTCGAGACCTCCCAGCGAATCGTGGGCACGCTGCTTAAGGCGCTGAAGCTCTGCGCATCAGCCCAGGGGACGATGAACAACCTGCTCTTCGGGAATGAAAACTTCGGCTACTACGAAACCGTCTGCGGCGGCAGTGGGGCGGGACCGGGTTTCGACGGGGCCAGTGCCGTTCATACCCACATGACCAATACGAGGATTACCGATCCGGAGATCATCGAGCATCGCTACCCGGTAAGGGTGGAGCGATTCGGCATCCGCCGCGGCTCGGGAGGTGCGGGAAAGTATCGCGGCGGAGATGGGGCGGTGAGGGAACTGTTGTTCCTTGAACCCGTGTCGTTGTCGATCCTAAGCCAGCATCGCAACCAAGGACCGTTCGGACTGGAAGGCGGCTCCCCCGGAGCCCCCGGAAGTCAGCGGGTCGTGCGGTCTGATGGAGATACGATCGATCTAGGGGCAGTGGACGGCTGCGAGATTCAGACCGGCGACCGTCTCATCCTCGAAACCCCGGGCGGGGGCGGGTATGGGGCAAGTTGCCTTGAGTAGTCAAGATTTTGATATGTCACGAATCCCTCACCCTAACCCACTCCCAGAGGGAGAGGGGATCTCCCTTCCAATGCCAATTCCCTAATCCCAAGTGCCTCTCTCTACATCCTCTCCACTAGCCTGTCGATCAGGTAGCTTGACTGGGCCAGGGCTTCGTCGGTGAAGGGGCCGAAGTAGTCGTGGACCTCGCGGAACATTTCGCGGAACCCTTCGAGGTCTTCCTGTCGGGCAATTGTCTGAAGATGTTCGGCGGACTCGACGAATGCCTTGAGTACCTTCGTTGTCTCAGGATTGGACATCTGAATTGAGGCGTAGAGGTCGGGGGATTGGGCGAAGTGCCGCGCTGTCATGAGCATGTCCATCAGATACACCGGCGAGGTGAACTGAAGCGTCTCGTCGATCGGGACGCCGAGCTTCGCGAGGGTGCGGCCGAGCACTTCCGTCGAGTAATGCGTCAAGACCTGCACGATGCCCATGGCCCGGTCGTGTTCCTCGGGGGTGGTCTGGTGCAGGATGAGCCCGCGGGCACGGAGCATGGTCGAGAGCCACGACAGCCAGTCTGAAGCATCGTTGATTCTTCCGGGGGTCAAAACCATTC
>JADFSH010000213.1 GCA_022560875.1 Planctomycetota bacterium | reverse complement strand
TGCCGTCACGCTCGGCATGGGATCGACCCAGGGTTTCATCATGTCCTCAAGGGCCAGGGCCATCTGGCGGGCCGCGTTGGGGGCATCGCGATGAGCGTACACCCGATCATGAATGTTGCGCACGCCCTCGGCGACGGAAGGCAGAAGTCCGCTGAGGCGAGTCGAAGGCCGGGGCGGGGTGAACGCCTCGTGCAGCCCCATCGGCACGCCCTTTCTGGGCGTGGTGAGGTGCATTTTTCTCACCGCCAGGGAACCATCGCTCCGCTGGCTGGGAATCTCAAGCTCCCCGAACCCCTCGGCATGTTGATCGACGATCAGGTTCGCGCTGGCGAAATTTTTCGCCTGCGCAAAACTATGGACCGCGAGGTATTTCGCCAGGATGCCCGGATGCCACAGCAGGGTCTGATGGCCGGTGGCCACGATGGGTCGCTCGATATCAAGCCCGAGTTCCGAGCGGGTCTTGATGAACCACTCCCCAAGCGGATGCCCGAAGATCACCTGCCCCGGGGTGAGGCTGGCGAGATCGCACCAGCGATCAAAGTTGGGTTGAATCGTCAGATCAACCGTCATCGTCGTCCTTCATTCTTTCGCCGCATCAACCCGCGCTGTGGCTGAGGCAGGAGCACACATCACGGCTGCAGGTGAGGGTTTCGATCTCGCCGGCAAGGGCCGTTTCGGGCAGGCGCTCGCTGCAACGAATAAGCTCGCAATGCAGCGTACGAAGATAATGCGCCAGGCGCGATTCAGGATTGTCCAGCGGGCCGCCAAAGCTGCGCGTGGGATCGTTGTAGATCAGACGCACGGGAATCTCGCTGATTCTCAGCGAGAGCGCAACCGCCTGGACCCAGAACTGCATGGGAAAATCGTACCCATCCACATCAAGATCCATCTTGTCGCAAGCGCTGATTCGATAGGCCTTGAAACCACAAAACGCGTCGGTGAGTTTCAACCCCAGACGCCGGTTGAGATCCGTGGTGATGGTGTGGTTGATGGAGCGCCGATCGCTGGGAGGAGCATCGATGCGAAGGGCATCATCGAGATACCGGCTTCCCGAGATCACATCCGCCTGGCCAGCCTCAATCTCCCGGATGAACTGAGGAATCGCCGCCGGCTCATGCTGCTCGTCGCAATCCATGGTGATGAGCCAGTCGAAACCATCAAACTTCGCCCATCGGAGCATGTCCTGCATGGAACGTCCGTAGCCGCGATTTTCAGCGTGTCGAATCACTTCCACCGGCTGTTGCGCGAGCAACATGGGGGTCTGATCGGATGAGCCATCATCGATGACGAGGATATCCCTATCCCTGGCGTGTCGTCGGACCTCATCGAGTACCCGGGAGACATACTTTTCTTCGTTATAGACAGGAATCCCGATCAGAATTCGTGGGCCGTGCATGCTCTTGCCTTCCTTCTTCATACCTGGAGCTACCCTTTCGTTTGCAGTGACTGTAGGAAGAGAAATAAGTCGAGTTCAACTGGCTGCAGAGTCCGAATATTCCTGGTTTCCCCGATATCACCGGTGATAGCCGAAGATTCGGACCCTACAAGCCTCACAAACCTTTGATGAAAGTCAAGTCACCCCTCAGGACAAACCGAAAACGCCCATGATGCCTGATATATCAGCCCAAGCCATCGGAATCCTCCAGCAGACCCGCCTTCTGCAATCGGTGCAGATTCTCGTCGCAAAAAAAGGCCTTGATGCAATCGAGCAGCAAGGCGAAGCGGTCATCCAGCTTATGGAAGTGGCGGCAGATCTGGCCCGCCAGCCGGGACGCTCCCAGGTCGCTCGAGGTATTGACCTCAGCGCCTGAGTCGTAAGGCAATTCAGATAGTTGCTCAGAAACCATCCCCGCTGACTGCTGACCCGTCGTGATGGAAGCCTTCCCTCCTACGTAGCTATATGTACCAACCAATCTCATCGAACGTCAGATGATTCCCTCCCTTACTCACGACACCTTCAGGGGATCTTTCCAGTAGACCCGCGTGTCCAGCGACCAGACCTTGTCGGTGAACTCGCCCCGCGCATCATCGGTCAGATCGTCTTCACGTTTCGCGGCAGTCAAGACCATCTGGGTCTTGGCATCAAGATTGTCGAGCAGGGCGATGAATACCGCTTCCGGAGTGCTCGGAATTTTCGCGGCCCCGAATTCCGGCACGCCGTGATGCGAGATGATGATGTGCTGGAGCACCCGCAGGACCTCGGTGGGCAGCTTCTGGCCGCTCTCCTTGGAGGCCATCGCCGCCTTGAACTGAAGCCAGATCGCTCCCCGCACAATATGTCCGATGAGGTTGCCATCGGTCGTATAGTTGAAGCCCTTTTCCCAGGTCAGCTCGGAAGTCTTGCCCAGGTCGTGGAGAAACAAACCCATCAAAATGATTTCGCGATTGAGCTGGGGGTAAAGCGGGAGCATGATCTCGGCGAGCTTGAGAAGCTGAAGCGTGTGCTCGAGCAATCCGCCGATCCAGGCGTGATGCAGGTTCATCGCCGCCGGTGCCAGCCGGAAGTTCGCCATGAGGTTTTCATCCGCGAGATAGGCGTCCGCCAGCGCTTTCATGGCCGGATGTTCGAGCGTACCCAGAATGGTTTTCAATTCCGTGAACATCTCGTTGATATCCCGCTTGGTCGTGGGCAGAAGGGCTCTGATTTCCTCTTCGGAAACTTCCATGGGCTTGATCTGCTCGAGGATGATCTGCACCTGCCCGTTGTAAAGCTGCGAATGACCGGCGATCCAGACGAATCCGGTCGAAGTCAATTCGGCCAACTGCTTTTCATCGAATGTCCACTGTCGCGCCGCGGCCTCCCCGCTGGCATCGCGCACGAGGCACTTGAGATAGGACTTGCCGGCCCGGGTGGTGCCGATCTGGGGGTTCAGAAGGCTGTAGACCCCTTCCACAAATGAATTGGGTTGGATATCACTGAGATTGGCATGGGGGGAATGTGTCATGAATCTTGCTCGCTCGGAAGAAACCAGGTTCAATTACAAATGAAAGTGTACACGCTGAAAGGCATTTCGCCGAATCCGCCCGCGAGATGATATCACGTCTCGTCGCGCAATTCGTTGAGCACATCGGGCAAGGCATCCAGCAGATCCATGGCCAGCATCCCCGCGGTGCCATGCTCCGCCGTCCATCGATCCGCGGCGAGCCCGTGAACATAGACCCCCAGTCGAGCACAATCATGCAGACTCAAGCCCCCCTGCTGCTCGGCGCTGATCTGCTTCGAGCCGATGCCGAGGGAAGGCTTGAAAAATTGGGCGACAAAGCCTGCGATCAGACCGGTGAGGACATCTCCGGTCCCCGCCGTCGCCAGGGCCACCCCCCCGGTTGGGTTGGTCCAGGTGTTTACTCCATCGCTGACTATAGTGCCCG
>JADFSH010000077.1 GCA_022560875.1 Planctomycetota bacterium | reverse complement strand
GATTTTCCTAAACCGTGTAGGTGCCGGTGGAGGTTCGGTGGCCGGTCCCTTCATCAACCGTCGTTTCCAGCTTCAGCTTCGCCTCACTCCGCGCGGATGGCATCGTGGTCGCTTCCTGTCGGGCGTGGGCCGGGGCATATCCAAGCGCAAGCCCGATGAGACAGGCGAGAACCATGGGGAAAGTTGAACATCGTGACATGATGCCTCCTTCAGTAACGGGATGTGAGAGGGATGTGACCATTCAATATACCTATGAGTCTCCCAATCGTCACAGGGACAATGGTCAGGTGGGCTGTTCTTTCGCGGAAGAAGAAGAACCCGGACCTTCGAGCAAAGCCTCTCAGGTACGGCGTGGGAGCACTGACGTTCACGCTCGAAGCATGAGCGTCAGTGGCACCATCGACACAGTCATTTCTGTATAATCCCCCCATGAAAGCAGCCGTGATATCGAAGCAGGGTACGCCGGTGACGCCGAACATCAGGGTCGTGGATGACTTCCCTGATCCTGAGGTTGGCCCCGGCGAAGCGCTGATCCGCACTGAGGCCTCGGCCATGAACCACATGGATCTCTGGGTGGGCATGGGGCTGCCCGGTCTCGACCTGGACTACCCGCGAATCAGCGGCTCGGACGGGGCGGGCATCATCGAAGCGGTCGGGGCCGGTGTTGATGAATCATGGATCGGCAAGCGGGTGATGCTCAACGCCGCGATCACCCAGCCGGAACCTGACCTTCCGGGAGTTTCCCCGTCTCCGCTGGACATCATCCTGATCGGCGAGCATGTCAACGGCACGAATGCGGCAACCTTCGTCGCCCCCGTCACCAACCTCATCGACATCGGCGAGACCGACCCGATCGATGCCGCGGCGTTCGGGCTGACGCATCTCACCGCGTGGCGAATGCTCTGGTCGAGAGCGCAGATCAAGCCCGGCCAGTGGGTGCTGATCACCGGCATCGGAGGAGGCGTGGCTACCGCGGCCCTGAACATCGCAAAGCATCTCGGCTGCCACACCATCGTCACCAGTCGCTCCGAAGCAAAACTCGAAAAAGCCAAATCGATCGGGGCGGATCACGGCGTGCTCGATACCGGCGAGGACTGGTCGCGCCAGGTCAGGACCATCACGGGAAAACGCGGCGTCGATATCTGCGCCGACTCCATCGGCAAGGTCGTCCACATGTCCTGCGTCAAAAGCCTCGCCCGGGGCGGAACCTTCGTCACCTGCGGCTGCACCTCCGGCCCCACCGCAACCACCGATCTCGCCCGGGTGTTCTGGAACCAGCTCAACCTCATCGGCTCCACCATGGGATCGATGGAGGAGTTCCGCCAGGTCGTGGCCCTGCTGAGAAACGGCGCCATCAAGCCGGTGATTGACTGCGTGATCGATGCGGACGAAGCCCCCAAGGCGTGGGAGCGATTGGAAGCGGCAGAGCAGTTCGGGAAGATCGTGATCCGGTGGGAATAACCACGGAGGCACGGAGACACGGAGAAGATTTGGAATAAACACAAAGAACGGTGAAACTGTTTAGCCGCGACCGCCAGGGAGCGCGATACGGGACAGCTCATGTATACTAATACGATCGGAAGACTTCTCGAAGCAAGTCATCTCGGGCTTTGGGATTTCCATTGTAGACGGAGCAAAATGTGATGATCAATGGCTCACCAAAGTACCCGGCACTCCTTCTCATCATGTTGTCTCTGGGCGGTTGCAGTACGGGCGATCGAACCCCCGCCCCCGATTCATATCTTGTCACGAAGCAACTCGGTCCCGAATCGCCGCTTGATGCTGAGGGCCGCGCGTGGGTGGAGCGCACCCTCGCTGAGCTTACTGTCCGCGAGATGGCCGGGCAGGTCACGATGCTGTTTACCCCGGGAAATTACTTGTCTGTCGAGAGCGATGCATTTGAAAAAGACGTGCGGGGGATTGAAAGCGGGGCCGGCGGTTTCTACATGATGGGCGGGTTGCCGCTCGCTCGCACGGTGAAACTCAATGCGCTCCAGTCCCATGCAAAAATCCCGCTGCTGTCGATCGGTTGGGGACTGGGAAAACAGTTCTTAGCCGCCCGGAGGGACCGATGGATGTTGGGCGGGGGGACGGACATCCCCTCCGCCATGGCGTATGGCGCGATCGGCGATCCGTCTGCCGTGCGCGAGGCGGGGCGGATCATCGGCCTGGAGTCTCGCGCGACGGGGGTGAACTTCATCGACGACGATGGTGGGGGCAACGTTCTCACGAACCTGGCCAACTCACTCCAGAGCAGAACCTACGGAGACGATCCGGAACTATCGGGCCGGCTGGAAGCGGCATATATCGAAGGGGTCCACGATGCGGGCATCCTCGCCTATGTCGGCTTCTTCCCCGGCTTCAGCGACTGTGCCACCGATCCCCACGTCACACTTCCTGTCAGCCGGAACGATCGCGAGCGATTCTATACTATTGATTTCGTTCCCTTTCGTCATGCCATCCGAGCCGGGGTGGACGTCGTAATGACCAGCCACTTTGCCACCCCCGGTCTCACCGGCTCGGACACGCTCCCGGCGACGTTTTCGGCGGAGATCACCCGGATTCTCCGTGAGGATCTCGGCTTCAAGGGGCTTCTCATCACCGATGACCTGTCGATGGGCGGGATTTCCAATACCTATACTAAAGAGGAGGCGGTCATCAAGGCCTTCAAGGCCGGAAACGATCTCCTGCTGGGCGTTTACACCATCACGGCGGGCGATGCGATTGCGGAAGCCGTCGAAAGCGGGGAGATTTCACGGGAGCGACTCGTCGCCTCCGTTCGCCGGATTCTGGAGGCGAAGGCCCGGCTTGGCCTTCATAAGAATCGATATGCCTCACTCGATGATGTCAACAAGGTCGTGGGCCGCCGCGCTCACCAACGCGCCGCCGACGATGCCGCCGATCGCTCCATCGTGCTGCTCCGTGATCGGAAGAACCTGGTGCCTCTCTCTGCCCCTTCTGATCTTCGGGTGCTCAGCATCACCTTTGAACGGGATTACAATGAGATCGCGGGCAACCGATTCAATGCCGAGTTGAGGCAATACGTGAACTCGGTTGACGCGGAGCGGGTCTCCCCCACTTCCGATTCGTCGATTTATGATGAACTCCACCAACGGGCCCTGGACGCTGACCGGGTTGTGCTTTCCGTCTACATTCGACTTGACGTCGAAAAGTCTGTGGAAATGTCCGATGACTTCGTGCGGTTCGTTCGTCAGCTTGAAAAGGATGGACGCGATGTGGTTGTGATTTCCTTCGCGAAGCTGACCATACTTGACACGTTTCCAAACCTCGAAACATTCATGTTGGCCTGGAGCGGGCAGCCGGTCATGCAGCGGGCGGCGGCGCGGGCACTTGTCGGGGTGATTCCAATTTCAGCCCGACTGCCGCTGAGTCTGCCTCCCCACCACAAGAGAGGCGACGGCCTTGACCGGCAAGTCAGTCTTTCCCCTGATCGCTAGGTGGGTCCCGCGTGAGTCCTGGGCAGATCGGAGATGGTGCAGTGAGGCTCGATGCAAGACTTCCGCCAGGTCGCCGCCCTGCTTAAAAGCGGCGCCATCAAGCCGGTGATTGACTGCGTGATCGAAGCGGACGAAGACCCCAAGGCGTGAGAGCGATTGGTAGCGGCAGAGCAGTTCGGCAAGATTGTGATCAGGTGAACCTGAAATAAAGTTGAAAGTTGAAAATAAAACCGCCCGGCTTCATGGGAAACCGGGCGGTTGTGGGTTTGCGATTGCGTGAACTAGTTAGGCTGCGGAAGCAACATCGTCATTGTCTTGATTCTTGTTGGAAGGGGACGGCATGCCGGGAAGTCCAGTCGAAGCTGGCTCTTCGGAAGCGCCAGACTTGCTCGCTTGAGCGGGGGTCGTTGACTGGCCGGGAGTTCCGGAGGTGCCGGGGGTGCCTTCGGCGGCGGGTATCGCGGCAAAGCTGGGGGACGCGGCGGAGGCGGCACTCGGGAAATTGTCGGATTGTGTGACGGGGGCAAATGCCTTCTTCCAAGTTTCGGTAAAGCACAACACCAGCAGCGTACCGCCATAGGCGATGCCGATGATCGTTGACAGGGTGAAGCCACTACCGAACAGCGAAACGAGGTTCAGGAGGACAATCCCGCCGCCGCTGACGATGCAGAGCTTGCGTCCCCAGGGTGCGACTTTAAGTACGCCGATACCGGCCGCGATCAGCAGGATGCAGAAAACGGCGCTGACAAGCCCGATGAGCATGAAGAGCCCGCCACCGGCCGCAGCCATGGAGCCCATGCCTTCAGCCTCCGCACCCATTTCAGCTTCAACCGCTGTACCAACGACCGCGATCAGGCCGCCGCTGAGGATGGCCAGGAGTGAGAAAAGTGTGCCGAACGCACCAAAGACGATGTTGAGGATGCCCATGGTGGTCATCCCGCCAGTTCGAGTATTTTTCATGAGAGTCCCTTTTCACCAGAAAGCATTCGTTTTCAAATACCGCCAGAGAGTCGGCATCGGCGTTTGAGGGCACCGGTTTTGGTTCGATCGGTAAAGAAATGGAAACAATTTCCGTCGTCCCATAACAACGCGGTCTCCTTGCGGAAATGACTCTATTGGCAAGGCAATCGTGGCCGAGGAGACGCCGCCTGCGTAGGATTTTTTCGCCTCTCACCCTAACCCTCGTAACCCTGAGGAATGGATCCCGCCGTGACTGCCGACATCCAGATCCTTGATCTCACCAGCGATCCGGACTCGGAATCCGTCGTCAAGACCCTTCCCGCACCGCCGCGAGTCCACCGCCTCAAGCCGTGGGATGTCCTGCTTCATAATGACGATCACAACGAGATGGACTATGTGGTGGAGACGATCGTTTCGCTGACGGCCTTGGAGCCCCAGATGGCCATCGAATGCATGCTCGAAGCCCACAAATCCGGCCTGGCACTGTTGCTCTCCACTCACCGGGAACACGCAGAACTGCTTCAGGAGCAATTCACATCCAAGCGGCTGACGGTGACCATTCAGCCCAGTTGCTGATCAGCTTCCGAACTTCGACTCCATCCCGCTGAGGAGCGCCTGGAACACAGCATCCTCATCCGAAGATGCGTCAATGACCAGATACGTGTCGGGAGAATTCTCGGCCTGATGCAAAAAGCCCTCCCGCACACGTCGGTGGAAGACCTCACCCTTGAGTTCCATGCGATCGAGCAACGGATTGAGCCGGGACGATGCGACATGCTCATCCACATCGAACACCACGGTCAGATCGGGCCAATATGGCTCAATGGCGACCCGGGCCACCCTGATGATGTCATCCTGGGCCATCCCCCCCCCCGTTCCTTGATAGGCCAGGGTGGAACTGACAAAACGATCGGCGAGGACGAGCTTACCCGCCTCCAGCGCCGGGCGGATGACCTGCTCGATGAGCTGGGAGCGGCTGGCCATGTACAGCATCATCTCACAGCGGAGGGACATGTCGGCATTGTCCGGATCGAGCAGAACCCGGCGGATCTGCTCCCCGATGGACGTCCCCCCCGGCTCACGGACTTCACAGAGATCCAGACCGCGCTCACGACAGAAGGAGAGAAACCGGGCAAACTGGGTGGATTTCCCCGAGCCATCCGGCCCGTCAAAGACCACGAATTTTCCGGTGAGGTGGGTCGTCCAATGATTCATCGAAAGAACTATGCCGGGAGAAAGCCCGCTTGGCAAGCCACCATCATGGAGCGGGGCGTCTGCTCTCCGCCGGCTGAGATCTGTTTTCTGTCCCGAACTGCGACTATGCTTATGCGATGCGGATTGAATTGCGGGATGAATTACGAAGGCCGGTGGGGATTGTCGATGTCGATCCAACCATTCGCCCCAGCCGGGCGAGGCTGAACGGCGAGGATCGCGAGTTCTTCTTCAACTGGGATACCGCTCTGGATGACGCCAGTTGCCTCAGGCGTTGTCTGTCCTGCGGCTGCACGGACCTGTTTCGTGAAAAAGCCTTTCCGCCCTTCATGGGCGTGTTGGTGATCCTCAACTATGCCGGGCTGCTCTTGGGTATCTTCGGGTTCGCGGAAAACATTATTGTGCAGTTCATCATGATCATCCTGCTGCTGACGGGGCTGGTGGTTCTGCTGAAGTCCCGGATGCGGCTGGTCTGCTATCACTGTCGTACGGCGCATTACGACCTTCCGCTGGCGCGCTATCACCGTTCCTGGGATCGTGCCATTGCTGATCGCCATCCCGGTCGCGCAACTCCCGAGCCGGAATCCGTCGAAGAGGAGGAGACGGACATTTTTGAGGAGATTGCGCCTTCCCTCAGCCATGAGGAGACGGCGGTATGAGCCGGACCGCAATCGTGCTTCTCCTCGGCGGGGGTGGTCATGGGGTCGTGGTCGGAGATGCGGCCCGAGCCGCCGGATATATTGTGGCCGGCTGTCTTGACGATGAACACGGCATCGCCGGTCGCGCGGAAGAGGCGGGATTGAAGTGGCTCGGCGGTCTCGATGATCTCGCTGAAGTGGTAACCAAACTGTCGGACGAATTGCTCATCCATGCCGCCTTTGGTGATGGCGTCCTGCGACGACAATGGTTGGAAAACGCCCGCGCGGAATGTCCCGGTGCGTCGCTGGCTCCGATCATTCATCCTTCATCCATCGTGTCTCCATCCGCGATGATCGAGGACGGGGCGTTTATCGGCCCTCTCGCCATCGTCAACGCCCGGGCCAGGATCGGTCGCGGCACGATTGTCAACAGCGGGGCGATCATCGAGCACGATTGCCTTATCGGTCCGTTTGCGCACATCGCTCCGGGGGCTATTCTGCTGGGGGCCGCCACCGTTGGAGATGACGCCATGATCGGAAGCGGGGCCAAAGTCCTTCCCGGGGTCGAAATCGGTGCCGACTGCACCCTCGGCGCGGGAGCGGTGGCGACGGTCAACCTGCCACCCGGCACGACCGCGACCGGGGTGCCCGCTCGCGCGGTCCTGACGACGGAATCCTGAGCGAAGCCGATCTCGGAATCAACCGATAACAACTCTGTGAAAGCGTACAAAAGCATCATCGGACTCCTGGTCCTTTTCGCGCTGGGGGGATGTCGCGATCGCACGGTGAAAGTCGAAGAAAGACCGATCACCATTCTCAGTGACAAAACCGGTCGTGGTAAAACCGCCCTGCCGGGACGGCTCGTGTCGATCGATTACGTCATCTCATTTGAAGACGGTACGGAGTTACTGAAATACAAGGACTGGAAATTTGTGGTGGGCTCACACGCCGTCATCGACGGCATCGACGAAGGAATCGTCGGCATGCGAGTCGGCGGACGACGGGTGATTCGATGTCCCCCCCACAAACATTGGGGGCGTGATGGTTACGCCGATGGATTAATCCCGCGTAATACCACCCTCATATTTGACATCCGGCTGAATCAGGTTGATTTGGTTGACTAGCGATCGCGGGACAGACTCGATCGACGCCTATCCGACCACGAGGCGCATGAACATCGCCAGCAGATACAGGATAAGGAAGATCAGGATCGAGATGATGATCAGCATCCCCGCATCTCGCGGTTTGAGCCGGAAGAAAAATATCGACGTCAATGTGACAATCCCGATCTGGAGAATCGCTTCCAATGTCCATTCAACCGACCCTGTTGTGACATCAAAAAATGTCGCCAGACGCATGGTGCAAACGATTCCCGCGACCCGCGTTACCACCAGTTGCCAGTGACCCATCGGCCGTTCCTGCAATCGTGCGAAGCAATAGACACCTCCCAGCCCGCAGACAGACCAGATGACCAACAGTCCCATCTCTTGAAAAAATCCCTGAATCCTTCGGACTGATTCACCGGGGAACAAACCGGCGGCTCCGATGGCGTACCCGATCAGCATGAAGACGGTGGAGAATCCCGCGAGTCCGCCGGGGAGCCAGAGGTCGCCGCGTCCCCTCCGAGAGACCGGCTTGGGTTTTTCATTCTCAGCTTCAACTTCCTCGACCGTGGTCTCGCCGGTCTTGGTCTCAATCACCTTCATGGTCTTGAGATCGAAGCCGCATTTCAGGCAGATCAGGTTTCGGGTCTTACCCATCGCCTTGCCGCAATTCGGGCAGACGTCCAATGACTTGACATAGTCGCTTTCGGGCTCGATCTCCAACTCGAATTGCTGGGTCTCTTGAGGCTCTCCCGAGTGATCGGGGAGATCCAGCGACTCAAGATCCACCTCTTCCAGGGGAAGAGCCTCGACGCCGCGTGAAACGACGATATCCGGCTCTTCCTCGGGGAGCGAGGGTGGGGTCGCGGGTTCGGCATTTTCACCCGACTCCAGCGGATAGCTTTTATCATCTTCTCCGGTCATCCGTTCCTCGATTTTTCGTACTCCAATCTCCTTCGGGAGGCTCTCGTGAGGATAGCCACCCTTGCCCGCCTTTGTAGCCCATACGCTCCCGTCACCAGACCGGATCGAAAAAGGCTGAAAAGGATCGGGCCGATCTTTATTCGAGGCGGAACAATACACATTTCTTACCGAGTTAGATACTCTCAGGGAAATAGTTGACCGGACGGCAGATTTACTGCTTCCGCCGGCATCCCGACCACAATACCTTGGTATAGAGTAGACAAACCCGATTTTCGGAGAAGAAAACCATGAACAAGCGTATCGCAGCAGCACTTTCGTTCGGAGCCATCATCCTCACGACCGGCCTCGGACTGACTCATGCGGCACCCCGGGCTACCGCCCCCCGGATAACCGCCCCCCGGATAACCGCCCCCCGCCCGACGCAAGAGGCTACGACCTATACGATCGACCCCGTCCATTCGACCGGCATCTTTCGTGTCCACCATTTTGGAGCGGCGATGTTTTATGGCCGGTTCAACGATGTTACCGGCACAATCACCTACAACCCCGAAGACCCCGCCTCCCTGAGCTTTGATGTCGTCATTGACGTCGAAAGCGTGGACACGAACACTGAACGGCTGAACAATCACCTCAAGAGTCCGGACTTTTTCAACGCCAAAGAATTCAGTGAGATGACCTTTAAATCCACCGCCGTCAGCAAGGTCGACGATGACACTTTTGAAGTCACTGGCAATCTCACCATCCGCGGCATCACGAAGACCATCACCACCCAGGTCGATCTCACCGGGATCGTCAATTCACGCCGCGGCAAAAAGATCGGATTTGAAACGATCTTCACCGTTGATCGCTCGGACTACGGTGTGAACTATGGGCTAGAGAACGGCGTACTGGGCCGGGAGATCCGCCTCCTGGTGAGCATGGAAGCCAACGCCCAGTGAATGATCTCATCCCGCGCGACCAATTGCGTACTTGACCGACTGAAAGCATCGTTGCGGCGGTGAAGACTTATGGAAGTGCA
Organism: Planctomycetota bacterium; assembly: GCA_022560875.1. GTDB lineage: Bacteria > Planctomycetota > Phycisphaerae > Phycisphaerales > SM1A02 > JADFSH01. The sequence continues at coordinate 6,247 of JADFSH010000077.1, read as the reverse complement.
GATCCTGATCCAAGGCGTCGTTCTTCCGGCAGCCCTCGCCGCCGCGGTTCTTCTGCTGGGATTCAGACCCTGGCAAAGAAAAGAGCACTATCAGGGCGGGCTCTGGTCGGGGGGCATCGCCCTGGCCTTGGCTTTCATAGTTAGTTTCATCAGCCAGAACGGCTGGGAATCGCTGCAACCGAATTCCAAGCGGGACTGGATCGTGTATCTGGCCTTGGCTTTGGGGGTCATCGGACTGCCTGCAGCGCTGCTGCGAAAGTCCACATGGCCCACCTGGCTGGCCGGTCCCCTATTGGTGCTGGCCATCACGTTGATCATCAAGCCTCTCGACAACCCCACCTACGCCCTGCTCGGGCTGCCGGGCCTGTGTGGTGTCTCCGTATTCCTCTGGTTTCTGCTGGAACCTCTGGCCCGGAGACGTCCCGGGGCTTCACTTCCGATTTCGTTTCTCATCATCTTCACCGGCATTGCGATCATTGCCGAGTTGACCGGCGGGATCACCTTTCCCATCATTTGCGGCGCACTCAGCGGAGTGTGCGGGGCGGCTTTTGTCATCAGTCTTCTGAACCCGCGATTCTCATTTCATGCCGGCGCAACTCCCCTGCTGGCGACCATGCCGCCAACGATTCTCTGGCTTCAGGGGTGGTACGACTACAGTGGAGCGCCCGTCGCGTGTTTCCTGCTGCCGCTGCTCGCGCTGCCTTTGCTCTGGCTGGGGGAGCTTCCGGTGATTACCCGACAACGACCCTGGATCGGGGTGGTGGCTCGCGTTTTTCTGGTGACGATTCCCGTCGCTATCGCTATTGTGTTGGTGATGAATACTCAATCGTCAGATCCTTATTCCCCTTGATTGAGCATTCGATTGTCTCGATTGAAGCGGTCACGTCAGCCGGTTTCCTCACTCGATTGCATCCGTATGGAGATTTTTCGTCCTGTGCGTCACTGGCTCGTGTGTGTTCTGATCCTGCTTTTCACTTCTCCCGTTCATTCGGAAGAAATCGAACTTGTCAGTGGTGAAGTCCTCAAGGATGTGTCAATCCTTGAGCGCACCCCGGACGTTTTCATTGTCCAGCACACCATCCTCGGGAGGCTTGAGATCCCCGTGGCCTCGATCCGCACGGTCAATGGACGGCCGCTGGATACGATCCTTCTCCCGACGCGTTCTCTGAAGGATACCAGGACAACCGAACCCCCCCCGGGCGAAACATCCCCCCCGGAAACCCCGAAACCTCCGGTTGCCACGCCGCCGCCGACAAATCCCCCGGCGATCAAAATCGAGCCGATCCCGCTTTCCAAGCCGCGCGTTCCCTGGAAATCGCAACTGGAGTTCGGCGGGGCGCTCACCGACGGCTCCACGGAGACGTCAAATTTCACGATCAAATTTAATACCACTCGGGATATCCCCACCAACCTCACCCGGGTGAATTTGAACTATCGACTGACGACCAGTCAGAGCAAAACGACCATCAACCGGTTTGATACCGGGATTTTTTCCGACTGGAAGAGCCAAGACAGCAACTGGAGCGTGTTTGCCCAGGGACGTTTTGAAAGCGCCGAATTCGAGTCGTGGGACCAGCGCATCACCTCCAGCGGCGGTCTGGGATACCTGCTTATGGACGTCAAAGATATCACTGAGCAGGGGAAAGCCGTCGATCGCTTCTCGCTCACCGGGCGTCTCGGCGGCGGCATTCGCATGGAATTCGGCTCGGTGAATGAAGATCTTGCCCCGGAAGGGCTCGTCGGTCTGGACTTCGATTACCACCTCAGCGAGGAGCAGCAAATCACGGGAAGCGCACGGTATTTTCCCGATTTCAATGAATCCGGCGAGTTTCGCCTGGAATCGAGACTCGACTGGACCATCAGCATTGACAAGATGAAGGGCTTGTCCCTGCGATTTGGAGTGCAACATGAATACGACTCGCTCAGCCCTTCAAACATCCCGAAAAACGACATCGCGGGCCGGGCGACGCTGGTCATCAACTTCTGACCGAGCCGCTTGACGACTCTTGTTCTCCACCTTCGATCTTTCGCCTATCTTGCGTATCTTCCCCTGCGTAGACCGCGCCGGGGGGGCACCGGGGGGAAAATAGAAACTGAATGCAAATTCTTCCGAATAGATCTTTGACCCATCGGAAAACCGAAGTAGAGTGGAGTTCAATGAGTCAGCAGACACACGTCAACTTCATGGTTATCTGTCACCGCCTCCCATATCGGAGGACAGGGTTGACTTTGTGATGCACTCATAACCGTCAAGCGAACACGACTTCACACGTTCAACCCTGTCCCGAAACGGACGGGGTTTTTTATCCGAGAAAGGAATGCCTGACATGATGCGCAGCCGAACCCAGAATTCCCCGATGATCGTTTCTCGTCATGCCGACCCGTTTCGTCGCCAGGTCTCTCCCGGATCGGAAGGAGGCGGATCGTCATGAATGGCTCCCGATCCAACGCGTTTCTCGGCCAGGGATTCAGCATCGGCGGACATCCGCGCAGTTCGCTGGCCAGCATGCTCGCCTCCATGCGAGCTAAGCTCGAGACAAATGCCGGCGGCTACAGACTCTCGTTGACGCCGATGCGTTTCATCGACGCCATGCCGCGCTGGTTTGATATCGATCCCGGCCCGCACGTCCGGAACCTGTTACTCGATTCCCCTGCCCCGGTTTCAAACCCATCACCGGCGCCGTCATCCCTGAACCGGCTCCTGGATCGCTGCAACATCACCGCCCGGGATTCGTTCGGCGACGACCTCAAGGTGCTCGACGATGACGGACTGCGGATGCTGGTGGCCGGCAACGTTGATGAGAAACCCCTGGTGGTGCGGATTCTCGGGCCGGTGGAGGAAGCAGATGCGCTGGCGGTGGAATCGGCCCTGCGCCAGGGCCGCAGCGCCCTGGAGGCGGAAGTCCGGGCCATGGCATCATTGCGCATGCTCAGTCCGCGAAGCGTCAGCCTTGAGACCAGGGATAAATCATCCTGTCTGTCGATGGTGGCCGAAAGTTTTCGACATTATGTGGCCGCACTGCGTAGATGCTCGGTGCGCGACATATCGGCGCCCCAGATCTGGCAGATGGAGCGGCTCCTGGATCTGGAAGGTGAGATCGCCGTCAGGCCCATCGAAACCGAGGTGTATTCCTCGTCGATTGACATCGGCATCTGTATCCAAGAGGGCGGCCCGACACGACCGGCCAACTGTTCACTGATCTACGATGTCTACAGCAACACCTGGCATGACGAACCGTAGAACAGTCAACCGGTCAGGACGGGAATTTCTTCTTCTCGGACTGCGTCCTCGCAACCTAAAGGCGTGAGTCGACAAACAATATATGGAAAGAAGTGTGGAAGGAAGGATCGCACGAGCGGAGGAGGAGGGGAGAAAAGTCTACAAGTGGCCGTCCGGCAGGTCCGGGCGGCCACTTTGGCGCTTGTCGTAACGATAACTCGAATACACCCGGTCCAACCCGCTACCATACATCGATGCCCGAAGACCTTGTCACCCTCAAGTGCGATGACAACCTCGCGGTGCTTACCCTCAACGATCCCGAACGACGCAACGCGCTGGGGATCGCCATGTTTGATGCGTTGGAAAAGGCGCTCACGTCGCTCGAAACTGACGAATCGATTCGCGTGATCCTTCTGCGGGGAGCGGGGAGCGTTTTCTGCGCTGGATTCGACCTTGGCTTGGCCGTTGAGAAACCGGAACTGATGGGCCGGTACATCGATCACCTCAGCCGCATCAATCGCAGAGTTCGACGCCTGGCGCCGGTGGTGGTGGTCGCGGTGCAGGGGGCGGCGATCGCCGGGGGCTGCGCGCTGCTGAGTGCGTGTGATTTTGTCTTCATTTCCCCGGACGCGAAGGTGGGTTATCCCGTCCACCCGATCGGAGTATCCCCTGCCGTCACCATCCCGACCCTGCAAGCGGCGATCGGCTCCGGCGTGGCCCGCGGGCTGCTTCTTGGCGGCGCGCTGATCGATGGTCTCGAGGCAAAGCGAATTGGTCTCGCCACGCATCTGGCGCAATCGGGGGACACCGTCAACGACGAAGCGATGGCCTTGTGCCGCATGCTGGCGGAAAAGCCGCCGGAAGCCATGCGAAACACAAAAGCGTGGCTGAACGAGCTTGACGGCTCCCTGGATGACGGTCGTTTTGACCCGCCCGCCCGCGAATCGAGCGAACTGACAAGCGGGAAAGAGGCGACGGACATGTTGCGGGCGTTCTGGCAACACCGATAGTGACCACTTACCAAAAACACATTCCAATTTTCAGAAATTGGAATCAGGAACCCCATAAAATAGGAAAAAAAATTCGCGCGCAACCTGTTTCATCGGCACGGGTTCCGCGCAGATCTGAGATCGCCTTGCGCACTTTCCCGCTGGTTTGTTTGACACGGGAGATTTCCGTGTCATGGTTGACATGAGAGGACGCAATCCGAACAAGCCGGGACCCTATCCCGGCATCCGGGCCTTGAATGGTATTCCATTCTTCGCCAGGAAACAGATGTGCCCGACGATCCCCAACCCAGATCGTCGGGCTTTTTTTGCCACGCATAACAACAGGTGGACTTTCTCGAACGAATCAATCCTTGATCATCCGGTTCTCATGGTCATTGCGCTTCACCCCTATCTGCGATGTATCGATCAGCGATGCATGAGAACGCAGTCAGTCACCGTCACCATTACAACTGAAACACTTCGGTGATGAGCAGATAGAAGGAAACAATCATCGGGATCGCTGAAATACCCACGCCCACCCGCGCCAGCAATCTGCCGCTCTCATCCGAGCGTCGGCCGAGGATCTCGCACACGAGCATGACGAACAGGATGAGACAGAACTTGAAGACGATCAGCCCGCCGTAACCGACCAGGCTCAGGATTGAATTGTCAAAGGGATTGGCCCGTTCGCCCTTGAGCCCTTCGAGAATGAACCGTGCCACGGGATTGATTTCCTCCCCCTCAAGTCCTTCGAGAATCAGCCAGGTCAGCGTCAGATCCATGCACGAAACAAACACCAGCCACACGTACTCGTTCGGATAACGCATGGGCGGCACGCTGAAAAATGCCGGATGATCGACCCGGGAATCTTGTGTTGGTTGCTCAGGGGCTTGATCCATACGGATTCATCATCCATCAGTAGCAGCTTGATGTCAGCTCCCGAATAATGACCTCTCGTGACCGGATCGGATTCACGATCCCTCGAATAAAAAGCCCGCAAGATTCCGCAATACGATAAACAGTGACACCCCCAGGGGAAGAGCCGAGATGCCGACGCCGACTCGGGCCAGCCACCTTCCCCGGCTTTCGTTTTGTCGTCCCACGATCTCACAGATGAGGATCACGAACATGACGATGGCGAACTTGAACAGGACCAGGCCGGTCGAGCCGAAACGGGTGATCACAAAATCCGCGACCTGATTTGCTTCGTAACCACCGTAGCGTTTGAGAATTATCCACGTCATGATGAGATCCATCGCACTGATGAACACCAGCCAGACGTATTCATTCGGATATCGCATCGGCACGCGGAGAAAACCGGGATGATCATGGTTGTCGCGATGCGCCGTTTCCATGCTGTCATCGTAGCACAATCGGCAGTTGAGGGGATGCCTTGATTTTCTCAAGAATCCTGAGAACAGAATAGGAATCCGCAGATTGCGAAGATGCAAACGGATCGGTTTCGCGCTTCCCGCCTATCATCAATCGCCCGGAAACGTCAGGCTCAAGGAGAAAAAAATGACCGTGATGACCGACGCCGTTCGCTATCGCTGGAATGACATGGAACAGGACCACCCGATGGATCTCATCGATCGGCGACGGATCATGGGCGAAAAGGTCATGGTCTCGGAGGTCATTCTTCACAAGGGTTTTTCGGTTGCCTCGCACCAGCACGAGAATGAGCAGATAGGAATCGTGCTGAGCGGCAAGGTGACCTTCGGCATAGGGGAAGGCGATGACTATCACGAAATGACGCTCGAAGGCGGCGAGGTGATCCACTTGCCTCCCAACGTCGTGCATTCCGCCGTGGCCCTGGAGGAGTCGCGTATCCTCGACATCTTCAGCCCGGTGAGCGAGACGACGGGGGTGGACGGGGGAAGAAAAAGTTGAAAGTTGAAAGTTGAAAGTTGAAAGTTGAAAGTTGAAAGTTGAAAAAAAGAGCAAGTCGGACTCTGTGAGTCCGGGCTTGCAAGGCTTCATTTCAACTTTCAACTTCCGGGGACGGCGGGTCGGCAAAGTGCTGCTCGACCTCATCGAT
>JADFSH010000076.1 GCA_022560875.1 Planctomycetota bacterium | reverse complement strand
AAGTTGATTTCGCTTTCTTCGCCATGAAGTGGGTATGTTATCGCGCCGGCTCTGATTCCGCTTCGCTGGTGCCTGTGAATAAGCGAAGCGTTTCACAGTGTTGGGCCGGGTTCCTCGCTTCATCCCACAGGTTGAATGCCGCTTAGATTAGAGGTCACTATTTTCCAGCATATTCGCTTTCGTGATACCAAATGCAATTCACGCTTTCAGAAGGAAATAGAGCCTGAATATCAAGATTTGGCGAAGCGTCATTGACGCACACAAGCCAATTATCAGTCCCCATTCCAAATCTGAATACCAAGTAGTGTCCTGATACCTCAACCATCGAGTACGAATAGCACTCAATCTCCGTTTCCTCTGCGACTTTCGGCATCTTCCCGTTATTGAAATGAAAAATCGGCCACAAATGACGAAATGGCTCTCCAAATCTGGCGAATCGTCTGGCCTTATTTAAATCAGGCTCTCTCGCCCGATTCGGAGATTCTGTGCAGAGTAATTCAATTCCGATCTTGCACAAAAAGCGTCCAAATTGAAACAAAACGTTCGGAGTGAACACTTGTACGAATTGTGATTTCTCGCCCGACAAGATTTGTCGCACAAGATCATCATCGTGCATATCCACCGAGACTGATCCATCGTCGTGGGCTGCAAATCCAATGTTGTCATGTAGTACATGCACATTGGGAAGCACGCCTTTCTGTTGCTTTGGCTGCCTCATATCAACATGCGGATTCTGGGCCGTCTTAGTACGAATTCGCAAATAGACACGCCAAAATGCTATAGGTGTTTTTTCAAGAACAAATTTCTCGATCTCCTTACCGAAATAATTTTGGCATGAGTCACAGACATCATTAGTCAATACAAGAACATCGTTACCAAGAGATTCCGGTATGACATGCTCAACAGTTGTGAATGGACCATCTGATTCACAAAATAGACACTTCATTTCCTCATCCCAGGAGCCACCCTACGCGGTATATACAATCGTGGATAGTCCTTCTGTTGTCGCCGCTTGATGGCCTTTGACTCCATTCTATCTAGTCTGCTGCGACCGGGTGGGCTGGAGGGTGGCAATGAATAAGCGGAGCGTTTCTCAGTGTTGTGTTTGCGTATCCAGGGGCATGCAAAGCCATGCCCCTGCCACCCTTGATGCCTCTCTTCACTTGCTTTTCAATCCCCCTTCGTCTGCCCGTGAAGTTCCTCCAGACGCTTGATGTACGCCTCCCCCGGCTCCTTCTCCCTTCGGGCCATCACCGTCTTCATCACCTCGACGAACTTGTCGAAGCGGTAGCGACGCACGGCTTCGTCGGTCATCCACGCAAACGATTCCACCAGCGTGGGCGGCGGAGAACTCGTGGCGATCATCGCCCCGGTGCCGATGACGGTGCCGGTCATGATGCGGGTGTTGATCGCGGTCTTGACGTGGTCGCCCACGATCGCCCCGAGGTACATGCGGCCGGTGCGGTGACGCTGGCCGCCAGCGTCGAGCCGCATGCTCACCTCGCAGTAGGTGTTGAGCAGGTTGGAGTTGGTGGTGCCGGCCCCGAAGTTGACCCACTTGCCGATCCACGAATCGCCCAGATGCCCGTCGTGGGACTTGTTGGAATAGCCCTGGAAGATCGTCCCCCCCACTTCGCCGCCGACCTTGCAGGCGGGACCAATCACGGTGTCGGGCTTGATGAGTGCGTTATCAATGACGGTCGAGTCGGGACCGATCGAGCACGGCCCGCACAGCACCACCCCGGGTCGGATCACCGCCCGCTCGTGGATCATGATCGGCCCCCGGGAGGCGTCGAACACGATGCTCGGACACAGCATCGCGCTCTGGGCCACCTGGATCGGCTCGTAACCCATCACCGCCGAGTCCTCGTTCAATATTTTCGCATCGAGCAATCGCGTGTCACTGATATCCCTCCTCACGGCATCAAGATGATCCAGCACATGCCAGGGATACCGATAGAGCACCCCCCCTCCGGACTCCCCGGCCCCGCTGGTGGTCCTGATGCGATCGGGAAGTTCGCCGCTTGACAAGAAACGCTCAGCGTCGGCATGACGAAGCCGGGCGACGATCACATGGTTAGAATCAGCTTCGATCACCGCCTCCCCCAGTTCCAGCTTGAGATCGGCATCGGGCAAGGCCCACCGACCGCTGACGCAATAGATTTCCTCCTCTTCGGGCAGCATGTTGACCGGAGCATTGGCGCGATGGGCGACGAGGGCCTGCAGCGAATCGGGAACCCAGTACCCGGCAAGGGTCTTGGGACGATGGGCCGCGATCCGCCCGGCAGTGGTGAGCATCCCCGTCCGCAACTCAAAGACCGCCCGCAGATCGCACATCGGGCCGAATTCACCCTTGCCATCGTCGAAGATGATCATGCGGTTCATGGAGGGATGGTAGCAGGGAAGAGAGGTGACCGGTGGTGGGTGGCGGGGAGCAGTATTCTCTTAGTTTCAACGTTTCAACGTTTCAACTTTCAGCTTTCAGCTTCTACCACCGCCCCACCCTCCGATGCGTCGTGGTGGGGAATCCCCAGAATGGCAGGGTGGTCAGCAGCAGCCAGCCGAAGAGGATGGCGAAGATTCCTGAATACAGCGCGATGCCGAATCGCCGCAACATCTCCCCGGTCGCGGAAGGGCTGATCGGATAGATCGAGGGGTCGGGGGCGTACCAGGAACGGATGATGAAGATGGCGACCGTCACCAGGGCGACCGCGAAGAGACAGAGTGCGGTCAAAAACCCGATCGTCAATGACCGCTGGCGAAAGACCATGGGCCGAAGCTGGAGAATCATGAATCCGCCGAACACGTACCCCAAAGCGTAGGGGCCGAAGATATAAAAGCTGGCCCCCGCATGGGGAGCAATCGGCGTGGAGATATCCATCAGCAACCCCAGGAGCAGGCAGGACCACAACGCCGTCATCCGGGGTGCGAACATCGAGACAAAGACCGCCAGGGGAGCGACGAAGCTTGGCGAGATTCCCCCGATCGATCGCAGTTCCAACACTCCGCGGAGACTGAGTTCCAGAGCGATACAAAGGAAAGTCAGCACCACAAACGTCGCCCATCTCATGGATCGCCCCCGCCCCCGGACTCGGACCCGACCCCAACCTCGGCCAGTGAACCCGCCTCTTGTTCCTCCTGTTCCAGCTTCAGCGTCACCCGCGAAAGCTCGGAGACATGGAAACGAGGCTTGATGACGATGCGATTCCGCAGGGGTTGATCATCGATGGGGTCAATGGATGCGACGGTGCCGATGACCATGCTCCGGGCGGCGTCCGGCCAGGTGCGATCCGAAAAAATAGCCTCGTAACCTACCTCGATGTCAAATCCGGATTCGACATCGGCAATGAAGGTGCCGTCTCCGTTCGGCTGGAGTTGCACGAGGTTCAATACACTGATGTCACGCGTATCCGGCGGGGTGATCTTCACCAGCATGAGACCGGTCGCCACGTTGGTAAGCGGCACGAGGGTACTGCCGAAGGTGGAGACATCGCTGATACGCCCGACGAGATACACGCCGTTGTAAACGGCAATGTCGCCCGGAGTGACGCCGGCCCGCGATCCCCGGTTGAGTTGCACGGGGCCAAATCTATCGGTGGGAGAATGGGCGGTGATGCTGGCCCCGAGCAGTCGCAGTGGGCGCCTGGCTTCAATGGGGACGCGCTGTATCTGTTCCAAGGTCTGGCGCAGGCTCGCGACTTCCATCTGCTCCGCCGCGTAGAGCTGCATGAATTTGTCGCGTTCGGATTTCAGATGATCGACATACTCTTTCGACTCTTCGGGAAAATCGGAATCGAAGGATGTGGGGGGGCGCAGCCAATTCCCCATGACGATTCCCAGATGACTGAAGGGACGGGTGGGAACCCGAATGATTTCGGCGATATCGTTCGTCCAGCCCAGATATCGATCGGGGGTGAGTGACAGCGCCAGCGTGATGAGTATTGCGGCGGTAAAGGCTGATTGTGTGCGGGCGAACGTCGAATACATGAAACTCACCGCTCGTGTGGAGCACGTGACCTACCCACAGGATTCAGAATTCATCCAGATCCGATTCGAGCGTTTCTTTCCACTCTTCGAGGTTTTCAAGATAGATGCTGGTGCCGCGGGCCACACAGGTCATGGGGTCATCGGCAATTTCCACATCCAACCCGGTCGCATTGGAAAAGACCACATCGAGACCCCGCAGCAAAGCCCCCCCGCCGACGAGACAGATGCCATTATCGACAAGATCGGCGGCGAGTTCAGGCTCGGCGCGTTCCAAGGTTCTCGTCACGGTCTCAATGATGGCGTTGATCGGTTCCTGCAAGGCCTCCCTGATCTCATCGCTGGTCACCACCGTCTTGCGCGGAAGTCCCGAGATGTTATCCCGGCCCCGCACATCCATGGTCGTCGCTTCGCCAACCGGGGCTGCGGACCCGATCTCGATCTTGATCCGCTCGGCGGTCTGCTCTCCGATCGTCAGGTTGTAGGTTTTCTTCATGTAACTGATGATGGCTTCGTCCATGTCATCGCCGGCAACCCGCACCGATTCACAGGTGGCGATATCGGCAAGGGACATGATCGCAACCTCGGTCGTGCCGCCCCCGATGTCAACGATCATGGACGCGGTCGGTTCCACGATCGGTAGCCCCGCTCCGATACCCGCGGCCATGGGCTCCTCGACGAGATACACCCGGCGCGCCCCGGCCCGTTCGGCCGAATCGAGAACCGCCCGTTTTTCCACGGCAGTGATTCCGGAAGGCACGGCAATAACCACCCGGGGACCGACAATACGGCTGCGCCCGTTCACCTTGCGGACGAAATAGCTCAGCATGGCCTCGGTGATTTCAAAGTCGCTGATCACCCCGTCCTTCAGCGGCCGGATGGCGCTGATGGATCCCGGCGTCTTGCCGAGCATCTCCTTGGCGGACCATCCCACGGCGTTGCCGTTATTGAGTACCCGGTTCGTCCCCTTTTTCACGGCAACGACGGAAGGCTCGTTAAGCACGATGCCTTCACCGCGCACACAAACCAGCGTATTGCAAGTACCCAGATCGATCCCCATATCGACGCTGAACAAGCCGAGTATCCTGTCCAAAACACCCAAGCGTTACTCCATTCGTGCATTGAGGCTTCGGCGAAATCACTTCTTTTTAGTGCTGGCCGATAGGCATCTCGACCGTATTTTCGCCCGAACATGAATCATACGAGAACAGCGTCGGCCTTGACGACCGACGCTGCAACATATCCACAATGGTGAGGGATGACAAAATATCGAGCGGACTAGCGTTTGTCCACAAGTTTGAATATCGACCCATTTTGATTTTTGACGGTGGAATGATCGATATTCTTCAACGCGACCAGCACCACCCCCGCACTCAGCACGATGAAAGCCGCGAGAAGCAGAGCGGTGTACACGTCCAGGGCACCGCCGGATCGGCGAATCGAAGGGGTCGTTATCTGGCTCATATTGATTCTTTCCTCACCTGGTAGGGATCAGTCACGTCCGGCCCGGGCGATCACGCCGTGTCCCACCTGCACCAGGCCCGCCCTTGATTCATCTTCCAGCATGACGATGCCGGTTGACTTGTTGAGATCAACTTTCTCGATACGGAGGTTCCCGATAAATTTGCCGCCGTGGTGAATGGTCATGATCCACCCCACCTTAACACCATCACGTGAACCGGCATCGATTTCAGCGTAGGTTCCCTGTGGTGAGCGGGAAACGGAGATGATCGGGGCATCCAGATCCCTATCGGGAGCGATTCCGCCAAAGGTAGAGACTGCCACCGGCTGGATGGTGCCGTAGATCGCGGTGTAATCGGCGACCTTGGCAATGGCCTCGTTGTACTCATCCCTCAGTCGCTGCAATTCCTCCTCCAGGGCTCGACGGGCGGCGACATTCACCTGAAGCTGTCCGGTCATGTCCCGCAACGCCTCATCGAGTTCGGTATTCTGTTCACGAATCCTCACCCCGTTGTTGCGGAGATCTCTCACTTCGGCGAGAAGATCATTGACGATGAGCTGACTGGCTTCGGTCGCGGAAGCAAGTATGGTCAGACGTCCGAAAATATCTATTTTCATGCTTTCGGCAGAGATCAGCTTGGATTCAACCGCTCGAAGCTCCACCTGGGCGTTTGTCAGTTCCCGATCCAGATCCGCCTTGTCTCGCTCCAGTTCGCTAAGCTGGATCTGGAGGCGTCCCACGACCGCCGCATGACGGGATTCAGCCGCCTGAAGGGCATCGCTTGCGATGGCTGCCTGAAGCTCGGCCGTCTGGAATTTTCCCTTGTAGTTGTCCTCGTTGTATGAATAAACAACCACGAGGGGAACCAGGAACACCGCCAGAATGGATACGAGCACAATAAAGATCTTTGTCAAAACATGCACAGTAGAATCCTCGCGTTCAAAGATCAGGATGGCCCGATGGATCAATGCCATCCCAATATGCAATTAAAATGGCTCGCTTTCGGCTTCCCAACCCTCAGGCCGTTTCTTGAGCGTTTACTTCTTTTCTCCGAGCCTCATATCGCCGGATCACCCAGTTGCCCGGGTGGCGATTTTTGATTCCATAGACATCATATTTTTACTCTGAGCCCAGACTAATGTCAATACAAGTTTTTACTTATGAATTCCGTAGATTTCCCCGGAAATACGCAGAATCGCACCGGCTGCGGCGACTTGGACCACGGGATTATCGTCCGATAGCATCATACTCAAATCGCCGAGATTGGTCATGTCACCACCGATTCCCAGGGTCAATACCGCCTGGGCCCGCAATCCGGGGTAAGGGCTCTTTAAATACGCATGGGGAACCTGCTGAGGCGCCTTTTCGGGGGCGATTTGAGCCACGGCCATGGCTGCGGCCATCCGTACTTCTGCCGATTGTTGGAATCGGCCCTCGCGAAGAGCCAGATCGAGGAGATTCGGGACCACCCTCATATCCCCGAGTCGCCCGCATATTTGACACGCCAGCGCGATAATTTCTCCCTGATCCGACGGGGTAAACAGTGAGGCACGGATCACTTCCAGCTCATCGACAGCCCCCAGTTTAACCAATGCTTCGGTTATCTGGAGATTGACGATTTTCTTGCGGGCCGGTTCGCCTTGCGACAAATTGCTCTTCACCGCCATGCGAAGCAAGGGAATGGCGGTCGGATTCCCCAACTCGCCCAGGATAAAGGCCGTATTGGCACGAACTTCGGCATACTCAGAGAGAATCATGGCTCCGAGAGGACTGAGATCCACCGCCCGATCACAACGTTTGAGTCCGTAAATGGCCGCCCCACGGACGGAAAGCGACTTATCATCAAGCAGCGGCTCCAACAGATGGGAAATATTCCGCATCTGGAGCTGGCCCACCGTCATCGCGGCAACGTACCGGACCCCATGATTCTTATCGACCAGCCCACGTTGAACGGCCGGAGCCAGATACTTCGGCACGGCGTGCAACGCCTCGATCGAATTCGCCCGTAGAAGAGGATCATCAGCATCCACTGCTTCCAGCAACAGTTCGATCGCGACGTCGCGAATCTTGGCGTATGACGCATTGTTCAGGTCAAATTCAACGACGCTCAATCGTGGACTCTGAAGATCTTTCCCCAGCACGGATCCGGATTTTGTGCTCCAGTGAACCGAGGATTGCTCACGCTCCCCCTGACAACCGATCAGAAGCAGTGCCGGAATCGCCACCCGCGACATCATCATTTTCCTTTTTCGACGCATCATCATGCTCTACCTTTGTATCCGACGTGATCCAGGTCAGAGTCAGGAGGAAAACCAAACCGCCCAGACAGCCCCAGGCCCAAAGATCCCCGAGAGAGCCATACAATGTTTCGCGACGGTCAAGCATAACCTCAGCCAACAAGGTGCCAGTCTGCTGACCAGTCCCGTATCGGCCCTCTCCCACCTTGCCAACCACTTTTCCCGTGGAGTCGATCGATACGCTCAGCCCCGTGTTTGCGGCCCGGATCATGGGCGTACGGTTCTCAATGCATCGATAACGGGCGATCTGCAGATGCTGCTCGCGACCCGGGTCGTAGAAGGTAAACCAGCCGTCATTGCTCAGATTGATAAAAATATCGATCTGTTTGCTCCCCGAATCCCAGGCCATCTGCCGACAGACCTCGGTTGCGGTGAGTTCAAAGCAAATCGGGGTCCCCAGGCGAATCATCCGGCCTTCCCATTTCAGGTTCAGCCTTTGGATCTGTTCGCTCGCTGAGAGACCGAACGTCATGCCTTCGGCCCCGATGGCCAGGAGCTTCTCCTCCAACCAGGGCCAGGCGGAGACATACGGCATGGTCTCGCCAAACGGGGTCAGAAGATATTTGTCGTAACGCTGAAACGGCTCCTCACCTTGGATGAGATAGGCACTGTTGTATTCATGACGAGGGTCGGGAAAACCGTCTTCGCCCACGGAGACGTCAACCCAAACCCCGCTTCCCGCGAGGATGGGGGTTTGAAGCTCGCGACTCAGGGCAACCAGTTGCTCTCCCCATTTCACAAGATAGGCCGCTCGAGACCCGTAGGTCTGCTGAAGAAACAATCTTGTCTGAGGCTCCAGTCCCACTCCCGGCACCATCGTTTCCGGCCACACAATGAGATCCGCACCGCGCTGGGTCTTGGCCAGAGATGTTTTCGTCATCTCGAAAAACACGGGGACATCGCGTTCCTGATCGCTCGTGGTCCATCCGGTCTTATTGTCCTGGGGAAGATTGGTCTGAATCACAAGGATGGCCGGCCCCGGACTCAGGGAATCGGTTTGCGATATCCGCCACCAGCCATACCCGACATTCGCCAGTTGCAACACGAAGGTGATCGTTACCGCCATGGCCAGGGTTTGGCGTTTCATCGTCCCGAAACGAGTGTTGAGACAATCGATACCTAGTCCGGAGATCATTGCAGCCAGACCGCTGACAAAATAGCCGCCCAGCAGGTCGGCTGACTGGGCGTACACCGGGAATTCAATGAGGGGATGAGCAAGGAAGTACCAACCATAGCCGTGAAAGACAATCTTGCCGCGGACGCACTCAAGTCCGACCCATATCACCGGCACAAGAAAAGTCATGGGGATTCGCACAAGCATGCGGTTGTGCAGGCATCGTCTCATGATCCACACGAACAATGTCGCGTAGATCGCAAGATACATGGCCAGGAATGGATACCCCGCCACCGTCACCGGAATGAGCCACTGGACCAGCCACAACCACAAGCCACATTGAACGACGAACACGATCACGATCGCGCGAGCGGATGATCTGGCTCCCTGAGCCAGCCAGACGAGCGGCAGGAGAGCCAGAAACGCCAGCGGCCACCATGAAAAGGGCGGAAGCGCGAGCAGGAAAAGCAAAGCATGCGAAAAGGCAAGAAGAACTGTGCGGGAAGCGGAGTGGGTGATTCCGATCGGCTTATATGGATCAGTCTTTGTCACGCGTCATATTACTCAGACATCATCGAAGACAAGTTAGCCCGGACGGGCATCGGTTACTAACAAGATATCGGTTCCGGTCGGAGACACCCTTGACGACACCCATGGCCCGGTCCTCCCTTATTTTCCCGCGTAATCAATGATGCTGCTGATCTCGCTGCGAAGTTCGCTTCGGGAAACCACCCGATCGATAAAACCACTGTCGCGCAGGAATTCCGACCTCTGAAAGCCTTCCGGCAGGACTTGTTTGATGGTCTGCTCGATGACCCGTGGCCCGGCAAACCCGATCAGAGCCTTCGGTTCGGCAAGAATCACATCCCCGAGCATGGCGAAGCTTGCCGTGACCCCTCCCGTGGTGGGATCCGTGAGGACGGAAATGAACAACCCCCCCATATCATCGAATCTCGCCAGGGCCGCAGAGGTCTTGGCCATCTGCATGAGTGAGAAGCCCGATTCCTGCATCCGCGCACCTCCCGACACGCAGACGATAATCAGCGGGAGATCCGCATCGGCCGCGGCTTCGATGGCGAGGGTGATTTTTTCTCCCACCACCGAGCCCATTGATCCGGCGAGAAATGTGAAGTCCATACAGACGAGAATCACTTTTCGTCCTTTGATGAATCCTTGTCCCGTCTGCACGCCGTCAGGCTGGCCGGTTTTCTTTTGGGCAGCCTTGATTCGATCGCGATAGGGCTTTACATCAACAAAATTCAGTGGATCGACCGGGGCGATGTCCTCGTTGAACGGCTCGAAACTATCCGTATCGATCAGTTGTTTGATCCGTTCGCTGGCGGAGATCCGGAAGTGGTACTGGCATTCCTGACATACCCATAAGTTGTTCTCCACGGAGCGCCGGAAGAGGATCGCACTGCATTCCGGGCAGCGTATCCAGAGACCTTCCGGGATCGCTTTCTTGCCCGGGGGGGCGAGTTCCGGATGATCGGCCCAACTACGGTTCTTGATTTGAGACATCAATTTCTTATCCGGCGGATTTAATTCCGGGGAAAACACATGACCTGGATAAGTCGAGCATACGTTCCTTCGTGAAACGGATCATCCAAAAAAAACATCGGCGATCGACGATTGTAGGCCTGAATCATGCCCTCAGCCCCACCACACAGGTCTTGCGCCGTCTCCATTCAGGCACTGGCAACCTCCGTTTCATCAATCTTCTGAAGCTGTTCGAGCATTGATGCCGTGAGCGTGTAGCGTTCGATACGAGGTCTCTCCCGCACCAGCGTCCACAATTCCGTCGAGGGTTGCTCCGTCAGCCAGCAACGCAGCATCCCCAGGCCCAGGTCGTGCAATATGAGCACAACTTCACTTCCCCGGGATTTTTTGATCACTCGAGCGATCTCGTTGAACAATCGATCCCGGGCCAGGATCACGTCTTCCCCATCAGGGGGGGAAAGCGTCAGGGGATCTTCGCGCCAGGATTTATAACGCTTGGGATATCGCTCCGCGAAGGCTTGTTGAGTCATCCCCTCCAGCAGTCCGAGATCCGGATCGAGAAGTCCCTCGACCGCCTTTGTTTTGCTTTCCATGACGTTCGAGAAAATTTCCGCGGTTTCCGTCGCCGCTTCATCCGGAGGATGAAAGACAACCGACACCTCATGGGCCTTGTCGAGCCGGCGACCCTCTTCGATCGTCATCGCCCGGCCCGAATCGCTGAGGGGAAGATCAGTGATGCCCCTGATCCGGCCTTCATTGGCCCAGACTGTTTCACCGCATCGAGCCAACCAAAATGTCATCGCGGGATTTTTCATGATCAACGATGGCGTTCAACGCGCCGGGCATGCCTCACCACGCAGCATCGTAATGGCTCCGTTGTAATCCGGGGATTTGAAAATCGCAGAAGCCGCCACCAGAAGATCGCACCCGGCATCACGACAGGATTCCACCGTCTGCGCGTTAACTCCCCCGTCGATCTCCAGACGCTGATCGGGACGCAAACGTGCTTTGATGGCGACGGATTTTTCAAGAACACTCTCAATGAACGACTGACCGGAAAATCCGGGATTGACGCTCATGATGAGGATCAGATCGAATGATTCAATGCAAGGCAAGATGGTATCGAGACTGGTGGGCGGGTTGAGCGCCAGTCCCGCGGTCATGCCTGCCTTGCGAATGTCCGATGCGAGCCTCTCCGGCTCCGGCATCGCTTCAATATGAAACGTCAGGTGATTCGCGCCCGCCTCAGCAAATGGCTTCACATATATCGCGGGATCCATCACCATAAGGTGAACATCGAGCACTGCCTCCGGCAGCGCGATGCGCAGGCTGCGACAGAGTTCCGGACCCATGGTCAGATTGGGGACAAAATGTCCATCCATGACATCCAGGTGAAGCAAATCCCCCCCCGCTTCCAGAGACGCGGCGCAATCACGACCCAGATTCGCAAAGTCCGCCGACAGGATTGACGGTGCAATCAGGGGAAGCCGGGGCGGATTCGTGATCAGGTTTCGTATTGACATGCGGATCAGGATACACGACTCACGCGCTGGGAACAGGGCATCAGGGTGTCGGATTGAGGTAGTTCGCAGGAGGTGTCGATGATGGCGGGAATATCAGGCTGAAGTCTTGATGACTCCGGAGCGACGGGCCGCGTCCTTGTAGGACATCAGATCGCGCCAGAGATTCGGCTTCTCTTTGGGCCGGGCAATTCGCCACGCCTTTTTCTGCCACTCGATCGCTTCCCTGAGTTCATCTCGATGGAAATGCACCAGCGCCAGCAGGGCATAACCGGAATAGTATTGCGGTTTTGAATTTTCATGGGACGCTTGGGCGGCTTGCATCGCAATGTCCAGATTGCGGTCTTCCTTGGCAATCCGAGGATCCAGAACGATCATCTCCACCAACCATTTCAGCAACGTTGGATCATCCTGACGATCCTCGATCATCTCACTCGCGTAGGCATATGCCGCTTCCGGATCATGCTGATCGAGAAGTATTATCTCAAATTTCAGCAGGATGGCGTTGGCGAAGATGCGTTTATCAAGCTCGATGACCTTGTCAAGATGCATAAAGCACTGACGATAGTTGCGGACGCGGCGGGCGTTTTCCGCGGGTTTCATGAAGCGCTCCGCATTTTTCATAAGCTGGGCGTCGTAGCGGTCATTGGCCACCAGGGCCAGTACCTCCGCGAAATTGTCATCGAATGGGGAGCCGATGAACTGGATCCGTGATTTCTTGTCAACGATAAAGATGCCGGGATACTCCGACACACTCGCCGCTTTCATCCAGGCCCGATCTGAACTGTTGCGTCGATCCACCGCGATGGGGAATTTGACCACGCGCTCCATTTGACTCGCGAACTGCGTGACAAGCTCATCAGATTCGGAGGAAACGGCCACCACATGAACGTCCTCATCGGCGAACTCAGTCTGAATTTCATTCAGCAGGGAAAAAATCGGAGGATTGTTGGCGTAACCTACCTTAAAAAACAGGATCACAAAGATCTTGTCACTTTCAATGGTCACGGCTTCGGCGTTGTACCAGTTATCGATATCAAGGCCGGGGGCGGACTTGCCAATCTCCAGCTTGCCGCGCTGGGCGTATGCCGCCGTCGAGAAAGACAGAATCAGGGCCATGACCATGAGGCTGCGTATCAGTTTCATCGTTGCTTCCTGTGACAATCAAGGTGAAGTTTGATGGTTGCCGATCGATCGGCTTTACCACTCTGGTTTAACGATCCCCGGTCTCCGATGTTCCGTCAATCAACTTTTGGCCGCCAATGCGGGGAAATCCACTCCCCATGGGATGATAACCTGCCATTTTCGGTTCGAGGTAGCTCCCCACAGGAGCCGGCTCGAGCGGGAACCTCCCAGTTTAACCCGTCAATCGATAAGTTCCACGCTGAGGAGTTTGCGTCCTTCGAGCATGTGAAGACTTGCCCCTCCGCCGGTCGAAACGTGGCTGAAGCCATTCGCCAGGCCCAAAGCCTCCACCGCCGCGGCAGAATCTCCCCCTCCGACGATCGAAATCGCCCCGGATTCCGTGGCCGAAACGATTGCCCTCGCGAGTTGATTGGTCCCCTCATCAAAGGGTGGGATCTCAAAGACCCCCATCGGACCGTTCCAGATAATGGTCCGGGCGGTCGAGATCTTTTTTATATATGCCTCCCGGGTCAGCGGGCCGATGTCGAGGCCCAGCCAGTCGTCGGGAATATCGGGGCCGTCCGTCACCTTCACTGGCGACTGGTGGGAGAGTTCCTTGCCGCAGACATGATCCCGGGGCAGCAATAGCTCGGTCATGCTTGATTTGGCCTCTTCGATGATGCGCCGGGCCTCTTCGACTTTGTCCGGCTCCACCAGGCTAGCTCCCAGGTCATGATCGACCGCCTGGAGAAGCGTATAGGCCATCGCCCCGCCCACGAGGATCGTGTCAACGTTGCCGATCAGGTTGTGTATCGCGCCGATCTTGTCGGATACCTTCGCCCCGCCCAAAAGCACGACGAACGGCCGCTTGGGATGCTCGATTGCTTCTCTTAAAAAGGTTAACTCCCTCTGCAAGAGCAGCCCCGCAACCCGCGGCTTGCCTTCCATCGCCAGCGGCACCGTCACCATCGAGGCATCGCTCCGGTGGGCGGTGCCGAACGCTTCGTTGCAGTAGATGTCGCCGAATGAGGCCAGCCTAGTGGCGAAGTTCACCTCCCCGGCTTTCTCCTGAGCGTGAAAACGGAGGTTCTCCAGCATGAGAATTTCGCCATCGCCCAGGGCCTCGACGCTTTTCCGTGCGTCGTCGCCAATACAGTCTTCACCGGGAAAGATCACCCTCACCCCCTCCAGCATCTGGCCCAGTCGATCCGAAGCGGGCTTCAGGCTGAGTGCCGATTCATAACCATTGCCCATGGGGCGGCCCCGATGGCTCATTAGCACTAACCTACCTCCGCGATCGATGACGGACCGGATGCTGGGCAGAGCCAGCTTTATCCGCCGGTCATCGGTAATCGCCCCGGAATCGTCCATCGGCACGTTGAAATCCACTCTCATGAGAACGCGCTGTGAGGCGACTTCGATTTGATTTATTGTTTTCCTGGGCATTGGGTGAGAATTTTACAAAATTTTCCAGATTCTGCGCAGAAGTGACTCAAACACGTAATAGTTTGTTACATAGTGACTTGCAACTCCTCCTGTCGTATCCAAATGACTTTCTTTCTGGAGAATCCCCATGAACACTTCCCGTCGAAATAGTTTCTTAGTAACTACAAGTGTAATTCTCGTCATTCTCTGCTCCCCACCTGCACAGGCTCAGATCGAAACGCAAAAGCTGGTTCTGAGTACCCCAGTCAGCGAAGCCTGGCTGGGGTATGCGGTATCCATCACCAATGACATCACCGTGGGGCAGGCTCGCTCCGGATCGGATGGCACGATTACCGTCTTTCGACGCTCGGGGACGACATGGGCGGAGGAAGCTGTCCTTTTCGTGCCGGACACCGGAATCACCGGAATCGAGCACAGCACGATCGCCAATACCGGAGACATCATCATTGCCGGTGCGCCCGGGCATCCTCTTTTGCACGGCAAGGCCCACATCTTCCGTTATTCGGGGTCAGCCTGGCTGCTCGAGCAGGTGCTCACCGGGCCAGGACGTGGATTTTTCGGCGACGCGACCGGAGCGAGCGGCGATGTCGTGGTGGTTGGGGACTGGCTTTATAATCACGGTTTGTTGGCTTCGGCGGGCAGTGCGTGGGTTTATCGCTATGACCCCACCTTGGGAATCTGGCAGTCGGAGATGCAGCTTCTCGCCGCCGATGCGGAAGCGGCGGCCATCTTCGGATTCTCGCTCAGTTCCAGCGGCAACAGAATACTGGTCGGCTCTCCCTTCAAGGATGGAGCCGGGAAGAATTCCGGGGCCGCCTACATATTTGAGTATGACGATATCCTCAACGTCTGGAACCAGACCGCCAGGCTGGTTGCTTCCGATGCGAGCGCTGAAGCTGATTTTGGCTGGGGAGTTTCACTCTTCAATGACATCGCGGTAATCGGAGCCCCGAGTGCAGGACCGGGAGCCGCGTATGTTTACCGTAAAAACGGGTCGGTCTGGTCGGAGGAAGCCATCCTTGCCCCGTCCCCGCTCGAGGCCCTCAGCTTTTTCGGCAACTCCGTCTCCGTGAGCAATGACAACATCGTGATCGGAGCGCCGTTTGACGGATCGACGGGGTCGGCGTTTCTCTTTCGCTACGATGGATCCTCCTGGCCCCAGATCGCCAAGTTGGCGCCTTCCGATGGTGCGGCGGATGACCGATTCGGGTATGAAGTGTTTCTGAGCGGCGATGTCGCGCTCATCGGGGCTCCGTATCATGATGACGGCGCATTCAACAGCGGTGCGGCGTATGTGTTCTCCGGTCTCGTCGGAATTG
>JADFSH010000075.1 GCA_022560875.1 Planctomycetota bacterium | reverse complement strand
GAGCCGAATTCCACCCAGCTCGATTGGGCGATCGCTTCGAGTTATCCCTTGCTCAGTGTGCCGCTCAGCGTCGTTTTACAATGACTACCGTGCCTGAAAATTTCTTGTAAGTGTGATTTCCATCTAGCAGGGTGGTCAAGAACACTTCTCTGCAACCGTCGCGAGACGGGCGCGTAGAGAAGGTTGAATGAACCGGCAAGGAGGCTAACCCCATGCGTGGACGCATCGACCGACAGACCTCGATGTTCGTGGCGTACAACGTCGAAGACCGCATTCTGGCGACTCACCCGTTGCGGCGGGTGAAGGCGTGGGCGGATGCCATCCTCCAGGACATGCGGCGGGACTTTGACGCCGCCTATGCGAAGACCGGACGGCCGGGGATTCCGCCCGAGCAACTGCTCAAGGCCCTGCTGCTTCGCGCGTTGTTCTCGATTCCCAGCGAGCGGCGTCTCATGGAGGCCCTCGAGTTCAATCTGCTGTACCGGTGGTTCGTCGACCTGCCCCCGGACGCCGAGATGTGGGGTGAGAAGGTGTTCAGCATGAACCGCGACCGGTTCATGGCCCATGACCTGGTGCGGAAATTCTTCGACCGGGTGGTGGTCGAGGCGATGAAGCTCGACCTGGTGAGCCACGACCACTTCACGGTGGATGGCACGCTGATCCGTTCGTGGGCAAGCCACAAGAGCCTCAAGCCGATCACCCCCGGAATCAAGAACGACCACGACACGGACGATGACACCCCTTCCGGGGGCGGGGGCGGCCGGGGTGGCCGCGATGTTCCCGCCGACTGGCGGGGCGAGCGTCGGGGCAACGCCACCCACCGCTCCACCACGGACCCGGAAGCGCGGCTGGCCCGCAAGGGTCGCGGCAAGGAGGCGCATCTCTGTCACAGCGGGCACGTCATCATGGAGAACCGCAGCGGTCTGTGTCTCGACATCGCGATTGATCGAGCCGACGGTCAGGCGGAGCGTCGGGAGGCGTTGCGCATGCTGCGGCGGGTGGAATTGCGTCACGGCCTGCGCCCCGAGACGCTCGGCGCCGACACCGGCTACGACGATGGCGGGTTCCTGGTGGAGTTGGAATCGCGCGACATCGAGCCGCACGTGCCGATCCGGCGCGGGGCGATCGTGTCCGACGATGAACGGGGAGCCGCTCGCCGTCGGTCCCGCCGTCGAGCGAGAACGAAGCGCTACCGGACCAGTCAACGGGTGAGGAAGCGGGTCGAGCAGGTCATCGGCTGGTGCAAGACGGTGGGCGGGCTGGCCCGCACGCGGTTCATCGGCCACCCCCTGATCGAGATGGATGCGCGAATCACCGGCGCGGCCTACAACCTGTTGCGGATGGCGAAGCTCGCCGAGACGTAACGGGTTCGCAGGCCGGTCCCCGCGGCTCGGTTCCCCGCCGATCGGGGATCACACGAACAAAGGCACTCACAACATCACGCGCCGAATCCGAGAATCACGCCGTGTCCGCCCGTTCTTGACCACCCTGCCTAGGCCAGCCTTTCAAATCAAGCTCGATCATCCGTCGCTCAAGGCGACGCAGGGAAACATCGAAACCCAGCAACAGCTCTCGAAAGACCGTTTCATCCCGATCGGACAGTGGCCCGGTCTGATCGATCGCCTTCATCAGGAGCCGGCGTTTCTTACGGGGCTCATCGGCGTGTTGATAGCTTCGTGTCATAAATTCATCGAGCCACGCCTGGACACCTTCGTGAGATAGCGTCCGCTCGACCCGCCGGATTGTGGTCTCGTTCAACTCGTTGATGTCGAAGACCATGGCCATGATCTGAGGCCCCTTATCGAGCCAGACATCGCGAACGGTGGCCTCCCATTCGTCCGGCGAGTCTCCGAATTGTTCATTGCCGAAGCCGCGGCGGATGAATTCATGCCTTAATGCCGTCTCCTGCTTGAATGCTTTTTCATGCAGCGGTCTTGAGAGGTTAAGGAGCCGACGCTCGTAAGTCTGGAGGATGGGATCGAGAAGGGCCGCATCCGCCTCGGAGAGTTCCAGGTCATACGCGAATTTTGTGACATCGTGAAAAGGTAGCTGGGTCACGTTGATCATTTGGGTCACCCGCAGAGTCTGTATCGCACGACAGTCTCGCACCCGCTGCAGCGCTGGCAGTTGTGAGTCATCGAGGATATCCATGATCTCGTCGAGCAGCGCGCCATCCACGCGGCGTATCTTGTTGCGGATGACTTCGGTCCCATCCCAGTAGGCGTCGGCGAGTTCAGAGAATTCAGCGATCGTCTCGCCATCCCACATCGGCCAGCTATGAGGATCGATCACCTCGGCCTTCAGGGTGGCGAACTTCTCGAGATAGGCCTGATGCATCGCCCGGGCGGCGACCTGCTGGCTCTCGCTCAGATTCAGCCATCTGCCGTACCGTTCGAGTTCGCTGACGGTGATTTCGTTCGGGTAGGTCTCTCTACCATCGTCGCGGGAATAGGCGGGTGAGGTGATGACAGCGACGACCGCCAGCAGTAGTAAAAAGTCAGTCAATCGGCTCAACCCGGGCCGACGTCTGATCTTCTCCCCCCCCGGATCGCAATTCTTATCATGGCCTGAGACGAAAGAACGGAATTTCCACTTCAGCATGATGAATCCCCTGAGATAGTGATGCTGAATAGTCCTGAAGAACAAGTTGGAAGTCTACATTTCACATGTGAAGAATCCAAACTGATCCATATGAGAAAGTGTAAACGCTGCGCCGGACAGAACTTGCCTGCACAATTTTCGATTACTTCCGCTCCTCCAGAACATACTCCCGCCCTCCCCAGCGGATCGGGCGCCGGTGTTTCAGGTCCGAAGCGGCGTGGAGCATCATCCGGCCGACAATCCAGCTTCCCCAGGGATAGGTGATCACCGCCCACCTCGGGGCACCGCAGAGACCATAGATCGTCCGGAGGCAAAGCCCCTGCACGATCCATCCCGCCAGCACCACGCTCAGGATCGCGATGGCCAGGGGCATGTCGATCGTCCATATCCCCCCCGCGACGATCACCGTCGCAATCTGAATTCCGGGGGCCAGCACCCCCGCCCCGATTGATTGCAGACCGTATTTACGCAGCCGCGAGGATTTTCGCTTGCAGGCCTCGATGAAGATGCGTTTCCAGCCGTTGCGAAAGTCCGCGTATGAGCCGTACATCGAGCAGCCGAGCATTCCATCGGAAAAAAATGAACAGACCACGCCACCTTTATGATAGACGGCTCTCGCAAAAGCGAGATCCTCCAGGAGATCGTTCTTGACCGCCTCGTGACCTCCTACGGTTTCATACCATGTCCGGGCAAAGAGCAGAAACTGCCCGTTGGCAAACGGTCTAGCCCGCTTGCCAAGCTCCGATCGTCCCGGCGGAAACAACTGCACCAAAGTCATCGAGGCCAACGGCTGCACGATTCGCTCAAACCAGTGCTTGCAGGTCAAGGTGGTAAGCAGACTCAGCAAGCTCGCTTGCTGCTCGCCCGCCAACGCCACTGCCGCCCGGGCAAGATCCGGATCGAACTCCGTGTCCGCATCCGTAAACAGGAGCCACTCACCCACCGCCTGCTCCGCCCCGATCCGGGCGGCATGGCACTTGCCCGCCCAGTCCTCCGGACAAACCTCATTCTCAATGACCTTGATGCGCGAATCGGCGGCGGCATGAGCGGCAATGATCCGGGCGGTCTCGTCCGTGCATCGATCCAGCACGAATATGATCTCGAAATCGGGGTAGTTCTGCTTACGCAGGGCCGTAGCGCACACATCGATCACCCGCTGCTCGTTATGAGCAGGAACAATAATACTCAGCTTCGGCCACCCCCCGGATCCAGACCCCCCCCCGGAACCGCCTCCGGACCCTTCCGGCTCGGGCAGATCAAGCCCGGCCCGCACGGTGGGTTGGCGGCTCAACAACAATTTCAAGCGAACCGTGATCACGCACCACAAGCCGAGCACGCCGCACGAGAACGCAAGCAGAATCCAGGCGATGAACAAAAGGAGATTCATGAATGCGTCACGATACGAGTGACGGTCGCGCTTGACCAGCCCCATGATTTCCTGAGACACCCCCCGGGCTCACCCACGGCCCCCGGATACGCCCCCGTCTGTGTTACAATTGTTTCATGACCTCAGCGGACAATCTGGTGCTCAACCGGCAGGCGGTACGCGAGGTCGATCGGGCCGCGATCGAGGACTACGCCATTCCGGGCATCGTCCTGATGGAAAATGCCGCGCGAGGACTGGCGGAACATGCCCTCGACATGCTCACAGACGTAACCTCTCAGCCCCCCCGCGTGCTGATCATCTGTGGCCGCGGTAACAATGGCGGGGATGGCTACGCTCTGGCTAGACATCTGACCAACCAGGAAATCGACGTCACTCTCGCCATTCTCGGGGATCCGAAACCCAAAGGCGATGCTGGTATCAACCAAACCATCTGCCGCCATATGAACATCCCGGAAGTTTCCCCGGAAGTCACCCCGAATAAACTCAATGACCTGGGTGAATTCCACCTCATCGTTGATGCCATCTTCGGCACGGGACTGGACCGACCCGTCACCGGCCCGATCGCCGCGATCATCGAGTGGATCAACTCGACGGGCCTACCCGTACTCGCGGCGGACTGCCCATCCGGACTCGACTGTGACACCGGCCGGCCCCTCGGCAGCGCTGTCCTGGCGACCCGGACCGTCACCTTTGTCGCCTTGAAGCCCGGATTCCTGCACCCCAAAGCCAAACCATATACCGGCGAGGTCTTCGTCGCTCAGATCGGCGCCCCGGCTTTCCTGATTGAACGCTTTGGCGTGCCCCCCCGGACACCCGGCCCCCCGCCTGATTGAAGCTCATGCAACGCAATCATCCGATGTGTTGGTTGTACCCTATCGATGGGAGGAATACCCTCACCCAGTCCGCTTGCGAATCCCATGTACCACGCCCTTCTCACCAACCGATATCTGACCTCACGTGTGATTCCCTTCATCGCAGTCGCTGCGGTCGCGTTGTGCGTAGCCCTGGTCATCATCGTGGTATCGGTGATGACGGGTTTTTTGAACATGGTGAAGAATTCCGGCCGCAAGCTCATGGGCGATGTGGTGGTGTCGTACCCCGTATCGGGGATTCCGCATTACCCGCGGCTGATCGAAATGATCGAAGCTCTTCCGGAAGCCGATGCCGCCTCCCCGGTGGTGGACGGGGTCGGCTTGCTCAAGATGCCCTACCCGGCCGGCCCTGACAAGCAGACCTCTCAGGTGCAGTTCTGGGGCATTGAGCCGGAGAGTTTCGCCCGGGTCACCGGGTACGAAGAAACAATCTTCTGGAGAGAAGCCACGCCGGAGTACCAGGAGCTTTTGTGGCTGGATGTCATGCGTCAGCAATGGCGGCATCTTTTTGAGTCACTCTCCGACGATCAGAAATTCGAGATCAAACGATGGGTTGCCAGCCGTGACCGCCTCCGACAACTGTTCGCCGAAGACCAGGAAATCAACTGGGAGAGATTATTCATATCTCTCGCCTATCAAACGGAAACGCTGAAAGGCTTTCTCACCGAATCGCAATGGAACGAACTGCTGGCCCGCGATGAGCGACTGTTCAAGGCGGATCGAATTCTCCAGGATGGAATCACGCTCACCCGCGGCCCCGACCATCAACCCGCCATTGTCCTCGGACTGCATGTCTCGAAAGGCAATCAACGTCAGAAGGATGGAACCTACGACACGTATGACGGTCGGTGGTGGATGCCGCGCTATGAGGTCACGCTTACCACCATGCCGGTCCGCAGCGGCTTGTCCGATCCTGAGAGCAGGATTTTTCCCGTGGCCAACGAGTTTCAATCGGGCGTCTATCTCATCGACGAGACCAGGGTGATGATCCCCATCGGCGAGGCCCAGCGTATGACCCATCTCGATGACGGGGAGATCATCGACGAGGACGACCCCGATTTTCCCGTACTCGGCATTGATCCAAAGCGGGCGACGATGGTGCTGGTGCGATCAGTCGAGGGCGTCACGCCCGATGAGCTTCGCGATGCGGTGAAGATCGTCTACGAGCGGTTTGTCGATGAACTGCAGGAAGATGAATCGGCTTTTGTCAAGCCGCCATTTCCCCTCAGTGTGGGCATCATGACCTGGCTCGAGCAACAGGCGAACTTCATCGGGCCTGTCGAGAAGGAACGGGAACTGATGCGCACGCTCTTCTCGATGATCTACATCGTGTGCGCGGGGCTGGTGCTGGCGATTTTCTGGTCCATCGTCTACGAAAAGACCCGCGACATCGGCATCCTGCGAAGCATCGGCGCTTCGCGTCTCGGCATTTCCTGGATCTTCCTGCGTTACGGACTCTTCGTGGGCACCTTCGGAGCATTCGCCGGGCTCGGGATCGGCTACCTGGTGGTGGATAATATCAACATCATTCACCACGCGATGGGCGACCCGCCAATGTGGCTGGCGGTTGTCCTGGGCGGCGCAGCGCTCATCAGTCTGATCATTACCTGCCTGAAGCTCTTTTCGGGCAAGCTGCTGCCCCCCGTCATCGGCGCGCTGGCCACGTTTGTCCTGCTGATCATGACGGGCGTGGTGTCGTGGCTGATTTACATCGGGGGCGTGATCCTCTGGGATCCGTCGGTCTATTACTTTTCCGTCATCCCCAACGAAGTGGATTTCCCCAGCGCGTACATCACCATGATCGGGGCGGTGGTATTCAGTCTCATCGGGGCATTCCTGCCCGCCGCCAAGGCCGCGGATGTCGATCCCGTGAAGGCTCTGCATTATGAATGAGACAAGGGTGGCGACAACCCCCCGGAAACATTCAGCCCCCACCCAAGGCGGGAACTGCCCCATACTGCTTCAGGCCGCGGACCTCCACAAGACCTACAAGCTCGGGCAGGTGGAAGTCCCGGTGCTGAAGGGCGCCTCGCTGGACATCCACCAAGGCGAGTGGATCGCCATCCTCGGCGCTTCCGGCTCGGGAAAAAGCACCCTCATGCATCTGTTGGGCGATCTGGATCACGCGGACCCGGGGAAGGGTGACATTTTGTTCGACGGGGTTTCGTTGCAATCCATGAGCGGCCATCAACGGAATCTGTATCGCAACAAGTCCGTGGGTTTCGTCTTTCAGTTCTATCATCTGCTGCCGGAACTGAATGTCCTGGAAAACACCATGCTCGCGGGCATGGTCGGTCGCCAGCCGTGGTACTGGTATCTCCTGCTCGCGGCGGGGATCATCCCCGGTCTCATCTACGAGGAATTCAAGTATCGCATCGAGCGGGCGAGACTGCATGACCGCGCCGCCTCGCTGCTCGAATCGTTCGGCCTCCAGCATCGCCTCACCCACCGGCCCCGCGAGCTGTCGGGCGGGGAGCGTCAGCGGGTGGCCATCGCCCGGGCCCTCATGAACGAGCCGAAGATTCTCCTCGCTGACGAACCCACGGGTAATCTCGATGAGACCACGGGGGGTGAGATCCTCGACCTCATCGCCGCCCAGCACAAGAAGGGTCTGACCATCGTGATGGTCACCCACGACCAGGCGATCGCCGATCGCGCCGACCGCGTGGTCCAGCTCCACGACGGACGCGTGCAGTAAACGAGCCCAATCAAGATGGTGGCCCGGGCGTCTCGCCCGTGCATTGAGAGACTTGAACAGGCAGGATGCCCGTTCACCATGGGCAAGAGGCTCATTCCGGAGGCACACTACGACAACGTTCGCATCCGGGGAGGCGTTTTTGTGCCCCAGGCACTCCACGGCTCTATCTACATTTTCTTCAAGTAAATAATTCCGTTTTAATTGTCAGACTATATATCCCTCACCCATCTCCCTTACCATTGTGAACCGATGTCGGGTGGTACATATCCCCTGATATCAATATGGAACCGAATGGACTCGCGCCGAGCGGATGACCCACCTTTCGACGGTGCCGCTCATCGCTCTCTTGCAGCGCCAGGACGGCATCCAAATCACGTCTTGAAAAAAGGGATTACCAATGCGCCCAAACATTGCTTTCATCACAAGCCTCTGCCTGCTTGTCGTCACCTCGGTCGCCCAGGCCCAGTCTCAGGAAGACCCGGCGGAGCGACCCCAAAGACCGCAGCGTCAACAGAATCAAGCCCCTCCCCTGACCCCCGAACAGCTTGAAGCCGCGTGGAAGCTGCAGACCACGGGATTTGCTCATAACTCACAACTGTCTGGCGATCAGGCTGAAAAAGTGACTGAGGCGTACCTGGATGCTCGAAAGAATTACGCCAAAGCCCAGCGAGAAATGCAGCGAGGCGAAAAAGGTGAAGACGGCGACGGAAACCGGGGAGGTCGGGGTGGACGTGGCGGTCGTGGGGGCGGCAGATTCAACCCGGCCATGAGGGAACTCATGACCGAGCACCGCGACAAGCTGCACGATACATTCGATGACATCATTACCGACAAGACGCTTCAGCGCGCCATGCTTACATTAGGATCGTTCGATACTTCCTGGGACCGAATGGCGAACGCGATCGCCGGTTTTGAGTTGGGCGATGAGAAAACCCTCGAAGCCCTGAAGCCCGTTGAAGATTACGTCGCCGCAATCGAAGCCGCCCGCGAAAGCGGTAATAACCAGACCATGCGTCAAGGCATGATGGATGCCCGATTCAAACTCGCGGATGACATGAAAACGATTCTCTCCGAAGTGCAGAGGAAAAAATTCAGCCAGATCGTGGACTCCGGCTTCCGCCGGCGACGAGTCACCCCTGGCGGACCCGGAGGAGCCGGGGGGCGTGGCGGCAGAGGCGGCGGCGATCGAGGTGGACGCGGCGGAGGTGGATAAGAAAACCCAGTAAAACGGCAAGAAAATACAATAGCATCCACATGTGCGTCGTTATCTATGACGTAGCGATAACATTGGTTGCTGGGCGTTTATCTCGCGACTTCGAAGGCCGGTAATCATCGCGGCATGACGGCTCTGCGTTTTCAGAATTGAATGTCGGTTAAACGGGTATCGCGGTATTCTGGGGTGAGGACAGCGATTGAAAAAATCAATGCCCAGGCTGCCATGAGAGAGCATTTCGTGAGAAGGAATCTGATATGGTCATTGTGAAATTTCCCGTCATCTGTCTCTACCTGGCTTTCGTAACCTCGCCGGTCGCCGCCCAGGAAAAAGATCCCGTTCAGGACGTTCAACCCCGGTTCAACCAGTTGATCCCGATCGAAGATCACGAGACCACGTGGAATCTTGAGGCCCTTGGCTTCTCACATAATCTCAAACTCTCCGAAGAAGCTTCAGCGCTCGTTATCCGTGAATACACCAGTTCACGCGTTCGGCTGCGTGAAGCGATCCGCAAGGCCGCGCGTGGAGGGGATAGCGACTCTCCCGGACGAAAAGGTCAGGTTATGGGCGGCAACACAGCGCTGATGCTGTCGCAACTCATGACCATGGAGCGGGTGAAACTCCTGGAAAACCTCCGCCCCGCTCTCGCCGAAAAGCAACTAGAACACGCGATGTTGTCGCTGGGCTCATTCAGCCACGACTGGGATCGGATGGTCCATACGATAACGGGTTTTGAACTCAGCCGGGAGAAGACGCTCGTCGCCTTATCGCCCATTGAAAAGTTCATCGCCGGGATGTCGGACATCCAGCATCGCAACGGTAGCCGCGCGGAAATGCAACAGCAGATGCAAGCCCATCGCAAGGAATTCATCATGTCGATGAACGACCTGCTGGATGATGAACAACTGAAATCGTTTCGACAGGTGGCGGATACCGTCAAGATCCGACACTGGCAAAATATTGCCCGCAATTCCCGCCGAGATGGCACCAAACGCGATTCAAGTTCGGATCCCGAACCGGACACGCTTCCCCGAAAACTGGTGCGCTACGATGCCAACGGCGACGGCAAACTGACGCGGGAAGAGCTTCCCGAGTTTTTACACAAGCTGCTCGATCAACTGGATGCGAACAAGGATGACATACTCGACGCCGAAGAACTGAAAGAATTCAAGGCCAGAAATGGATAACAAGAAGACTTCGGGCGAGACAATGGCTCGCAATCCCGTGCGGCGGTGAATCGTCATCACTCCCGAAACCCCCCACTTCAATCATTGACCAGATGATACCGCGTGAATCGCTCGATCAACCTGCGATCGGTGACCCCGAATTCATCGGCGAGCGCCTGTTTCCAGTCTTTCCCCGCTTTGACGGCTTGCACCCACCTGCCGAAATTTCGCGGCCGTTCCCTGATCATCAGACTAACCAGAAGGTAGCTGACCGGGTAACCGATCGCATCCTCCCCGGGCCAGGATCCATCGAGATACGACAAATTGAGGATGAATCTCACATCTCCGCCGGCCCGGATGAACGCCACCCCGGTCTTACGCCGCTCGCCGTCGATCGGTGAGTTCCGGAAGGAGATCGACGCGACATAATCTGCGAAGCCTTCGTTCGCCCAGACCGGAAGTCTCTGGGGTGTCTGATAGCGGTGCATGAATCCGTGAACTGTCTCATGCACCAGCACTGCCGCGAACGCCAGGTCATCCGGCTGGCGATAGAAATTCACAAAGACTTTCGGCCCTCGCTGGTGACACAGTCCCAACACAGATTCGGGCGCGAGATGATTGAAAGCCTGCGCCTCCAACAGTTGGAAGCGTTTCTGATGGTTGAAGACGAAAATGACCGCTTTGCCCCAGAAAATATTCTTCCCCTCCTCAAGAAAGAAGATGTCCGCGAGACGCGCGTACATGTGATCGAGTTCGCGCGCCCAGCGGGCGGATTCCCGACGGGGCATGTCGGAATAGAAGAGAAAATATTCAGTTTCCACGGGGACGATATCGAGACCGACCAGACTGAGCATCTTTGCCGCATCCGCCCGCATGACGAGGGTGGCGGCGTTCTGCTCGGTTTGAGAAATTTCCGGCCAGGGCTGGGGCTTCCATTCCACGGACTCCGGGGAAAGCGTATCGAGCTTTTCCGAGGCGATGGCTTGCTCAAGTGCCTCGCGATCGGCCTTGATCCGATCGACCTCAATCCGAATCGCTGAGATCATCTCCGACATGCTTTGATCGAGACGCACCGTCCGGGCAAATGCCTTTTCGGCATTTTTTGCCGCCTGCGGCTGATCGAGTGAACACAGGAGCAGCGCACGCCCCAAATGAGCCCACTGTGACGCGGATTCGATGTTCATCAACTTCCGATATAGCTTCCAGACATCCCGTGCATCGAGTTCAACCCACTCCCGACGTCCAAATGTGCCGTCAATGCCGTTTTTATCCCATTCCGTAAGCGTGCCGGTGATGCGAACGCCATCGGCCATACGAAATCGGACGCGAATGGCATCATCCGGGGATGTATTCGGGTGAGTTACCGGGGGTGATTCCGGGGGTGATTCCGGGGGAGTTACGGGGGGGTTCTGACCGGCAAGAGTCAGAACCGCCAATAATGTCAAAATGGCATGACCTGGACGATGCATACAAATTACGACACGTGAGAATCCGCCCCACCACCTGAAAATATCATCCTACACGATCTGTGAACCGAATAATATGGTACGGATGTTGCATAAATTGCAGCAGAGAGTTGCCTGCGCCTAGAAGACCGGCTTTGGCATCGCTAAAATTAACCGTCCGTTTAATTCCCTGGCCCCACCGGCTCTGACGCCTGAAAGATGGAGAGGCACAATGTTTGAAAGGCTAACCGATCGGGCGAGAAAAGTGATGGCCCTGGCCAATCAGGAAGCCCAGCGGTTCAATCACGAATACATTGGTACCGAGCATATTCTCCTCGGACTGGTGAAGGAAGGCTCCGGCGTCGGCGCCAATGTCCTGAAGAACCTTGACATCGATCTGCGCAAGGTCCGTCTGGAAGTTGAAAAACTGGTCAAGTCCGGACCGGACATGGTCACCATGGGCAAGCTTCCCCAGACCCCCCGGGCCAAGAAGGTCATTGAATACGCCATCGAAGAGGCCCGCAGCCTCAACCACAACTATGTCGGCACCGAACATCTCCTGCTCGGACTCCTTCGTGAGCATGACGGCGTTGCCGCTCAGGTTCTCATGAACCTCGGTCTCAAGCTCGAAGAAGTGCGCGAGGAAGTCCTTAACCTGCTCGGCGCGGGCGTTGAATCCGATGAAGACATCGAGGAGATGGAACCCGCTTCCGGCGGCGGAGAAGGCGGCAGTTCGCCGCGACGCAAGAGCAAGACCCCCGCCCTGGACAGCTTTGGGCGCGACCTCACCGAAATGGCCAAGAGCGGCGAGCTTGATCCCGTGATCGGGCGTGAAAATGAAATCGAGCGACTCATACAGGTACTCTGTCGTCGGACCAAGAACAATCCCGTGCTGCTCGGCGAGGCGGGCGTTGGCAAGACGGCGATCGTCGAGGGACTCGCCCAACTCATCGTCAGTCAGGGCGTCCCGGACCTGCTTTCCGATCGACGAGTGGTCGTGCTGGATCTGGCGTTGATGGTCGCGGGCACGAAGTATCGTGGACAATTCGAGGAGCGCATCAAGGCGGTGATGAACGAAGTTCGTCGCGCTAAAAACGTGATCCTCTTCATCGACGAGTTGCACACCCTCGTGGGAGCCGGCGGTGCGGAAGGTGCGATCGACGCATCCAACGTACTCAAACCCGCCCTCTCGCGCGGCGAGATCCAGTGCATCGGAGCCACCACCTTCGATGAATATCGCAAGTACATCGAGAAGGACGCCGCCCTGGAGCGTCGTTTCCAGTCAA
The DNA here is from genome assembly GCA_022560875.1 of Planctomycetota bacterium. Lineage (GTDB taxonomy): Bacteria > Planctomycetota > Phycisphaerae > Phycisphaerales > SM1A02 > JADFSH01. The sequence goes on along the minus strand of JADFSH010000075.1, from coordinate 3,300 downwards.
TTCCCGTCGATCCTCCCAATGCGGTGGAGACGCTGGCCATCCTCAAGGGTTTGCGATCGCGCTACGCCGATCACCATCGCGTGACCATCACCGACGAGGCCCTCCAAGCCGCCGTCGATTTGTCCGGTCGATACATCCCCGGGCGCGTGCAACCCGACAAGTCGATCGATGTGATCGACGAAGCCGGCTCGCGGGTGCGCCTGAAATCGATGACCAAGCCCCCGGACCTGGCCGATCTCGAAGAGAAGATCGAAACCTATTCGATCCAGAAGGACGAAGCGGTCAAGAATGCGGACTATGAAAAAGCCGCCGAACTCCGCGACCAGACGGAGAAGCTTCGCGCCGAAAAGGAAAAACTCCAGAAGGAGTGGCGCGAGAGCATGAAGGAAGTGGACGGCGTGGTGGACGAGGACGTGATCGCGGAAGTCGTTTCCAAGATCACCGGCGTTCCCCTCACCCGGCTCGGCAAGGACGAGTCGGAGCGATTGCTGCAACTCGAGGAAGAACTGCACAAGACTGTGATCAGCCAGGAAGAGGCGGTCAAGTCCATCGCCCGCGCAATCCGCAAGGCCCGCAGCGGTCTCAAGGATCCCAACCGCCCGATGGGCTCGTTCATCTTCATCGGCCCCTCAGGAGTGGGCAAGACCCTGCTCGCCAAGGCGCTTGCGGAGTTCATGTTCGGCGATGACAGCGCCTTGGTCTACCTGGACATGTCCGAGTACATGGAAAAACACAATGTCTCCCGGCTCATCGGCGCCCCTCCCGGCTACGTCGGCTACGAAGAGGGCGGTCAGCTTACCGAGCGGATCCGGCGAAGGCCCTACGCCGTCGTCCTGCTCGACGAGGTAGAGAAGGCCCACCCGGACGTGTTCAACATGCTCCTGCAGATCATGGAGGAGGGACGACTCACCGACTCCTTCGGGCGTCATGTCGATTTCAAGAACGTCATCCTCATCATGACCTCCAACATCGGCGCCGACCTCATCAAGGGCGGCCAGTCCTTCGGCTTCGGTCGGCGCGAGGAAGTGCAGCAATACGAGAAAATAAAGAAATCTCTTCTCACCGAATGCGAAAAGTTTTTCCGCCCCGAGTTCATCAACCGTCTCGATGAGATCATCGTCTTCCGACCCCTGGTCAAGGACGATCTCTACAACATCATCGAAATCGAATTGGACAAGGTTCGCTCGCGTCTGAAATCCAGGGAGCTCGAACTCGTACTCGATCAGGATGCCAAGGATTTCCTGATCGACAAGGGCTACAACCCCGATTTCGGGGCCAGACCCCTCCGTCGCGCCATCAGCAGCCATATCGAGGATCCGCTGGCGGAATCCCTGCTCGGAGGCGAATACACGGCGGGCGACCGGATCATGGTCTCGCATATGAAAGATGCGGAATTTCTCACCTTCAATTCCGAGCGGATCAAGAAGGATTCCGACGGCCCGGATGACGAAGACGGAGGCTCGGAGCCCAGCCCCAAGAGCCCGAAAGAAACTCCCGCCGTCACCAGCTGATTCGCATTACGACAATTTACAGAACCAATGAGCGGCGAGTCTTAGGCGACTCGCCGTTTTTCTCTGGATCAGATTCCCACCATCTGTCGGGTTGTGCGCAATGGGCAGGCCAGGTTGCTGCCATGGGCCTGCCCGTGACGGTTGCGGGCTCGGCAGTCGATCACCGAATCATCAACAACTTGTACTGACCGTTTTCCCAATACACATCCAGCGACTTGAATTTGAACTGCGAGCTGAACTGCGGGCGCAGGCGGCATCGCGTCACATTCCCCTCGAGTCGCGTCATCTGGACTTGCTGCAGCGGCAAGCCCGCGATCATTCTCGTCAGCCATTCGGCCATGTCTCGCCGATGTCTGGTGAGATAAGCGGTGAAGCCTTCCAAACCCTCTCCCGCCTCATACGTCTCCCTCGTTTGCCCGGCCAGAAGTTTGTCGTACACCAGTTCATATTCCTCATTGCGGAGACACACCAACAGATTCAATAGCACGTGCTGGGGGAGCAGCGCGCGGAGAATAATCTCGCCCCCCTCGAGTTCCTCCCGAATCTTGAAGGGCGTGGACTTTCCCCCCCCCCGGCGACGGTTGGAACTCTTGGCCAGGACCGAGTCGAAGATGAGGACCGTGCCGTCTTCGAGCGTGACTTCGCGCTGGGGGTTCTCGACGAAATTGGGATTGAAAAAAATCGGCGAACGACGATGACGCTCGATTCGATAGGGCTTGCAACCGAGCAAGGCGACGATCATGAAAATGAGAACCATCACACGGACGATGTTGCGGTCTCCTGCTCCTGCCCCACTGGTTTGAATATCGGCTCATTGTCACCGATGCGCCAGAGGGCATGACCCGCCAGAGACTCGTCGTATTCCGGATAATCGATCCGATAATGCACGCCCCGCGTTTCACGCCGCCAGAGGGCGGCCCGAGTCACGAGTGCGGCCACCGTCAGCATGTTCTGGGTCTCCCAGCCCAGCAGATCGTCGAAGATGTTGTCCAGGGTGTAGCGGGCCCAGAAATCGCACATGTCCACGACATCCTTGAGTCGTAGGCCGCTGCGCTCAATGCCGACGTTCCGCCACATCGCGCTGCGGAGCGATGATCGCACATCCACCAGATCAAGCTCGCCGTGCTCATCCAGATGAATCTCACTGACTATCTGGACCGGGGTTCGGGTTTCCACTGAAATTTCACTCGTCACCAGACCCGCCCGACGCCCGAAGACCAGCCCCTCCAGCAAGCTGTTGCTCGCCAGCCGATTGGCGCCGTGCAAGCCGTGACAGGCCGCTTCGCCGCAGGCCAGCAATCCTTCAAGACTCGTTCGACCGTCGAGATCCGTCCACACCCCCCCGATCGTGTAATGCGCCGAGGGGTGGACGGGAATGAGATCGCAACTCGGATCGAGATCAAACACCCGGACTGCGGCATCCAGGTTCGGAAAACGCCGGGCGAAATCACCGCCCATGCTCCGCACATCGAGAAACACCGCCGCCTCGCCCGTTCTCGCCAGTTGATCGGCAATCGCGCGGCTGACGATATCGCGCGGAGCCAGATCGCCCATCTCATGGTATTCATCCATGAAACGATTGCCCTGACGATCGACGAGCTTGCCCCCCTCGCCCCGCACCGCTTCGGAGATGAGCGCGCGGCTCGCCCCCGCGATGTAAAGCGTCGTCGGATGAAACTGCATGAACTCGACATCGCCCACCAGAGCCCCGGCGCGATACGCCATTGCCAGGCTGTCGCCGGTGGCGACTTTGGGGTTCGTCGTTTCCCGGTAGATCTGCCCCGCACCC
>JADFSH010000212.1 GCA_022560875.1 Planctomycetota bacterium | reverse complement strand
ATATCCAAAGTGGTTTTCAGGTAATCGAAGTAGGAATGAGAAGAAATGTAATCTGCCAATTCTTCTTTGGGTATCTTGAGTACATGGAGACCGCCCTTCAATACCTTAAGCAATTGCCGTTTGCCTTTCTCGCTCAGGGGCGCCAGTTCTACGGCCTCTTCCTGCGTGAGCTTTGGACGCTGAAGTCCTTCCATCCACCATGGATAATCGCTGAAGGGATGCTTCACCACTTTGTCTTCGCCAAACATTCGCTTGTTGAAATAAGTAACCGCCCCTAAATTGTTTCGCTTAAAGAAGTCAACGTCATAGGCCGTCTTGAATCGATCCAGATCCACGCCTAAATCTACTAACAGTTTTCGTACGGTTTCACTGAATGTATGTGGACTTGCCAGACTCTGTGATCCGCCATATGTCAATCTTGTGTCATCACCGACCGTGTGTTCATTTCTTTTCGCATGACCGCCAAAATCGTCATGATTATCCAGTATGAGAACCTTTTTATTCTTTCCGTGCTCCTGCTGATAGAAATATGCCGCCGACAGTCCGCTGATTCCCCCTCCGACCACAATCAGGTCGTACGCTTCGGTCAATTCGATGGTTGGCCCCCAGACCGATGTATTACCCCCCCATGCCAATCTATGGGCGTGCAGGCTTGAGCCTTCATGACTGCCGCGAAGTCCCGTTAGCGAGGGTGGATAATACAATGGATCCAGCATATCCAGAACCGTCGCGCCAATGGCCCGAAATGGAAGCATCGTGGCACCCGCTGCCATGAGAGTTCCATTGACAAAATCTCTTCTTGTAATCTTGCTCATCAGATATTGTTATCCAAGGTAAGATTAAGGGGACAGGCTACTTTACGTACGTCCCTTTCTACACAAACCCGTACTCCCGCCATCGCTCCTGCACTTTCTGTTTCATCTCCTCGCTGATCTCCATCAGGGGCGGCCAGTCGCGCACGGCGCGGCCGTTGCGTTCATCGCCGGGCATCTTGTGGGTGGCGTCGAAACCGATGCGGGAGTCGCTACGATGGAGGTCGCGGCCGGGGTCGCAGTTGGCGCAGAGATTGAAAAACACCGACTCCCAGTCCCGGATATCCACGGCCGACTCGACCGCGACGATGAAATTGCCCACCCCCGCCTCGAAGAGAACATCGATCGCCTTCCCCCCCAGCCCCGGCTCGTACTTGTCCACGCTTGCAAAGACCATCCACCCCCTGCCGAACTCCGGCACGTGAATGTCCGTGATCCCGGCCCGGCCGATCAGCTCGCTCGCCCTGAGGGCGACATCGTCCGCTTGGCAGTGAATCGGCCCGCGCTCGAAGGGGATGCCGTGGACATCCTCACCCCGTATTTTCCGGGTGGCGTCGATGCCGATCTTGCTCCCCGCCCCGAGCTGGGGGGCGGCGTGGTCGAGGATGTCCAGGGGCCCGTTGACCAGCTCGAGATCACGCTGAAAGTCGCATCGCGCGCACATGGCGGCGAGGACCGCCTTCTCATCATGCACGTTCACATCGTCATCCACGACGATGATCATCTTCGTCCACGCCATCTGCCCCGCCCCCCAGACCGCGTGCATCACCCGCCGCGCCTGGAGCGCGTACTGCTTGGAGATCTTGAGAAACGCGCAGTTGTGGAAGCACCCGAACATGGGCAGGTGATAATCCACGATGTCGGGAATGAGGGTCTGGAGCAGGGGCAGGAACATGCGCTCCGTCGCCTTGCCCATGTAATAATCCTCCTGGGGAGGGGCCCCGACAATCGTCGAGGTGAAGATCGCATCCTTGCGATGGGTGATCGCGGTCACTTCCACGATGGGATACCGATCGGGCAGGGAGTAGTAGCCGGTGTGATCGCCGAACGGGCCTTCCAGCGCGGCACCGGGGCCGAGCGGGCCGTCTCGCCGCGGGTCGTAATTCACTTCGCCGCATTCCGTGCTGACATAGCCCTCGATGACGATCTCGCTGTTGGCGGGGACGCGAAGGGGAACGGTCGCCGCCCTCACCAAGGGGATGCCCCGCCCGTTGAGAAAACCCGCCATGAGCAGTTCGCTCACCCCCGGCGGGAGCGGGGCCGTGGCGGCGTAGGGCAGGACCGTCTCGCCCCCGAAGCAGATGGCGATGGGCATGGGTTTGCCCGCTTTCTTCCAGCTCCGCCAGTGGGCCGCACCGTCATGGTGCAGATGCCAGTGCATGACCAGCCGCGTCTCGTCGATGAGCTGGGCCCGGTACATGCCGATGTTGTGGCTGGCCGGTTTCGACGCGTCTACATCGTCCGCATGGATAGTGTGCATGCCGGCAAAGGTGATATAGCGACCGAGCCCCTTTGCAGTGCCCGCCTCCTCGGTGCGGGTTTGAAATCCCACCGACGCAGGATCGCCGTCCAGCGGCCAGCACTTGATGAGCGGCAAGCGGGTGAGATCGACCTCCCCCAGATTGGCGAGCTTGATGACTTCCTGGCAGATGCCGGACGAGACAAGCTTGGGGGGCGTATGCAGAAGCGGCATGAACTTGCGGGCCTGCCCGATGACCTGTCCGAAGGAATCCGGCGGTTTGGGACGAACCATGGCCGCGATTTTGTCGGCGATGGATTCGAACCCGCCGTCTCGATCGCATCCCAAAGCCTGCTCCATTCGGTAGTACGAGCCGAACACATTGATCGCGAGGGGAAAATCGCAGCCTTCAACCCGCTCGAACAGCAGGGCTTGCCCGCCCAGATCGGCATGATCTGGATCAAACAGACTCGCCCAGCGACTTGAATAGGACGATCGCATCTTCGCGTGTCGATCCGCGATCTGGGTGATTTCCGTGAATGGCGAGACTGAGACCTTGATGCGGTCCAGTTCTCCCGCCGCCTCCAGTGCACTGAGAAAATCCCGAAGGTTTGACTCCATGGAGTGAGAGGATAAAACGACCAGCCCGAAGTAGCGAGCTATGGGAGGGTGACAATGAAACTAGACCGTCAAAATCCCATAAACTTGTCACCGACAGCCCTATTGTGATGAATCGGAGCCCCCCCCGGAGTAACCCTGCGTGGATACCCCCAACGGCGAATACGCCATCGACCTGCATGACGTGAGCAAGATCTATAAAGGCAAGGTCCACGCCCTGCGGGGGATCGAGATGCAGGTCCGCCCCGGCGAGGTATTCGGCCTGCTGGGGCCCAACGGGGCGGGAAAGTCCACGCTGGTGAAGATCATGATGACGGTGGTGATTCCCACCAAGGCCGAGGGGACCATGCTGGGCAAGCCCATCGGCCACAAACCCACGCTGGGCCGGGTCGGCTACCTGCCTGAGCACCACCGCCTGCCGACCTATCTCACGGGAAAGCAGACGCTGGAGTTCTATGCAGCCCTGGCGAATGTCCCCCGGGCGACGCGAAAAAAGCGAAGCGCGGAGCTGCTGGAAACCGTCGGTATGAAAGAGTGGGGAGATAAGAAGGTAGGCACCTACTCCAAGGGCATGATGCAGCGGATCGGTCTCGGCCAGGC
>JADFSH010000211.1 GCA_022560875.1 Planctomycetota bacterium | reverse complement strand
TCGGCATGTGCTACAAGCACGGCCTCCCCCCGGAAGTGATGCACATCATCGCCACCCATTCCCACGAAGGCGACAAGGTCCAGCGGTCCATCGAGTCGATCATCTTCCACCATGCGGATTTTGTGGACTTTGATATTGCGAAGTATCTGGGGAAGCAGGCGGTAAAGTAATAGAAACTCGATTGGGCACCCGGATCAATTGGTTACAACAATCCTGTCACAGTAGTGGGCAAGTTTTCCGGGAGGTCATCATTGATGACAAGGAAATCCAGCCAAATATCCGACGGGTTCCGCCTCGGCAACATAAAAGATAAAATTGTGAAAGCGGGTGACTACGGCAAGCTCGTGGACGATATCGCGGAGAAACTGAAGGATTCCTACACGGAACACGCGAAACGGGTTCGGGCTTAGCGGAGCCCCCGCTATGGAACTAACGTGCCTGCGGGATCCGCGATGCCATCAATCTGCAGGCACCTCACTCGATCTCAACTTCGCACCCCGCTTCGCTGGATCGGTACATCGCCTCGATGATCTGCTGCACGGTGCGGCCGTCGGCCCCGGTGGCTTCGGGGGGCGTGCGACTGGCTATCGACGCGGCGAAGTGTTCATGCTCGCTGCGCCAGGCGCAGTCCCAGGCGTTGTCTTCCGGATCGGTGGCGAGTTCGATCTCGGTGTCGGTCAGCTTCCCCTCAACTTCGCAGGTGTATACGAGGCGATTGTTCCAGAGGTCGAGGTAGCAGCCCCCCCGATCGCCGAGGATCACGATGCCATCGGGCAGGATATTTTCGGGGAGGTTCGCGGCCCAGGTGACGTTGAGTTCGAACGTCATGCCGGTGTCGAAGCGGATCAGCCCGGTCACGCCATCATCGACGTCGAACGTGCCCGCCGGGTCGGGCGGGCCGGCCCACATTTCCTCATAGGTGTACGACTCGATGGGCGTGCCGAAGGTGCTCGTGCAGTGGGCGCTGACGCGGAGGGGACGAGGGGGATGGCTTTCCTGGGGGGTGATGTGCATGACGAGGTCGATCAGATGCACGCCGATGTCGATCAGCACCCCTCCCCCGGATTTGGCTTTGGTCGTAAACCAGTGGCCCAGACCGGGGATGCCCCGGCGGCGGTACATCATGGCCTTGGCGTGGAGGATCGTGCCGAGCTTGCCCTGAGCGATGAGATGCCGGGCGGCGATCGCGGCGGGGGCGTATCGACAGACGAAACCGAGCTGGAGCAGTTGCCCGGAATCTTCCGTCGCTTTGATGATCTGGTCGCATTCCGCCAGGTTCATGGCCATGGGTTTCTCCAGCAGGACGTCCTTTCCCGCCTCCAAAGCCTGAATCGCCAATCCTTTATGAAGATGATTGGGAACCGCGATGACCACCCCCGGAATGTTTTCCAGGGCGAGCAGTTCATCAACCGAGGCTGTTGCCACGGCCCCAGGATGCTGATCGGCGAGCCGGGCCGCCTTCTCGGGATCGATATCGCAGACCGCGGCGATCCGCAGGCCGGCCTTGGACGCGGCTTGCGCGTGGATATGGCCGATGCTGCCGGCGCCGATGATGCCCAAGGCGATATTCATGTCTGACATGGTAGATAATTGTCCGGCACCATAACGATCGTGCCGTGACGTTACAATCACCGCCCCGGTTCCCGTCCGTCTTTCGGGATCCGGCAAAAGGACGCGTATGACCAAAGTGGACACTGTCGTCATCGGGGGGGGCATCGTGGGCCTGTCCTGCGCCTATTACTGTGCGCGGCGCGGGCAGAAGGTCGTGCTGATCGAACGCGACACGCTTGAGTCCGGCGTTTCGACCGGCAACGCGGGCCTGGTGGCGTTCGGCCATACCCCCATGCCCCGACCGGGGGTGATCAAGCAGACGATGCGAATGCTGTTTGATCCGATCAATCCGCTTTACGTCAAGCCGCGATTCGATCTGGCCATGTTCAAATGGTTTCTCGATTTTCGCAAGGCCTGCACCCAGGATCGATTCAACAAGTGCATGAAGATCCTCACCGATCTGGGGTGGGGGGCGAAGGAATGTTTCGAGCAGATCATCAACGAAGAGATGGTCAACGGCGAATACAGGTCCGTGGGGTGGCTGGACCTGTGTCTCACCGAGGAGCGTCTCAAGCAGTCCCACGCCGAAGCGGAGTTGATGCGCTCTTACGGCTACAACGTGGAAAGCCTGGCCGGTGATGGCCTGCGCAGGCACGACCCTGCCGTACGTGATGAAGTCATCGGCGGGGCGCATTATCACGACAGTGCGATCGTCGATCCCGGTCGCTTTGTCTCCGAACTGGGACGCTGTCTGCCCGAGCGGGGGGTGATCGTGCGGACCAAGACCGAGATCAAGAGGATCCTCACCAAAAACGACCGGTTTGTCGCAGTGCGAACCACCGGGGCAGAGCGCATCGAGGCGAACAATCTCGTGCTGGCCGCGGGAATATGGACCAGCCAACTGGCGAAGACGATCAACATCAACATTCCCATGCAGGCCGGCAAAGGGTATCACGTGAATCTCACGGCCCCGAAACCCATGCTCACCCACGGCGTGGTGTGCGCGGAGACGTTTGTCGCCGCGACGCCGATGGCGGGCACCCTGCGACTGGCGGGAACCATCGAGTTCTCCGGCATCAATGACTACGTCGTGCAGAAGCGCCTCAACATGCTCCAGATCGGGGCTCGAAAATACATCCGGGGCATCGGCACGTCGCAATCGCTCTCATTCTGGAGCGGTCTGAGGCCGTGTATTGCGGATGGGCTTCCCGCGGTGGGGCCCACCGCGCAGGTCAAGGGCGTGTACTTCGCCACCGGCCATGCCATGATGGGCTTCACGCTGGGGCCGGTGACGGGCCGGATCATCAGCGAGTGCATCGTGGATGGCAAGACCGAGCAGGACATCACCCTGCTTTCGCCGGATCGCTTCTCCCGCGCGGGGCGAGGTTGAAATGGTTCCACCATGCCCGGGCTGCTCTCTGATCCGCAAGGAATGTGAGCCGGTCGCTTACCAGTCAGGCCTGAAGTGGTAATAATTGAAGTCTCGTGATCGATGGATCGCGGGTTCCAGGCCACGAGAGAACTCCAGGAGACATTTTACGATGAATAATCAATGGACGAAAAGATCCTATTTCTCCTTCAGCCTGCCCAACAAGTCGGGAGAGCTGGCCCGGTTTGCCGCGCAGCTACGGCAGGTGAACATAGATATGCTCGGGTTATGGGGGTATGAGGAAGAGCAAAATCAGCACCGCATTTCGTGCGTCCCCGTCGAACCGGATTCCTTTCGTGAGTTCATGAACGCGGGCGGGGTTGAAATGGAGGAGGGGACGACCTTCCACCTCATCGGCGACAATCATGCCGGGGCCCTGGTGGAGACGCTTGATCTCATCGCCTCGGAAGGCATCAACATCGACACCATCGAGTGCGTGGCCACCGGCGGACAGTTCGGCTGCTTCATCTGGACGCCGGAGAAAGACTGGGATGCCCTGGGTTCGCTGTTGATTTGAGTGCGCGT
>JADFSH010000074.1 GCA_022560875.1 Planctomycetota bacterium | reverse complement strand
GAGAAACAAACCTTCGGCCAGCGGGCTGCGGCAGATGTTGCCCATACAGACAAAAAGCACTTTGATTCGGTCAGGGTCGGTCATGGCTGGTCTCCGGCCATGTTACCCGGAAACCGCAAACCTGAAGATCACCAGGCCTGATCAATCCGATTGATCTTTGAATAGTTAGTTTAATCTGTTTGAGCGTCCAGAAAACACGGAAAACACAAGTCTTGCCGAAAGGTGGCGGTGATCCTGACAACTTCCGAACGCTTCCTCTAGCTGCCCTGCACCCTGCATACTTCCTCACGCCTCTCAAAGTGCCGACCAATTCGACACGACGCACAATGCACGATGCACGATGCACTGTTGCCCGCCGCCCTTCTTTCGTTCGAGTCGATTTTGCTGCCATACCCGGTGACAGCGGCAAGTTCAAGCAGATTAAACCAACTATTCAAAGTACAGTCGTGATTATTGAATAGTTACTTTAATCTGTGTGAGTGTCCATCATTCTCAGCAAACACAGAAAGCACAGAAAACACAGAAAACACTGAAGACACAAAGAACACAGAGAACACAAGTCTTGCCGGAAGGTGGCAATGATCCTGACGACTTGCGACCGCTTCCTCTGGCTGCCCTGCGCCCCGGATAACTCCTCACGCCTCACAAAGTGCCCAACAATTCCACACGACGCACAATGCACGATGCACGATGAACTGTTGCCCGCCGCACATACACGATAAACTGTCGCCCGCCGCTCCTCCTTCGTGCGAGTCGATATTGCTGCCATGCCCGGTGAGAGCGGCAAGATCAGGTGGATTAAACTAACTATTCAAAGATCAATTATCGCCGGACGAGGGCGGGGACGATGCGTCACTGGCGATGATGGGCTTCTTATTTGTTTGCGATTGTCGTCGCGCCAGGATGATGGCAATGATCACGACCGCCGCATACAAAATCGTGGTGGTGATATAGATCAGCCGCGCCCGCCACGGCGTCAGCATGACCACGGCCGCCAAGCCGACCCCGAACACGGTCAGGATAATGCCCATGCCGTAGAGCGCCCAGACGGCCCGTTTGACGCCGCCCAGGGCGCGTTTGAGTTTGTGATGCAGGTGCTGGTCGTCAGCCCCGGAAATATCCATGCCCGCCATCTTCCGCCGCGTGATCGCCAGCACGGTATCGATGATGGGAATGGAAAAGATAATGAGACCGCAGCAGACCAGGTAGGTCAGCCCCTCATCCCCCAGCATGAGTATCACCACCACCGAGCAGTAGCCCAGCAGCAGGCTGCCGCTGTCGCCGAGGAAGATTGAAGCGGGATTGAAGTTATACGGCAGGAACCCCAGCACCGCGCCGAGGACGGCCAGACAGAGCACGATCCTCGCCCCCGCCAGGGTGGTCTCCTCCGGCGAAGACAGATCAGGGGCAAAGACGACCGCCATGAGCAGGCTGATGAGAAGCAAGCCAAAAGCAATAATTGCCGTCACTCCCGAAAGCAGACCATCGAGTCCATCGATGAGGTTGGCGGCATTGCATCCGCCGAGGACGAAGATGGCGATGATGGCCGTCCCCACCCAGTACACCAGGTCAAATGTAAGTGTGCCGCTTCCGATCGGAATGTGAAAGATCAGATCCTGGGCGGTCAGCGATTCGTTGATCGCCTTGGCGATGGGAAGTATCACCCCGGCTGCGACTTTGACGCCGACTTCCTCGATCGCCAGGGCCGCCGCGGCCACGAGCTGCCCGGCAATCTTGAGGCGGGGATCCCATCCCCAGACATCATCGGAGAATCCGGTAACGGTGATCGCCAACATCCCCACGATAATGGCAAACGGCACCCCCTCGTGACTGACCGGAGCGCTCCACGAGAGAAAATAACTGGCGGCGATTGCCGCCATAAGACCAAAGAACACGGCCACCCCTCCCATGTAGGCCACGGGTTTGGAGTGCTCTTTTCGCTCGAAGTCAGGTCGATCGACGGCATCGATACGAAACGCGAGCTTTCGCACAAAGGGGGTTATGACCAGGGAAACAACAAACGCAATGATGAAGATATAAGCGTAGCCGGAAAGAAGACCGGCCATGCCGGAGATGATTGACATCACATCACCCGACAGCGCAGTCTGATCTGATTGACCTAGCATCGGGAGAATCACACTCCGGACTCCATCGAGGCTGCTTCGCGCGTAGCCATATCCTCGGCCAGATCCCGAATGGTCTGCTCAAGATCGATGGTCGGTTGAAATCCCGTGGCTTCCCGGAGCCGGGTCAGGTCCGGTCGGCGATCGCGAAGATCATCAAAGCCCTCCCCGAATGCCTGTTCGTAGGGGATGTACTCGATGCGCGATGAGCTTCCCAGGGTGTCGCACACCAGTTGAGCCAGGTCGCGAATGCTGATCGAGTGTTCGCTGCCGAGATTGAGCACCTTACCGGTGCATTTCGGGTTGCTGAGCATCTTGGTGAGGATGCGCACCACATCACGCACATCACAGAAGCAGCGGGTTTGTTTTCCATCCCCATGCACTTGAAGGGTCTCCCCCGCGATTGCGGCGGCCACGAACCGGGGAAGCACCATGCCGTAATGACCCACCTGACGTGGTCCGATGGTGTTGAAAAATCGCACGATCGTCACGGGAAGCTGATGCTGACGGTGGTAGGCCAGGGCCAGATACTCGTCAATGGCCTTGGAGCACGCGTAGGACCAGCGACTGAAAATCGTCGGCCCGTACATCACGTCGTCATCTTCCGCAAACGGGGATTTTGTTGACTTGCCGTACACTTCCGAGGTCGAGGCAATCAGCAGCGGAGTCGAGTGCTTCGCGGCAAAGTTCAACATCGCGCTTGTTTCGTGAACATTCGTTTCGATAGTGTGGATCGGCTTCTCGATCACGAGCCTGACCCCCACGGCGGCGGCGAGATGATACATCTCCGAGAAATCACGGGCATTGAGTTGCTCAATCGTTTCCGAAACCGTACCGGCGATGAATGTGAGTTGATCGCCATCGACTCGGACAAGATTTTCCTGCCGACCCGTCGAGAGATTGTCCACCACCACCACCTGATCGCCCCGCGCAATCAACGTCTCGACGAGGTGTGAACCGATGAATCCCGCTCCCCCGGTCACCAGGCTGGTACGTTGTTTACCATTTGAAGACATCAGATCCGTTCTCGCAGGCTTCTCGACGGGGTCCATCCACAAGAGAGTCTGGACCAGAGGAAAGAAGGCACTATAGAGGGTTATCCGTCTGGTAGGACTGCGGGGAGGCAAATCCCAATGAATCCTCCGAGTGGAGGAGTATCCCTTCCCTCAATCACCATCCATCAACACTCCCGGATCAACGAGGCGATCAATTGTTTGGCAAGACTCACACTGACTTGCCCATGCCGTACTTCGCCATGACGGCGTAATTTTTCTTGAAGTAGCCCCCTGCGGTTTCAAGTGGGCGATTGAGAAGAAGACCGACCAGATGGCACGGACTGTCGTCAAACTGCCTGATAATTCTGGCCACCAGACCACGCTGTTCACGATTGGCACGAACAACCAGCACCGCGGAGTCCACACAATTGGCGAGGGCCATGGCATCGCCGGCAACCACGGCTGGAGGCGTATCAATAAGGATGATGTCGAAACGACTGCGAAGTTCGGCGAGAATGGATTCAAAACGCCCATTGTTCAGACGCTCGATCACGCGATTGGCAGGGGTGCCCGCGGAAATCAGGCTGATACCGTCGTCAATGGTGACGAGTGCATCATCGAGGGTGGCCTTGTCGATCAGCAGATCGCCGAAGCCCTTGCCGCTTTCCTCTTTTTCATAAGCGCTGGCGAGGCGGGAGCGGCGGAAATCGCCGTCAATGACCACGACACTTTTGCCGGATGCGGCGATGACGGAAGCGACGTTGGTGACGGCCGTGGTCGCCCCGGCCCCGGGAAGACCGCAGACAAACATGATCGACTGATAGCCGTGACTTTCGATCGCATGTCCGAGCGTGGTGCAGAACTGGCGATAGGATTCCGCCAGAATGCTGTTGGGATGCTGGCTGACCACACGGTCAGCGCTGGGGGCGCGAGTGGGATCATCCTCCAGATCGGGAATACTTCCCAGTACCACGGCATTGGGCAGTACTTCCAGATCACTGGTGCTCTTGACCCGTTGATCCGTCAGTTCGCGCAGGAAGATAACCCCCACCGTCAGCCCCAGACAAAGCAGCGCCCCGAGCGGGATCATGATCTCCATCTTGGGAAAGGAGGGTTTCCGGGGGGGGATGGCCCGCTGAGCCACCCGCACCCGGTTGGCATCCACCCGCAAACGCATAAGCAGGAGTTCATTGATCATCTCCATATGCTGTTTTCGGGCCTCTTCCATGTGTTTTCGCTCCGTCTCCATGGCCTGATACTCGGAGTGGTCGGCCGAGCGCTCGCGGAGGAGGCGGTCTTTTTCTTCGGCTTCCTCTTCCAATTGTTCGAGCAGCGTAATGACGGATTCAATCGTATCGCTGAGTATCTTCCGCCGAGCTTCGAGGTTTCGAAGAATGATTTCATTCAGCCTCGAGTCACGCTCCTCTTCCGCGGCCCGAACCTCATCCTCGATTCTTTGGATCTCGGGGTGTCCGGGATTAAATTTAAACATCCGAGCGCGGTGCTCAGTACGCAGTCGATCCACGTTCGCGTTAAGCTGCGTAATGAGGGGATCCGCTTCGGCGTTCTGCATGTCTTCCGAATTCGGTTCAAGCGTACCTTCCAGCTTGAGTTGCACTTGAGCGTACGCGGATCGGGCGAGGCTCAATGTGGATTTGTTTTCCGTAATTTCCCGGGTAAGATCATCCAACCCCTGAGCGATCGGCCCGAAACGCGGATCGTCGAGCGTGGTCAGGCCATGTTCGATGATGAATTGCTGAATTCTGGAATTGATGTCCCGCAGGGAAGCCTCGGCATCCGACCGCCGTCCGGAGAAGACCCTCATGTTTTCGGCGACCGCTTCATCGTCCAGTGACTTGCGTTTGTTCTCATACGCGCGGGTGATGGCATTCAACACCACGGGAATGTCAGTATTGACATGCGTGGTCCACCGGAGGGCGAATAGATTTGTTCCCCGAATGATCGGCGTTTTCAGATCTTCTTCAAGCTCATCTACCGCTTCCTGAATATCGAAAATTCCATCCTTGTCCACGAACCACTCGTGCCAGGTGGTGGCACGGGTAATGTCGGGATGTTCCATGGCCCGAACCAGAACTTCACGACTGACGAGAAGAACCGTCTGCGTTCGGGCCAGACGCTCAAGCAGATCTTCGCGGGTGATTTCCCTCGTACCCACCTTGGTTGGATCCTGAATGCCGGGTTGAAGTTCAAACAGGACTTCGCCGGTATAGAGCGGGTAAAATCGACTGAAACCAAAGTGAGCGACAGTCCCCAGCGCGAGACCGACAAAGACGGATCCGATAATCGCCACCAGATGACGACGAATGATCCGAATCGGATCGATGTTCGGGGTGACGGCCTGGTTCCTCTGCCCCGGGGGACGACGATCCGCCATTTGCATCGTCCGGGGCTTACCGGGAGTGATCGCTGACATCAGTCATATCCTTACTTTCTGAATGAAGTCCGGCACTTACGCGCACTATTTGCGCGAGGCATGCATGACTATCCGCCGCCTTGTCGGCGCGTAAGCTGTATATCGTCGTTAAGACGATCAATCTCCGCTCGAGTCTTCTCATCGAGGGGGAATCGTTCCGTCATTCGGAGACGTTCCGTCGCACCGTCCAGGTCTCCAAGCTTTATAAGAACCTCCGCCAGGTGCAGATAGCTGCTCAGGCTCTCTCGGGTGCTGAGGCCGAGTTCGAGATTTCGAGCCGCCAATTGATACTCTCCCAACTTGAAATACACCCAGCCCAGCGTGTCCAACAGGTCGATATTCTGAGGATTTCTTTCCACGGCGGTTTTGGCGAACGCCAGGGCATCCTCGGGCCTGCCCAGGTAATCAGCCAGTAAATACGCATAGTTGTTCATGACAAATACGTTATTCGGCGTCAGTTCCAGCACTCGTTCATAGGCTTCAGCGGCATCTCCATAGAGTTCCGCCTGAATGAAAGTGGCGGCCTGTTCGTTATAAAGAATGGCCAGAAGGTCGATAGCCCCGACCGGACACTCCTCGATGGCACGGCGTTGAAGCTCGATGATGTGCGTCCGGTAGGCATCAAACGAATCGGAAAGACGCAGATATATTTTCGACAGGCCTCTCAACTCATGCACGTTGGGCTTGTTGCCGCAAAGTTCCAGGATCAACGATTCAATTTCGTCGGGTCGATCCGCGGGAAAGAGATAGAGGAGATGACTTAACCAGGTGGCAATTCCTTCAACCGGCAGTTCGTCGCTGGCAAATGCCAGTTGATACGTTTCGTAAGAGGTCCGCATCCAGTCCAGGGCTTCCTGTGGTCGCTCAAGACCATGCAATGCCCGGGCGTAGAGCGTTTGAATGTCCGGATGTGCGCGGGTCGTCTCCGACTCAGCGGAAATAAGACGTTCGATTTCCTGATAGTCGGCAGGTACTTTGACAAGCATCGAATTGATGAGTTTCGCCAGCGCGGCGGCTTCCTGCCGAATGGAATACGCCTCCGTGTATTCCTGAATGGCCCCATCGACATCACCACGGAACAAATACATGAGATCTCCGAGGAGAATGTGCCAACGTTGCGAGTTGGGATCAAGACGGATGCCTTCCCGGGTCAGGCGTATGGCCTCCTCGCCGTTGTTGGCATTGATCCGCAGCTGAATCAGCTTCTGCCGGGCCCGGGTATTGGCGGCATTCCCCCTCAGCACATCGATGAGTTCATTGATGGCCCCGGCCACATCACCTCGCGCCGACAGCAAATCACTGCGCAGTTCATCGGCCATCGATCCGACCGGATCCAGACGCTCGGCACGATCCACGGCGGCCAGAGCGCGGATCAGGATGTCCTGATTTCTCGTCAATTGAAATTCGGCGAGATAGTTTTGGGCCAGACGGAGATGAGGTTCGGGATTCGTCTGGTGGAGGGATTCTGCGGTCGCCAACAACGCACGAGCATTTCGAAATTCCTGCTGCGCGGCATCGAGATTGCCTTCCCGATGCAGACGCTCACCACGCTTGTGGGCGATCGTTGCCCGTACCAGTGACAACGTGAATTCCGTCTCTCCCGCTTCGCTCAACCGAGCCAGGGACTCATCCGCCTTCTCGAACTGATTCGCGTTTACGAAGCAGTCGATAAGTCTCAGCAATATCTCACGATTATCCGATACCTCGCGAAGTCGTTCAAAATGGAAAATCGCACGGTCATATTGCCGCAACTGAAAATACGTTTCCGCGATTGTCGCATCCACTTCACGCCGGAGAGGGTCCTGCTGTGCGATCGCTTTTTGAAGCTCGGCAATTGATTCAACGGATCGATCAATATCCATCAGAAAGGAGGCATACGTCATACGCATGCCCAACGTCACATCCTTGGGATCAAGTTGGTCGAGGTATGTTTGGAAAACCTGATTTCCTTCCTCGACCTGCCCGCTTTTTCGGAAGATCCGGGCGCGCAAGGAGACAATACCGAAGGGATCCGGATAATTCTCTTCAAGATCATCGAGCAACCGATTTGAATAGTCCCGCCATCCTTCTTCATTCAAGGCAAGAATCTGTTGCTGCTCAATGGCCGTCCTTTGATTCCAATTTGTCGCGGAATACAGCTCCTCCCCATTGTCATCGAACAGCAGGATTCGGGAGGGAGTTGCGTAGCCGTAGAACTCAGCCAGCTTCGCGGTATTAACGTAGTCTCGCGTATTTTGTTCGTAATGCCGTTGTCGTGCGAGAAGGATTTCAGACAAACTACCGACCTCTTCCTCCAGGCTCAACCATGCCTCTCGCAGCGCAATGTTGTTTGGAGCCAGATTATAGGTATCTCTCAGAATTCCCAAGGCACGGGTCTTATCCCCCACCCTTTCCAGCATCGCGGCATATCGACGCGCGACATTGAGATCCGTGGGATTGCACTCATACGCCTCGCCATAAGCGCGACGCGCTTCGGAATAATCACCGGCTCCCTCACAGGCCAGGGCAAACGTCTTCCACACGGATGAGGAATAGTGAACAAGCCTGGTCGCCTGCTGCAGCGTCTGCATCGCCTTGCGAAACTGCCCTCGCGAGAGCTCGTAGCGCCCCTGATACACTGCGCCCTGAGCGTGATCAAGGTTCAACGCCTGAGCCCGGTGAATCTGGAGTTCGGCAGCCTCCCAGTCCTTCTCCGATATGGCGAGCGTGTATAAATAATCAATCAGTGCCGGGTGATCCGCATCGATTTGCGCAACCGTGCGCTGATATTTCCCTGCCGCCTGCCTGGCCTTGACGGCAATGTCGCGGGCTGATTTCTCGGCTTCAGAGTCCCCGTCATTTTCATGACGTTGCGCCAGCCCATCCTGCCGGATTGACATGGCATTGAAGTTGTAGAGGAGAACGACGGCCCGGTCCAATTCATTTTCGTACGCCAATTCTGCGAATCGTTCAAGCGCTTCGACGGGGTTATCCGTCGTCAGGGTTGCCTTGATTTGAAGCAATCGAGCGTTTCTCGGGGCAATCTCCAATCCGCGGCTGAGGTATCGGTTGGCCGCTTCAAGATCTCCCGCTCCAGACTCGACGGCAATCAATTTCTCGATCAGGGCCAGATTATCCGGGTTGTTTCCCAGCGCGTTTAAAAGCACCGATCGCCCCACATCGGTATCGCCTCTGGCCAGTGCGTCGTCCACGGAACGCATGATTGAGGTGAGTCGAACGTCACCCCCGGCCTGCCTTGATTCTTTTGAGGCATCGAACATGTCGAGCAAGGCGAGAGCATTGGCATTCTCGGGATCGATTCTCAACACGTCGGAAATCGTTTCTCTGGCCTCGTCAAACCGACCTATGAGAAACTCCAGCCGCGCCTTGTCCAGGGACAGGAACGTGTTGCCCGGCAGCAATTGAAGAGCATCCTCGACACGTTGATGCGCCCGCCCCAGTTGACCGATTTTCTCCAGGCTCTTTGCATCAAGCACCAGCGTTTGAGTTTCCACTCCGCCTTGCCCCTGAATCAATTTCTCAAACATCGAGACCGCGGTTTGATAATCCCCCGTGGCATAGGCAATCAATCCGTCCAGCTTCATCACCATTGGGTCGGCATCGGGTTCGGGAACAATGCCCTCGAAAGTCTGCCGGGCCGCCCTCATGGCTTCGACTCGAGATGCTTTTTCTCCTTCCGGTGCCGCTTCCCATCGTGCGAACTCAATGTTCCCAATCAGGGACGTTGCCTCCCTCCGGTAGTAGTTCTGGAATATCGCAAGATAGGAGACCGGAAGATTTCGGGTGTGAAGTACGGCGTCTGCTTCTGCTGATGATGCCTCCAACTCTTTTCGGTTGTAATGCATTTTCGCCTTGACCATGCGAAGGTCCAGGACATCCGGATTCCGTTCAAGATAGGAATCAAGAATGTCCAGAGCCTTGGTCAGGCCATCCTCACCGGGAAATGCCGTCAGGAGATTCACTGAATCCAGCATCACGTCGGGGGTCGCTGCCTCGGATTGCGTGAGGAGAACCAGCCGATCGATTTCCGCGGTAATTCGTTCTTCCAGCGATTCCGTGATATTCGATTCTTGTCCGCTTAGCATACCGAGACTGAGCAGAATCGCTCTCGTGGTATCAAGACCTTCCGGAACCGCTTGCCCGGCCTTCTCAATGTTCTCCAGTAATTCCTTCGTCTTTTCCTCGCCGGCCAGTTGTTGTCCACTCTGCTTGATTCGATTGCTGATCGAATTCTGGCTTACCAGTAATGCCGCCCAGGCAAAGTCTTCATGAGGAATCATGTTCACGGCATGAATAAGCTTCCCCTCTGCCTCGGATAGTTCCTCCAGGGTGAGGGTACTCTGCCCCCGTCGAATACGAGCCGTATTGGAGAGGATCTCGGCATGGGGGCGATGAGGATCAGACTGGCTCATTCGAACCAGCATCTCCCGGGCCTCATCTTCAAGACGCTGCCAGTAACCTGGCAGGTTTGATCTTCGGGAGACGTGATACAGTTCGGACAGGAACCGCAACTGCGAAACGCCATCTTCCGGAAAATTCACCGCACGTTGTCTGAGTACCGTGAGCCAGGTGTTGTACCACAGCGCAGCCTCATCAGTCGTGCTCGGCTGGAAGAGCAGAATGGCATCTTCCAGCTTTTGAAGATATTCGAGATTGCCCGGAGCCCGTCCAACGGCCCGCTGGTAATAGTCTTTAGCCTTCTCCAGGTCGCCTTGAGCGAAGAATTCATCACCTATCCGCGCGGCCCGGGAAGCATCGCCTCGCATCTGCAGAAACCATAATCCTCCGATGACGCCTCCTGCCCCAAACAGGCAAACCGTCAGTATCAAGATAAGTTTCGTATTCACTCGTGCTGCCATGATGCATTCATCTCCACATGCCGTCAGCCGGCATTGACACGATCCTCTGTTCCCGCAGTTCCGGCTTCAACCTCTGACCAGTCCGGAAGACAGCGCATCAACTCGGGAAGCAATTCATCCGTGAAACCGGATACGATTCGGACAAACGCCTCCTGATCCAGATTTCTGCCGCCAACCATCGTGAACTGGACCTTGCAGTAGAAGGCATACCGATCGCTCAGATCGAAGGCGAGCAGTCGAACACCATCCGGCGACGGCGTGAGTCGCCCATTGGCGATGAAGTAATAACCGGCGAATATCCGAAGACTTGGCTTCATTATATCTTCAAATTCAGTCGTACGGATCCGAAATTTCCCGATCGGCATCAGTATCTCGATCACCTCTCCCGTAAACGTCTTCCGACTTTCCACCGACCGGTAGGGCTGGCCCGTCGAGGCATTGATCTTCTCCGGCACTTCCCGCCACGCCGTGGTGTCGATCGGCAGGGGAAGATTCAAGGGAAGTTTCTTGATCGACAACCCACCGGCCGTAAAGCATCGATCCGGTACATGGGGCACGGGATCGATCATCCCGGTGTAATAGGCGATGTGCAACATTATCTTGCCGGAACGTCCGTCTTCCCGAACATAAGTACGGTTCAGATAGCGGGATGTACCCAGCGATTCGACTTGAGCGACATCCAAAAGCTGATCGGGACCGTCTGCCTGCCAGAAACCCAATCGGGAGGGGATACGCGACAGTTCCGTGCGGAGCGGCACGGGCTCCTTTTTGAGATACACATCCATGTAGTAAACGATGCCGTTGAATCCAAAACTGCTGAACACCAACAGTATCGCAACGACCAGAAGTGCGTATCGACTATGCCGATCAAACAGGTTGCCGGTGTAAGGAGAAGGTCGAACTCGCTTCCGAATTTTCGGTCTCCTCATCTTCGATCACCAGTCGGCTGATGAGCTGTCGCAACCCGAGGTAGAGCAGGTACGCGGGCACGAGCCAGACAAGTCCAATGAAGGAATGAAAATCACCGGCCGCAAACTCCACATCCAGCAGACTCAAGAGCCCCAGCGTCACGACGCGAAGGATATTGACGACAATGGCGATCGGGAAAGCCATGAGCACGAAAAACGTCCGCTGCCACAGATGTCTCATGCCGGTGTAGGCCATGAAAACACCCAGGGCGAGAAACGCCATCAGCATGCGCATTCCCGAACAGGCTTCGGCAATATTCAGGGGCTTGGTCACCCCCTGGTCAAAGATGAAGAGCGTGTTGCCGCGCAAATCGACATCCAGAAAGATATCAAGCAGAAAATACGACCCGAGGGCGGTGATGTCCTGCAGACGAAAGGTGATGATGTTCATGAACCGGTCGGAAATCGTCTGTCCGAATACGAAGAGATAGGTCAGTGGAAACAAGAGCAGTATGGTGGCCCGCCATCCGAAAAAGAGTAAAGTCAGTCCGGTCATCGTGACCCCGACGCCAAGTCCCATGAGATTGTGATGTCGGAGGGCGGGGACCCCAACATTACAGGCGATGTACCAGAGAATGCCGACGACGATAGGAAGAAGCCCGATCCACGTGGTTCGAAACGATTTTTCCAGAAGCTTTCGTCGATTCAGATAGATCAGGTAGCCGGCGATGAATGGTATGACAAGCGTATGTCCCCAATCTGCCTGACGTTGCACGGCACTTTGAAACTGTCGCTCAAAGAAATCCCAGAAGATCCACGCCATCAGCACGAGCAGGAAAGCCGCGGCAAAAACCGGTTTGCGGATATTCTCTACTTCCAAAGTATGCGCGAGGATGCCCTGCTTCGAATCGTTCATCGCAGCATCAGGCTGACCACCCTGCACAATCGCCGGCTCCTCCTCTTGGACCTTCTCTCTCATACGCGCGAGGACGGCTGCCCGCCATTCACGTTGTGGATCGGAATCAATCCAGGCCCGTTCCTAATCGTATCACCCTATACGACAGTTTTCCGGGGTTAGGTTCTCCAAATACCCGCCGTTTAAGCGAATAGGCATCTCATCCTGAGTATCCGACCATGCCGTGGAGATTACCGGTTCACAAAGTTGACCGGTGGGGCTCCAAAGACATCGTTGCCGAAATTACGATCAAGAAGAAAACCAAAGCCATAGGTCGATCTGAAGCCGTTTCGCATCACGGCCAGAGGTGCGGCAATCCAGCTTGTGCCGATAATTATGTGATCGTCGGGCTTCAGCAGGATATCCGGCTCGGTCCGCTGTCGGATCGCCGCCAGATTGAGACGGATCGTCGCCTCCAGGTTTTCTCTCACGACCCGGGTCAAATCCACCCGCTCGGGTATCGCCAGTGGCCCCAGCCCTCCCGCGGCGGCGATAAGACGACTGAGCGTGAACTGGCCGCTCTCCGGGAGGTTGTACACCCCGGGGCGGTTCACTTCGCCATCGATATAGATAACCCCCACTTCCGCGCCCTCAACATAGATCCGGTCATTTGGACGGATCACGATGTTGTAGGAACTGTCACCCCGACTCAAACGCTTGTAGGGTATTTCAATCACCCTCTCCAGCATCAACTCCGGTCCCTCCCACTCATCTTTTTCCGGATCATAACGAAATGCATCCTGACGTTTGGTCGGGTCAACTTCCTCGATATCAACCACCGGCGGCTGGGCAATCTGAATGGGATCCAGATCCTCAATGTCCACCGGAGTCTGTTGAAACTGTCGAGACACTCCGGGGCGAGGACGGCTATCCTTATTTTCCAGTTGTTTTATCAACTCATCGATATCAATCTGATCATCACCGGGTCGGCTCGGCATGTCCGGTCTCGGTCCCCCTTCCCAGGAGGGTTTGACCTCCTGCGATAATGCCAATTCACGAACGACATACACTTTCTTGGTGGTCCGGGGAACTCCTCCGGCGATCGCCAGCATGTCCAGCAGTCTCAAATCCGGATTTCGCAACGTATAGACGCCGGGGCTCTGCAGCATGCCGTACGCGGTGTAGGTGAAGGCACTGAACTCTTCCACCACCACATCGACCTGAGGATTCTGGATGATTTCCTTTGCCAGCCGATCCCGCAAGACATCCTCCAATTCCTGTGCCATCAATCCTGCCGCGGCTATGTCCCCAAGTTCGGGAACCCTCAGAAAACCACCCGCGTCGATGCGCCGCGTCATCCGTGCCCACTGACCTTCGATGTGGAGTTCAAATATCTCGATGGTAATGATGTCTCCCGCGGCCATGTAGTAGGTCAGATCGCTGGGCAGAAGATCATCCGATCGAACGCCCGTTGTCCGTGCCCAACGTTCCTCATCTGCTTCGATGACATCGATTCGATCCAGAATAGGTATCGTCGTGGGGGTGAATTCAAAGCGTCCGGTTCGGGACGGATCAAAAAATGAATCCACTTCACAGCCGGATATGAGACAAAAACCGATGGCCATCACCAGCAGAAAAAGATGCCTGAGGATTCCTGAACGCTCTACTATCAGTGACTGATTCACCATCTGCTCCTGCCCTTGACTCCGGCCATACGACGTTGTGTACGTCAAACGAAACACGCCTATTTTATTTCCGTCGCAATCCGTTGCGACGAGGAGTCGTCCAATCCACCGTTGATCGGAGTTATCCGAAACATAGCTTCCAGGTCACCCAACACGAACAACCCGTGCAACCAGAGTGACCGATCCAATCTGTGATATCGGTTGATCCAGCGCGGATATTTGGCCATTATCGACCAACTTCTCGGACGCGCTCAGATCAGTATCGCAATCAAGCCATACGTCCGGTAACACCACAGTACGACCTGAAAAAGGCATATCTCACGCCTGGCATCTTCTCCTCCGTGTTCCATTCCACTCTATATATTCTGCCTTGATGCCCCGGCGCGCAAGGCCGACTACACTTTCAGACGCCCATGCACGATTCTCAGCCGCCCAATTCAGTCGCCACCTCAGCCATAAATCGAACCCTGGCCCGACATCCACGCCCTCTGGGCGGCGACACATCGCGCAATCTTTGCGCACCCAAGATCAGCCTGACCGAGCGTATCCTTTATAACACGCCCGATTCTCCCCACCAACTCAGACTCGGACGCAAGCCTGACTGGATTCGGGCCCAGGTTCCCGGCGGAGATGGCTACCTCCGACTTCGCGATATCATCGCCACCCACAACCTTCATACCGTCTGCCAGGAGGCAACCTGTCCCAACATCGGCGAATGCTGGGATCGCGGCACCGCCACCATCATGATCCTCGGCGACACCTGCACCCGCTCGTGCGGCTTCTGCAATGTCAAGACCGGCAAGCCGCTCCCCCTTGATCCCGACGAGCCCGGAAATGTCGCCGAATCCCTGAGGCTCATGGCCCTGACCCATGTTGTCATTACCTGCGTCGATCGTGATGACCTGCCCGACTCCGGGGCGGCCCACTGGGCCGAGACCATCCGCCGCGTGCATGATGCCTGCCCGGATATGTCGGTGGAGGTTCTTACCGGAGACTTTAAAGGCGACCCCGACGACCTCCAGACCGTCATCGATGCGAAGCCTGAGATTCTTTCCCACAACATGGAAACCGTCAGACGCATGCACCCCACGGTTCGCCCCCAGGCGAGGTACGAGCGTTCGCTGGATGTCCTCCGCCAAATAAAGAATTCGGGCCTGATCACCAAGACCGGCATCATGGTCGGTATCGGCGAACACGATGATGAAGTGCTGGATGTCCTGCGCGATATTCGCGAGGCTTCTGAAGCTGACATCATCACCATCGGCCAGTACCTCCAGCCCACCCGCAACCACCTGCCCATCGACCGCTGGGTGACCCCGCAGAAGTTCGAGGAGTTCAAACGCGCCGGGCTGGCCATGGGTTTCGAGGTTGTCGAGTCCGGCCCGCTGGTCCGCAGTTCTTATCATGCCGAGGAACAGGCCAGCCGTTTGCGCAAGCGGGATTGAACATCGGCGTACGCTTCTTCTCTTTTCTTCATTTCCTACTGACGCCACCATCGCTTTGCTGTTTAGAATGTCATCATGAAACGATTCCCCACTCTCGTCGTCCTCGCCGCCTTGATTGGCATTGCATTTCTCAACCCGCCCCTCCAGGGCGATGACTGGCCCCAATGGCGCGGCCCCCTGGGAACCGGCTACGCCCCCGACGCCAACCCTCCGATTGAATTCAGCGACACCATGAATGTCCGCTGGAAAACGGCGATCCCCGGCAAGGGGCACGCCTCGCCGATCGTGCTCGACGATCGCATTTACCTGATGACCGCCGTCCCCACCGACATGCTCGTGCCGCCCGACCCCAACGAGAAAATCGATCCCGATAAACCAGACTGGCTTCCCAAGAAGCCTGACCGCATCCAGGGTTTTGTGGTTCTCGCCGTGGACCGGCATACCGGCAAGATCATCTGGCAAACCCTGGTCGGTGAAAAACTCCCCAACGAAGGCGGGCATCCGACCAACACCTTCGCCTCGACCTCGCCCATCACCGATGGCAAGCGCATCTTCGCGAACTTCGGATCCAACGGCCTCTACTGCCTGGACATGAATGGCGCGGTTCTCTGGAAAAAACAACTCGGGGCCATGGAAACGCGGAACCACTGGGGCGAAGGGGCCTCGCCGGCGCTTGCCGAGAACACCCTCGTCGTGCCTTGGGATCACGAGGGAGATTCGTTCGTGGTGGCTTTCGATGCTCCGTCGG
>JADFSH010000010.1 GCA_022560875.1 Planctomycetota bacterium | reverse complement strand
GTCGTGCCAGTGTACGTTCGAAACTTACTACTTTGCCAATGTGACTGTCCAAACAGGCCGACTAGTTCGATGTCATCAAATGCTGCGACACGCTCCAGTAGTGGAACGCGATAGTGCATGCAGACATTGTGGCAATACGCTACTCGAATCACAAGTCTTGTGTATCCGGATCATGGGTATCATGGTATCCTGTTGGAATGCCGTGAAGTCGCGGCCCAACGGTATTCGTCAGCGACCGATAGAGCGCTTCACGGTATAGCGGGACACAGCGGTCCACAATTGCAACACAGATGCGTTTCTGACGTGAATGGGCTGCTATCTGGCTATCTTTCAACTCCAAGGGCAACTCGGCGCTGTTCATGAGGGCGGATTTCATGCGATGCCAATCATATCGGATCGTGGATTCTAGCACTTAACAACATTGCTCCTACCGAGACCCCCGCGAAGGCCGCGAATCTCCATTTTCATGACAAAATAGTCGCGCCCAAATGGCCGATAGGACTACAGTTGTCTTCGAGGTCGTTGGGCCTTCTTTTGGTCCTATGAGCCTCACAGAAAGACGGTTTCAGCGTGTGCCGTCATTCGGTGAGCGGTTCGACGTGACGGATTATCGGGCGCTTGTGTTACCGAATTCCCGATGGACTGAAATCCCATGATGTCGATCCTGAGCATTCTGGTTTCCGCAGCGGTCGTACTTGGGGTGCTCTATGTGTTGTACGACACGCGTTGGGTAATCGTGCTGTTGATGGTCATGTTTCCGTTGGAGCAGTTGATCGCATCATATGTGCCGCTGTTCGCTGCTAATCCAAAACTGTTCAACCTGCTGATCGGCGTGCTGGCGGTCGTGGCCCTGGCGTCCAGATTCATACGCGGACACCGGCTTTCGCTCGGCATGCTCAATCCGGTGAGCGTCCTGATCTGGTTGATCTACATCAAGGCGGCTGTCGGCATTCTACACACGCCAGGCCCCGAAATGGCCACCAGCTATATGTTGTTTGGTCTGCCCTACTACGTGCTAATGCTGCTAATCCTCCCGCTCTTGCTTTACGACCTCCATGAATTTCGCCGACTCATCCGATTACTCCTGTGGATGGGGTCTGTCATCACAATTCTTATCCTCGTGAATCCGAACACGTCCTATTACTCCGGACGCTTCACGATCGACCTGGGCATGCAAGCTGGGAAGGAGGGCGCAGGCAGCGTGCTGGCGTTGGGCACACTTGGTGGCATGCTCGCGATCGCGTCAGTGTTCTTCCGTCCTGACCCGGGGCGTTTCTTCGACCAGATCATCCGATTGGTAGCATTCGTATGTGGTTTAGGGCTGGCTATCGGCACCGGGTCGCGTGGGCAGGTTCTCGCCGCCATCGTCACCTGCATTCTGTTCTATCCAGTTGCCCGGCCAGTGCGTGATGTTCGCCAATTCTTCGCCACCGCGTTCGGTGTACTGATTCTCATCATCGGTTTCATGTTTACGTTTAGCTTGTTCGTTTCGGAACTGAATCGTGAAAGATGGGCACCGGTCGACATGGTTGCGAGCATTCAGACTCGTTTTGATTTTATCGCCATTCTCTTTTTCGAGTATCTCAGCCATCCCCTGAGCTGGCTGTTCGGGCTCGGTACGGCAGCATTTGAAGCCTTGGAATCAAAAGTCTACGTTCACAATCTGATTGTCGAAATGCTTTGCGAGCAGGGGTTGGTAGGTCTGCTACTGCTCACCGGCACCATCTACTACGCGTGGCGCTATGGCGTTGGACTGCTGAGAACGCATCAGCACGATCCTCAATCGCGCGCGACGGTGACCATCATTCTGGCATTCGGGTTCTATTGGTTGATGATCGCCATGAAGCAGGGGAGCTTCCTGTTGAGCCCTGAAATTTTTCTCTGGTTCCTCATTGTGGCGAAGTTGGCGATCGTGGATGCGGCTCAGGAAACATGGGTCATCGACGAGACTCCGGAGGAGCCTGAAATCATTCCGATCGGTCGAATAGCACCGCCGGTGCTATGAGAATTATGAACAATCGCGACTATTGTCGCCTCTTGGTGCCTCTTGATGATGTCTGAATGCGACACTTTATCGACCGCCGATCAAATCACCATTGCCTGGTTGATCGCCGGCCATGAGGGGTATGGCATCGCCCGGGCATTGTTCAATCTGGGCGACGAACTTCAGAAGCGAGGCTGGCGCACAATCGTCATCGCCATGCAGGACGGTGAACTAACTCGTGTTTGCAGGGTTCATGGCTACGAGGTTATCACGCTCGGCATAGAGCCACCGCCCAATCTGTCCGGTTCGACGGCACGTCGCATGGTCAAATATCTTCGCCTGCTGAATGTCAATCGCCGGGCGCGAAAACCACTTATTGAGACCTTGCGTCGTGAGGGCGTCGATTTACTGCACGTCATGTTGCCGACGCTCGTCCGACTTGCCGGGCTTGCCGCGCGGGGGTCTGGCGCTGCCTGCGTCTGGGAAATGGCGGGCTGCGTGGGGCGGCGCGTACCATTCCGTCTGAATCAACGTATTTACCAGAACGTCTGCGCGCGGTATGGCATTCTGCCTCTGGCCAACAGCGCCTACACTGCATCCACGCTCGGCACCGATCGGGTTGAGGCGAGAGTCTTTCACCTTTCCGCCGACGCCGAGCGATTCGATCCCGATCACGTCGAACCAGTTCGGCGAGACGATCTGAATATACCTCCCGAGGCGATCGTGATCGGCATGGTCGCGCGTGTCATCCGCGATAAGGGGCAGCGGGAGGTCCTGCAGGCGATCTTGGGCCTGCTCGATCACGATCCGCCCGTGCACCTACTCCTGCTGGGCGGGGTCAAGGATGCAAGCTACGGAGAGGGTCTCATCGAGATTGCCGAACAGGCCGGGGCAGGAGAGCGTTTGCACCTCGTCGGCGCAGTCGACGATCCCGAACGGTATTACCCCATCATTGACGTTGCGGTCAACAATTGTCTCACTCCCGAGGCCTTCGGTCTTTCCGTGATCGAGGCGATGCTGATGAAATGCCCGATGCTCGTGTATGCTCTCGGCGGTCCCGCGGAAACGGTGATAGACGGCGAGACGGGCTGGCACGTGGCCGAGCCGGATGCCCAGAGCCTTCAGATCGGCCTAAAACGCGCCCTCGACGACCAACCACGCTGGGTGGAGATGGGGCTCCATGCCCGGCGCCACGCGCTGGCCCATTTCACCACTGTCAATCAGGCCGATCGCTTTGTTGCGTTCATCGATGAATTGATGAAAAGTCGCATCGCGGAAACGCCATTGACATGACGGTGGCGTCGATAAAGACCATGGCCGGGACTTCACCCCTGTATTGGCGGTAGAAATCGGCGCTGGAACCTTCGAAGATATGACCTGCCCCCATTTTATGTACCAGTGCTTATGAGAGTCTGGGGCATGGGGTGGTCCTTCGCTGACTGGGCCGGAGGGAGGGGTTGCGCTATTGTTCAGAGATTCCAACACACTGTATCTGCGAGATGTGGATGAGATTACGACCCGACTGAGCAAGGCTGAACCGTTTGAAGTCCACGGGCAAAGAATTTAGCGTGCAAACGCGACAGACGATCAGGTCCGCGAATTGGTGTAGATTCAAAGAAGAATCTCCTCGCTGACCAGATTCCGATGGAGAAGTAGAAATGTTCGGCCTACCTTGGCGCATGTCATATCTTTCGGAAATGTAACGAATTTGTACCGGCGGACCTCCACATCCTCAATGCATTAGCAAACCAGAGTGCCATTGCCGCACCGGATCCAGATGCGAGCCCCATCGCAGCTCCTGTCGCTCCAAGGCGCGGGATGAACACAGCAAGAACAGCGATCTGAATGAGAAAGCTGGTCGTCGTTAGCAGTATTATGGCACGCAAAGAACTATATTTCAATACCACCGGACTTATCATCAACTTCACGCAGACGCAACCGTTCGCTATTGCGATCCAATGATAAAACTGAAGTGTCTGCGAGGCCAGGTCAGGATATTGAGTTGATACCAACCAGCGACCGAAAACCCACGATGCCGAACCGACGATAATCGCCAATCCGAACGTCGCGGCCATGTACAACACGCCCTTGCGACCTGCGAATACAAAGTCTCTACGGCCGCCTAAGAGAGATACAACTAGCGTTGCGATAATTGATACGGGCATTACAAAGAGATTCCCCATGGCCGTGCCCGCGTAGAGAATTGCAACTTCACTCG
Source organism: Planctomycetota bacterium (assembly GCA_022560875.1). Taxonomy (GTDB): domain Bacteria; phylum Planctomycetota; class Phycisphaerae; order Phycisphaerales; family SM1A02; genus JADFSH01. Next base: position 47,598 of record JADFSH010000010.1, on the reverse strand, counting down.
TGTCGGCAAACACGCCTAGAACCAGACGCGAAGCATACACGTTGGATTGCTCGATCAGCGTGAGGAGCGCGCCAGCATACCATCCGCCTAGGAGCGCGCGGCAGCAACGGCTGTCGAACCATCCGCCAGAGCTCCCAATGGCACTTGTGAACTTGGCACCAATGGGAGCCATGACTAGCACACTGGCAACATAGATAATCCCTATCAGCCACAGTGACCTTGTGGGGGCAACTGCAATGATTAACAGCAGGATCAGGGCCTCAACCGCGCGCATCGCCAAGATAGCCTTGAATCGGCGCTTGAATCGAAGATCTAAAATGAGGATGAGCAACCCAGCGCGCGCGAGCGCATAAACACCTAGCAGAGTGAATAGGGGCCAACCGTGTTCGAGAACCGTCTTGTTCGCGATGAGCGCGCTGGCACCCAACGCGACTGGCAGTATGACGATCGACAGGATCGCCGTCAAAATAAGAGCTGTTCGGAACATCCTTGTCGCGACTGCATGTTCCTGACGCGCATGATCTCGCATCAAGAGCAGGGTGAAGCCATTGGCAGCGACATTTCCGAAGAGATTGACAATTCCTAGCACCCAGATGAAGGCGCCGAATACGTCTGCGCCTAATTCTTGGTTGAGGATGGGATGGATAATCAAGCGATCCAATGCCACCGGGAGCATGGCCCCCAGCGCTGTCCAGAACGCATAGCCAGCCATCCGGCGAAGCCAACGAACCCGGCTGGTCTTGTCGGGTTCGCCTGGCGAAGTAGGCGTAGGGTTCTTCGTCGCCATCGGGCTAACAATCTCCTGCGATCAGTATGCTATTATCCTCATCCATGTTCAATCGGACCGGCAAGAGGCCGATCAATAGGAGTGAAGGCATCAAGCATCGAGGTATTGCTATTTCGTCACAAGAGTAGTCGCCCGCCATGACCATAATCCTCGACAAGACCATCTGTGTTATCGGTCTCGGCTACATCGGACTGCCCACCGGTGCCGTCCTCGCATCGCGGGGGTACAACGTGCACGGCGTGGAGGTCGATCCCAAGGCGGTCGAGATCATCAACTCCGGCAAGTCCCACGTGATCGAGCCCGACCTGGACCTGCTGGTCCAGGCCTCCGTCCAGACCGGCAAGCTCAAGGCCCACTCCGCCCCGACCGAGGCGGACATCTTCATGATCTGCGTTCCCACGCCGGTGACCGAGGCGAACGGGCCGGACCTGAGCTACGTCCGCAGCGCGACCGAGACGATCTGCCCCTTCCTCTGCAAGGGCAATCTGGTGATCCTCGAATCGACCTGCCCGCCCGGCACGACGGAGATGATCGCCGAGATCGTCCGGGAGAAGACCGGCCTGACCAGCGACGACCTGCGCTTCGCTCACGCGCCCGAGCGGGTCCTGCCCGGCCGCATCCTCCGCGAGTTGGTCGAGAACGACCGGATCATCGGCGGCATCAACGAGGCCTCGACCGAGGCGGCGGCGGAGTTCTTCAGCACGTTCGTGACCGGGGAGCTGCTGCTGTGTCACTGCCGAATGGCCGAGACGGCCAAGCTGGTGGAGAACTCGTTCCGCGATGTGAATATCGCGCTGGCGAACGAGTTGTCGATGATCTGCGACGACCTGCAGCTCGATGTGCGGGAGTTGATCCGCATCGCCAGCCGCCACCCCCGGGTGAACATCCTGCAGCCGGGTTGCGGCGTGGGCGGTCACTGCATTGCGGTCGACCCGTGGTTTCTCATCCACGAGTGCCCGGACAAGACAACGCTCATCCGAGCGGCCCGCGAGGTGAACAACCGCAAGCCGGAGTACGTCATCGAGAAGGTGCGGGCCCGGGCCGAGCGGTTCAAGCACCCGACGATCGCGTGCTTCGGGTTGTCGTACAAACCGGACATCGACGACCTGCGCGAGTCACCTGCGCTGAAAATTACCAGGGCGCTGATCGAGCAGCAGGTGGGCGAGATCCTCGTCGTGGAGCCGAACATCCCGGACGTCGAGGGGATGACCCTGGTGTCGATCGACGAGGCGATCGAGCGGGGGGACATCCTCGTGATGCTCGTGGCGCACTCGCCATTCAAGAAGATCCAGCATCCAAATCTGGCGGAGAAGATCATCATCGACACCTGCGGCGCGCTGGGCAGTTGAGGCGGCGCGGAGCGGAGCCGTTCGCGAATCCGAGTCATTACACGTGGAGCCGGCATGCCCCAAGTCGCCATATTCATCGGTACCCGGCCTGAAGCCATCAAGATGGCGCCGGTCATCAAGGCGCTGCAGCGCGACGGCGATCTCTCGCCGCTGGTCGTCTCGACGGGTCAGCACCGCGAGATGCTGCAACAGGTGATCGACCTGTTTGAACTGCCCGTGGACGAGTCGCTCGATGTGATGGCGCCAAACCAGACGCTCGCGGGGCTCACGGCCCGGCTGATGACGTCGATCGACGCTTTCCTGGAATATCGCCGGCCGGACTTCGCGCTCGTGCAGGGCGACACGACGTCGGTGTTCGTCGCGGCCCTGGCGTGTTTCTACCGGCAGATTCCGGTCGGTCATGTGGAGGCGGGATTGCGCACGGGCAACATGCGATCACCCTTTCCCGAGGAGGCCAACCGACGCCTTGCAACGCCGTTGATGGACCTCCACTTTCCGCCGACCGAGTACGGCCGGGAGAACCTGCTGCGGGAGGGCGTGAACGACGCGACAATCACGGTCACGGGCAACACGGTGATCGATGCGCTGCAGATCGAAGTCGCGAAGCAGGAGCAACCGGATGTCGCAGCGTCGATCGATGCAGCGTTGCGGGACGAACTCGGTCATGACTGGCGCACTGTGCCCTTCATCCTCGTGACCGGCCACCGACGGGAAAACTTCGGCGGTGGTTTCGAGAACATTTGCGCGGCGCTGGCGGTGCTGGCAAAACGCTATCCGGGACACCGATTCATCTATCCCGTTCATCTCAACCCGAAAGTGAGCGGCCCGGTGCATGATGCCCTCGGGGGGATCGAGAGCATCCGCTTGATTCCGCCCAAGGACTACCGGTTGTTCGTCGCTCTCATGAAGCACTGCAAGCTCGTTCTGACCGACTCGGGTGGCGTGCAGGAGGAGGCGCCCGGCCTGGGCAAGCCCGTGCTCGTGATGCGTGACACGACTGAGCGCCCCGAGGGGGTCAAGGCGGGAACCGTGAAACTCGTCGGCGCGATGCGCGAATCGATCGTGGCCGAGGTCTCACACCTGCTCGACGACGACGCTGCGTACCGGCGCATGAGTGAAGCGATTAACCCGTACGGCGACGGCCAAGCGGCCGGGCGTATCGTCGACATCCTGCGCCGGCGCCTGCTCCGAGAGGGCGATTGACGAGCACTTTCTGCATCCGCGTCGAACCATGAATGGAGCCCACCCCTATGAGGTTCTCCGCGCTATGTGCAATTCAACGCGCCGGCTGTATCGACTTGAGCATCTTGTGGAGTTGCGGATTGAAATCTGTCACCGGTTCGTTGCCCAACGACTCGCCGGTGCGGCGGCAGTTGGCCAGTGAATCTCGCACGGCGCTGGCTATAACTGTCATCCGTCTTTACGTCAACTGGGTTTTCATCCACTCAAGCGTCAATTGCAGTCCGTCCTCGAAACTCACGATCGGCTCATATCCAAGCTGATCGCGAGCCCGGGACACATCGGCCAGGGAATGCCGCACATCACCGGCACGCGGCTCTTCAAACACCGGATCGACATCAATTTTCAACAATTCCCCCATTTGATGAAGAATTTCCAGCAGACTGACATGTTCGCCCATGCCCACGTTGAACACATCACCCCCCAGCGGCTTGTCACTACTGGCCGCCAGTAAATTAGCGTGAACGACATTGGCGATATACACGAAATCACGGGTTTGCTTTCCATCGCCGAAAATAGTCGGGCGATGACCGTTGATAAGCGCTTCCCCAAATGCGGATATCGCCGCGGCATAGGCGGATTTGGGATCCTGACGCGGTCCGAACACATTGAAATAGCGCAGGGCGACCGTGGATATGCCATAGCTGTGACTGTAGGCCGTCAGCATGGCCTCGCCCGCCACCTTGCTTGCCGCGTAGGGTGAGCAGCAATCCGGCTCCTGATCCTCGCGACTGGGAAGTGTTGTTGATTCGCCGTAGGCAGCGGAAGTGGCGGCGAACATCATTCGTTGCACTCCCGCGTCCCGGGCAGCCCGGATCACCTTTTCCGTGCCGATGACATTGATCTCGAAGCACTCAGATGGTTTCTCCACGCTCAGGGGCACGGAAATGAATGCGGCCTGATGAAAGACGTAACGACATCCCTCCATCGCCCGACCCAGTGACGCCTCATCGAGAATGGATGATTCAATGAATGTCACCTCATCTCCCGGCAGGTTTGACCGCTTGCCCGTGGAGAGATCGTCGATCACCCGTACGCTCGCCCCGAGTTCAAGCAGACGCTCGACCAGATGCGAGCCGATGAATCCCGCCCCCCCGGTGATGAGAACGGGGGCATCCCGAAAGTGATTGCTGTATTGAGGCTGGGGATTGGTCTTCATGTCAACGGGGTCAGAAGTCGATTCATCCAGATATCAACGAGGTAGGGGCCAGCATGGTAGCGACTGTCGCACCTCACTTGCCCCACCTGGGGGCCTTTCGTACTGTGTAGATCGATGACGCTGAGACTGTATAACACGCTGACCAATCGCGAGGAGGACTTCACTCCCCTCGATCCCGACCGGAAGCAGGTGTTGTTCTATTCCTGCGGCCCAACAGTATATGACTACGCCCATATTGGTAATTTTCGGTCGTTCTTGAACGCCGATGTCCTTCGCCGCACTCTGGAACTGCTCGGCTACGACGTGCGGCACGTGATGAATATCACCGATGTCGGGCACATGACCGACGATGACATAGCGGACGGCGGGGGTGAAGACAAAATGGAAGTCGCCGCCAGACGAATTGCTCAGGCCAAACAAGACGGCACACTGCCCGCCGATACCGAAATCGATCCCGGCGATCCTTTTGCCATCGCGGATTTCTATGCGGACGCCTTTCTGAAAGATGCTCGACAACTCGGACTAAAAATAGCGTTCGATCAACAGTCGAATCCGGATATCATGCCTCGTCCCACGAAGTACATCCGGGAAATGATTTCACACATTGAAACCCTTATCAAAAAAAATCACGCCTACGTGGCTGAGGATGGGGTCGTGTATTTCGATGTGCAGTCGTTTCCGGAATACGGCAGACTGTCCGGCAACACGCCGGATCAGATTCGCTCCGGTCAGGGCGGGCGTGTGGATGAGGCGACCCAGGCCCTCAAACGCCACCCCGCGGATTTCATGCTCTGGAAGCCCGACCCCAAACATCTCATGCGATGGGAAAGCCCCTGGGGCGAGGGCTATCCGGGCTGGCATCTGGAATGCTCGGTCATGGCCGGCTCGCTGCTGGGTAAGGAAACCAACGGCGTAATCGATATCCATAGCGGGGGCGAAGACAATATATTCCCGCATCACGAATGCGAAATCGCCCAGACCTGCGGGGCGTCGGATGAGGCCCTCTTCGCTCGCTTCTGGTTCCATACGCGATTCCTGATCGTGGAAGGTGAAAAGATGTCCAAGAGCAAGGGCAATTTTTTCACCGTACGAGATGTGCTGGGCAAAGGCGCCACCCCTGCCGCGCTGCGGCTGGAACTGATCAAGACTCACTATCGCTCCAACGCGAATTTCACGTTTCAGGGGCTTACGGATTCCCAGCGCCAGATCGATCGCTGGAAAAAGCTCGAATCGTGGCTGTCGAAGCACGCCGACGCGAAGCTCGATGGCCCCGGGCCGCTCGTGGTGGCGCTGCCCGCATTCAAACAGGCCTTGACTTCAGACCTCAACATCGCCGGGGCGATCGGGGCGTTAAGCTCTGCGGCGGGAATGTACTCAATCAATGCCGATCCTCCCGAGTCGGCCTCGGGCAATACGACATACGCCGACGAGCTGGAGGCTCTACAGGAGATGAATTCGGTCCTGGGCGTGCTTGATCTGGAGTGGGAGCAGGCAGCAGCGGGAGCCGGTGAAGACGTAGCGATCATCGAGTCCAAAATCGCCGACCGTAATCTAGCGAGAGACAACAAAGACTGGACCACTGCAGATCGCATCCGTGATGAGCTGCTGGAATTGAATATCGCCATCAAAGACGGCTCGGAAGGAACGACTTGGAAAAAGATCGTGAAGTGAGGGACTTGGCACCTATCATCGGTCTTGCCGGGGGGATCGGCTCGGGTAAGAGTGCGGCGGCGAAGATCCTGCGCGATCTCGGCTGCGCGGTATCTGATTCCGACGAAGCGGCCCGGGCTGCGCTGAGGGATCCGGATATTCTGGCGGAGTTGATCTCATGGTGGGGCCGGGACATCCTGGACAAGGAGGGGGGGATCGACCGCAGCAAGGTGGCCGGAATCGTCTTTGCGGATGCCAATGAACGCAAACGACTTGAAATGCTCACGCATCCTTGGATTGAAAAAAGGCGAAAAGCCTATTTCGCCTCGGTCGGATTGGAAGCCAGAGCACTGGTGATCGACGCTCCGCTGCTTTTTGAGGCCGGGGTGGATTCTGTCTGCGATGCGGTGATTTTCGTCGATACGATGCCCGAAATGAGGCTCCGACGGGTTCGGGAGGCCCGGGGGTGGGACGAGGCCATGCTCCGGCAACGAGAAGATTCCCAGTTGCCACTTGACGAGAAGCGAAACCGAGCCGATTATGTAGTATCCAACAACGATGATCTGGACGGTTTGAGAAATCAACTCAATCAGATTCTCGATCGGATCGCACCGCCGGCAGTATGAATTCCGGCAGGCACGTCTCCCTCACGATTCCCGGAAACCATGATTTCACCGGCTGATTCGGTATCCTGATCCCTCTTCGGTCATCAAAGGTCAATCGTGTCTCACCCCCCCGGGTCCACCCCCGGATCACCGCCCGGATGACAATTGAACTCGACTACTTTGTTTCTGTACAATCAACAATACGGTTTCGACTCTTCAATCAGGAACGCATGGACGAAACCAAATCCGCTCAGTTGACGATTCAAGCCTTATTCAACTCATCACCGGGATTCCACCTGAACGAATGATGACGGTCAGTTGAAACAATTTCATTCAACTCGAACCAGCCGGTGAGAACACGCGATCATTCGTAAGCGATGGTGGGACACCCAAGGGTGAAGGATGCTTGCTCAAGGATTGTCAGCAGCCCACGTGAATTGATCCCCCAGGAGATTTTGAAGGTATGGCCAGCAAGAAATCACGCAGACGTCGCAAGAAGGGCAGTTCCGGAAGTCATTCCAGCAATAAATCTGCAATCACCACGATGACGCTCAAACCCGGCGAGGTACCAACCGATGCTGAGCTTGAGGCGGAAGCTGCCGCGCTAGAAGAGGAGATTCAGGGCAAGTACGACCTGGCGAAGAAGGATGAACTTAATCTGGCCGCGCTTCAACACATGAACAATGAGGAGTTGGCCAAGCTCGCCAAGCAGGAAAAAATCGAAGATTTCATTACCATGCCCAAGCAGAATCTCGTGTTCGAGATTCTCAAGTCGAGGGCTCGAAAACAAGGACTCATGATCGGCGAAGGAACGCTCGAGATTCTTCCCGATGGCTTTGGCTTCCTGCGTAGTCCGGAATACTCCTACCTGCCTTCGCCCGATGATGTGTATATCAGCCCCTCACAAATCCGAAGGTTCGGCCTGAGGAAGGGGCAAACCGTAAGGGGTTTGATACGTCCTCCCAAGGAAACCGAAACCTATTTCGCCCTCCTTCGAGTGGAATCAGTCAACGCCAGAGATCCCGGACTTCTTCACGATCTTCCCACCTTCGAAAATCTCATCCCTCTGCATCCCGATCAGCGAATCATGCTCGAAGCCGAGCCTGACGGCATTGAAACTCGAATCATTGATCTGGTCACACCTCTCGGATTCGGCCAACGCGCTCTGATTGTCGCCCCGCCCCGAACCGGAAAAACCATCATCCTCCAGAAGCTGACCAACGCGATCGCCAAAAATCACCCCGAGGCGCACGTCATTGTGCTCCTGATTGACGAACGTCCGGAGGAAGTGACCGATTTCAAACGCAACACGCCCGATTCAGTTGAAGTTGTGGCCAGTACGTTCGACGAGGAGGCGCGGCGTCATATCCAGATTGCGGAAATGGTCACCGAGAAGTCCCGTCGCATGGTTGAATACGGCGACGATGTCGTGATTCTGCTGGATTCCATCACCCGTCTGGCTCGAGGCTACAACAACGCCATGCCCAATACGGGCAAAATTGGCACGGGTGGCGTGGACAGCCAAGCTCTTATCAAGCCGAAGAAATTCTTTGGCTCTGCCCGGAACATCGAAAACGGGGGTTCACTGACCATCATTGCCACCGCACTGGTGGATACCGGTTCCAGGGCCGACGAGGTTATTTTCGAGGAATTCAAGGGCACGGGTAATTCCGAGCTTCATCTGACCAGAAAGCTGGTGGAGAAGCGGATCTGGCCGGCCATCGACATTGCCGCCTCCGGCACCCGACGCGAGGAACTACTCCTGGACCCCAAAGAGCTGGAACTGGTGGTCAGGCTGCGAAAGGTCGTCTCGGACATGTCAGTGGTTGAAGCAATGGAGCTACTCAAGAACCGTCTGGGCAAGACGAAATCCAACGCAGAATTCCTGATGACCATGAACCTGCAATAACCCCCCGAGGGGTTCTGGCTCAAGAGGACGACCTAAAAGAACCTCTTTCCAGATGGGAGCAATCTAGACGCATCCACCGGAGGGAATTTGACGTATCTTCTTGAAAGACTGGAACATCCGTCAATTTTGGATATGGTAAAAGTATACTGTTTTCCTCAAAAAGAGCCCCCGAATGGACTCGGGCGGAGCAAAGCCATGTTCAAGCAAAACGAGAGACCTAAAGCATTCACCATAGTGGAAATCCTTGTTGTTATAGGCATCATTGCCGTCCTTATAGGTTTTCTTTTTCCGGTCTTGCTTCGTGTCAGCCGAGTGGCAAAAAAAGCCGAATCGATGAGTCGCATGAGGCAAATCAGCATGTGGATGGGGGAATATTCCTCGGACAATGGCGATGTCATCCTTCCAAGCCAGTTTGATTACTCAGATGCGTCTCTCACGCCGTATCCGGGAAAAGTCCGATCGATCCCGCAAAGTACGAGCAGTCTCACACTTTCCGCCGGGGCCGAGCACCAGGGGACTTGGACGGACATTCTCTGGACGATCAATAACTTCAGCAACATGGTGGCGGCCTTGCCATCCGCTGAGACCGATTTGGGATTCAGCTTCCGTTATGACTCTCCCACCAAGGAGTTGTACGACTATCTGGACAACGATCTGACGAATCCCCTCCGCTCTGCCGCTTTCAACTCCAAAAACTCCAAGCAGGCCCCATCACTGGGAGAAGGTATTCTCACCCCGTTTGGCACGGGTGCGGATTCGGAGAATATTCCGGGATTCTTCGCTGCGAATGACTTTTTCAACAATCGGCCCGATGTCCCCGGGGCGCCACCACTCGGATTCTGGCATACCAACGGTCAAATCGCGGTTCCTGAGCGTTCGATGTATATGGTGGACTCATTTTATGGTGAGGTCATCGCCGCCACCGAGGAAGCGTACGACAACCCCTCAGTTGGCGGGTCAGGAGGGTTTTCGCTTCAGGTTGATGATCCAAATCCGACCGGTGAAGTGGATTTTCGATACAGCGGCACCTGTCTGATGCTGTTCCTCGATGGCCATATCGAGAATGTAGGGCCTTGGCCGGACCTCACCTATCTTCAGGAAATACTGCGAATCAACGTTACGAATCCATTATCCAGTACCCCGTAAGGGATAATTCGCTTCAAGTCGCCGGTGGCAAAGTCCGAAAAACCTTCGTCCGATGGCCTTGTCAGATCGGCGGGAGCGGCTACACTTTGCGGATGCTCCGTCCCTGCTTGGGACGGTTTTTCGTTGGGGTTTCACAGGCTGGAGGGTTTATGCGGCCCAAAGGTCAGGCCACCGGCTGATGCCCCGCCTGCCACCGTAGCTCAGTGGTAGAGCACACCCTTGGTAAGGGTGAGGTCATGGGTTCGAGTCCCATCGGTGGCTTTTCGTGATTCAGCGCAATGTGCGTCATTCGCGATAGGATAATGACCAGGAGGAAAGCGGCGGGGAGCGTCTTCGCCGTTATGATCGTAGAATAAACGTGCCGGTTTCACTCGTATTCCGGCCCTTTGAATCGTATTTGTTTGGAGTAGTTAAAATGGCTAAGGCGGTATTTGAACGAACAAAGCCACACGTCAACGTCGGCACCATCGGTCACATCGACCACGGCAAGACGACTCTGACCGCGGCGATCACTATGCGTCAGGCGACGAAAGGTCTCGGCACCGCCCGGGCCTTCGACCAGATCGATAACGCACCAGAGGAAAAGGCACGCGGCATCACGATCGCGACCTCGCACCAGGAATACGAGTCAGAAAAACGCCACTACGCGCATGTGGATTGCCCCGGCCACGCCGATTATGTCAAGAACATGATCACCGGCGCCGCCCAAATGGACGGTGCGATCCTCGTGGTGGGCGCTGACGACGGCCCCATGCCCCAGACCCGTGAGCACATCCTGCTCGCCCGTCAGGTAGGCGTACCCGCCATGGTCGTGTTCCTCAACAAGTGCGACATGATCGACGATGAGGAACTGCTGGAACTTGTCGAGCTGGAAGTCCGCGAGCTGCTCAGTTACTATGACTTCCCCGGGGACGATATCCCGATCATCCGCGGCTCCGCCCTCAAGGCCATGGAATCCGAGGGCAAGGATGACGAAGCCTGCAAGTGCATCGACGAGCTTATTGAGCAACTCGACAACTACATCCCCGAGCCGAAGCGTGAGCGCGACAAGCCCTTCCTCATGCCCGTGGAAGACGTATTCTCCATCAAGGGACGCGGCACCGTAGTCACCGGTCGCATCGAGCGTGGCGAGATCAAGGTCGGCGAGGAAGTCGAGATCGTCGGTCTCAGCGCAGAAACCCGCAAGACCACCGTCACCGGCGTGGAGATGTTCAACAAGACCCTCAACGAGGGCTATGCCGGCGACAACGTGGGAGCCCTGCTCCGCGGTATCGAGAAGGATGACATCGAACGCGGACAGGTACTCTGCAAGCCAGGCTCCATTACGCCTCATACCAAGTACGAAGCCGAAGTGTATGTGCTGACCAAGGAGGAAGGCGGGCGTCATACGCCGTTCTTCTCTGGCTACAAGCCCCAGTTCTACTTCCGGACCACCGACGTGACCGGCAAGCTGAACCTGCTTGGTGGTGCGGAAATGTGCATGCCCGGCGACAACGTCACCATCAGTGTGGACCTCGAGGACAAGCCCATCGCGATGGAAGAGGGCCTTCGTTTCGCGGTTCGTGAAGGCGGGCGCACCGTCGGATCCGGCGTTGTGTCCAAGATTATCGAGTAGACATCATTGAAGAGGTGTCCGGTCCGCACCCGACCCGGCGCAGACCGGACGCCGCCTTCTTCCCGCCCAACGCGGGAGGCAGTCAAGTTTGGTGAAAGTGGGTACCCATGGCCAAGAAAGCGGGTGATCGCGAATATGTCTGGTTGCAGTGCACTGAATGCGGTGACTTGAACTATCGCACCAGCATACGCGTCAAAGGCGGCATTGCCGAGAAGGTCAAAGCGGGCCTGAAGAAGTACAGCCCCCGGCTGCGCAAGCACACGCTGCATAAGATCAAGCGGAAGTAGCACTCAGCGTTTTGCGTTCAGCCCTCAGTTCCTGGTTCCGATCGTGGAGCATGAAGCTGACGACTGATGGCTGAGAGAGCTGATGGCTGTTCCTTACGCCGGTAGCTCAATTGGCAGAGCAGCGGATTCCAAATCCGCAGGTTGAGTGTTCGAGTCACTCCCGGCGTGTTGTACGCTTACTTACGGAGACTCCTGTTCATGGGCGTAGGCATTTACAAGAAAAACCAAGGCTACTACACGCGAGTCTGCTCCGCAGTGGCTCTCGCCACCATCGTCCTCATGGGTGCCATCTGGTTATGGGATCTCCTCGGAGGGGTTCGCATTGGCACCGTAGAGCCCGTGTATATCCAGGCGACCGGTGCCCTTCTGGTCACCGCCCTGTTTGGTATCCTCGGCTACTACCTCATTGGCGTAAAACCGAAGGTGGTTGATTTCATGATCGCCACTGAGGGCGAGATGAAGAAAGTCAATTGGTCGAGTCGTCGCGAAATCCTCGGCTCCACTTGGGTCGTCATTCTCTTGACGATCTTCATCGCAATCTTTTGCTTCTGCTTTGACCTTATCTTTCAGAACATCTTCAAATTCTTTGGAGTACTCGAAGGTAATTGAACCCAAGGCATTTTCTATGCAACTGTCATGAGCACTTCATCCGCCGATCCGCAATCACCCCTTCCAGATGCACAGGAGCCGGCAATGGCCGAGCAAGACAACCTTTCTGAAAACACGCTTGAACAGGCGGCTTCATCTGTTCAGAGTTCCGAATCAACAGATAAACAAACCGAAGACGCCATGACAACCACATCTGTCGATCCTTCTGCCGATTCTCCACCCATCGAGATCATCGTCGAATCCGATACGGCAAGGGATACACCTGACGCGACTTCAGCAATCGCAATCGATGAAAGCGACAAATCTTCGGACCTCAAAACATCGCCCGAGGCAAAGGACAAGGAAGAGATCCCGGGAAAGAATGACGCTTCCAGCGAAGACGAAAGTGATCGTCCCTTCGATCCCGCCATGGACATGCCCGCCTATCGAGCCGGCATGAATTGGTTTGTCCTGCGGGTGGCTTCCAACAAGGAAAATTACGTCCGGGAGACCTTGCTCAAGAAGGTCCAGATTGAAGGTCTCGATGTCCTCGTGGGCCGGATCATGGTTCCCACGGAGAAGACCAAGACTCTCAAGGCCGGCAAGGCCCGCATCACCGAGACGAAGCTTTACCCCGGTTACGTTTTTGTCGAGATGAAACTCGAAGACGACGGCCGCATCCCTCAGGATGTTTTTTTCCTGATCAAGGAAACAACCGGGGTGGGCGATTTCGTAGGTACCGCGGGTCATCCGACTCCCATGGCCCCGCATGAAGTCGAGAAGATGCTCTTCGACTCGCGCAAGCCCGAAGAGACCCCCATCGTCAAGATGGAGTTCACCAAGGGTGATGCCGTCACCATCCAGGAAGGCCCCTTTGAAAATTACGAAGGCACTGTCGATGAGATCATGCCGGACAAGGGCAAGGTCCGGGTGTTGGTGACGATCTTCGGTCGCCAGGCTCCCGTTGAGTTGGAATACTGGCAGATCGCCAAGGCGGATGAGTCCTGAGATCCCAATCGCTTGCTGATGCGATGTCATACCTGTCGCGCGATACCATGCGCTTCGCCAGCACAAGGATCAGCCAATGGATCTCGGCCCCTTTTCCATCAGTCTCAACGTCACGAACCTGACAGAGACGCTTGAGTTTTACCAGGCTCTGGGGTTCCGGATTGTCGGTGGCGATATTGATGACAACTGGCTCATGCTCAAGAACGACGTGACAATGACCGGCCTGTTCCACGGCATGTTTGAACAGAACATTCTCACCTTCAATCCTCAGAACTTTCGCAAGCTTCAGGAAGAGCTTCAGGACAAGGGTTACCATTTTGAACTCAATGACGAGGCCCAGGACCAGACCGAAGGCCCCGCTCATGCCCTGTTCGCTGATCCGGATGGCAACCTGATCCTGCTCGATCAGATGTAGCGGGGAAGCCGTACCCGAAAAAGAGTATGGATTCTCGAATCGATCGCCGACAGCAATCGCTCATTTTCGCTTCTTGAACTTTTTCGCGGATGGGCGACCCTTCGCCTTCGCCCGCTCCAGAGCGTCGGTAAATGCGCGGCCCTGGGGATCTTTCGATTTCTTCTTTTTCTTGTTTCCAAGCTGAGGCTTCCCCCTTTCTTTGTCAGGGGATCCCTTCAGGTCCATCTCGCTGACATGGGCGCGGATGTAGCGGCTTTCGATGATACCGATGCTGCTGGAGGTGAGAATATAGAGGGTCAGCCCCGACGGCGCGCTATAGAGCATGATCGGGAACATCACCGGCATCATTATTTTCATGATTTTCTGTTGCTGGAGCTGCTCCTTGGACATGGAGGGGCTCGGTGGGGGCGACATGTACTTCATCTGGATGAAAAAGATCGCCCCCATGAGCAGCGGCAGAAGATTGAGCCCGGTTACGTTCATCCACAGGAACTTGCGGGGCGTGTCGAACTCGCCGAAGAAATGATCGGCGGCGCTGAGATCGGCGAGAAACGACCATCCACCGATCATCTGAAAGATGCCATAGAACGCCGGTTCCTGTCGCAGGTCGTAGGCGAGGTAGAGCATGGCATAAAGAGCGATCCAGATTGGCATCTGGAGGAACATGGGCAGACAGCCGAGCAGCTGCAGCGGGTTGATGTTGTGCTCCTTCATGAGACGCATCTGTTCCTGCTGCAGGCGTTTGGGATCGTTGCCGTATTTTTTCTGGAGCTTTTCCTGTTCGGGCTTGAGGGCCTGCATCTGCTTCCCGAACCGTTGCATGCCGACCTGCGATTTCTTGGTCAGCGGATGCAGGAGAGCACGCACGATGATCACCAGCACGATGATCGCCACGCCCCAGTCGAAGACAATCGAATGAACAAAGGAGAGGAATGCCAGCAACCCTTGTGCGAGCCATTGGAACGTGCAGAAGGCGCACATGCTGGAGAGCTGATAGAGAATCAGTCCCCCCAGGCTGATCGAGGTATAACGTGGCTCCTTATTTAGAATGGTCCGGTCGAGCGGCCCCGCATAGATACCCATGTCCAGGGCCAGCGTTCCCGCCGGCTCGATGGAATACTCAGGACTGTAGAGATAGGTGAAGATCGAGGGCTCGGTGGCTTTCGTGTCGGTCGAGAAGATCTCGACTTCCCTCACAACGTCACTGAGGGACTTCGAGCCGCGTCCTTGATCGTCGATCTTCGGATGCACCGCCAAAGCAAAGTAGCGATTCGTCGAGGAAAATGATGACAGCTCATATCCGTTTTCTTCCGACTCGCGATTCGGCCACAGCGTACGAAGCTCATCACGCTCCTCGGGCGAGAGCGTTTCTTTCAGCGACTTTTCGTACTGCTTGAGTGCCGTGCGTCGTTCGAGCAGCATGTTGTTGTCAAGCTTGACGAATTCCCGGTTGGGATCCTGCTTGATGTTCAACAGGTAACCGAAGCGAAAACGCCGGCGATCGATGTAACGGGCCCGGTCCACGAAAAGGTCACCAGGTCCGTACTGTCGCCAGATGATCTTGAGCGGAAGGTCGGTGTGGTTGGTGATGCGATGATCGAGCGCAATCTCGTAGTCGCTGCCAAGTGTGAATTTACGGTTGATGGTGAGGACTTTATCGCCGGCTTCATCGAGGATGAAGGACTCAAATTCTCCGGGCGCGATTTCCGACCAGCTTTCGGCATTGGCGAGGTTGATCGTCCGGCCCTCGATGATGACCGACTGGGCAGCGAGAATGGGAATGTCCGTGATATTCCAGGCCCCGGTGGAAGCGGATTGCCAGGACAGGGGCTGCGCAGTCGTGAGGATGTAACGCAGATCATCATCGGGAAGCGGAGGGATGTTCGCGGCACCTTTCCGAACCGCCTCAAAATGCCGCTCGGCGTCGCGACGCGCCTTTGCGGTCAGCCAGATATCGCTGAAGGTGATCGTCTTCATGCCGCCCCCGAGAATGTCGAATTCGATCAGCATTTTCGAGAGCCTGGGATCCAGCGAGCCGAGAGAGGCGGGCGGGACGCCAGAGAGATCAGCGTTCGATCGGCCCCGATCGGAAGCCGACGCGTGCAGACCCTGTAGATCGGTATTGATGGCATCCGCAACCGACTCTGCTTGTGCTTCAGATGGTGCAGCGCTCTCTTTGTCATTTGAAGTCGTAATCGAAGCGGGGATGGCCGGCTCCGGATCACTATTATTCTCAGTTTCCAAAACTGGAAGTTCTGTTTTTTGTGCAATCTGCTCGGATGACAGCGCCGAACCGGTCGATCTCGCCTTCGGCGTGAAAACCAGGAGGGAAAGAATTGCGCCCGCGACGATGAACACCACAACGGTCACGATGTATCGGAGGGCGCGGGGAGTCATCCGTTGCTGGTTTCTCCATCGACACCCAGATGTCGCACGATGAGTCTCGTAATCATCAGTCGTTGCGTCTAGCGACCTTCCATGAGTCGATCCCCGAGCCAATCGCTGAGTTCAGGAATCGCGTGAATTTTCTCAGCAACGGCAGCAAAGTCGTATTCAAGCCGGTAGAACTCGACCTTTTTTTCCGTCTCATCAAGAATCGCGTAACTTGCCCGGGGATCCATATCTCGGGGCTGACCGACGGACCCCGGATTGATGATCGCCCGTTCCCCGTTCTGGAATTTGTAGACGCTATCGAGATCATCCGGCGGATAGTAGTCCGGCTCATCGGTGAACACGCCGGGGACATGCGTATGGCCAACGAGGCAGTACTTATCCACGCGGTCGAAAATCTGCTGCATCTTGACCGGCGAGTTGATGGCATCTTCGGGGAAAACGTATTCATTGATGGGGCGACGGGGTGAGCCGTGCACACACAGGAAGTCTCCGTACGTAACACGAACACGCAATCGACCCAGAAATTCCCATCTTGCCGCAGCCAGCTTATTGTCCTGCTCAGCCTCGAACTGGGCACGGGTCCAGAACGCGGAAGCCTCGGCGGCGGCATTGAAATTCGTCGGTTCATAGAGCGCCCCGAAGTCGTGATTCCCCATGAGGGACCATTCACATCGCTCCGCGACAAGATCCACGCATTCGACCGGATTCGGACCGTAGCCGAGGATATCGCCGAGGTTGATGACACGTTCTACATTCTTGGTCTCAATGTCCGCCAGAACCACTTGGAGTGCTTCAAGGTTGGCATGGATGTCACTGATCAATGCAGTACGCAACATTTGCTCCTAATGAAGGGGAATCGGTGATGCTAGAGACGGGTTACTCGATCGTCAATGATTCCCTTCGCCTCGATGAATACCCGAGGATTGCTCGAAACTCCGGGACAATCGGAAAGGGAGCCGAAGTCTTATTCGGCTGGTCACAACATTGCTTGCACGGTGCGAAAATTCGATGCATTTTGATTGCTCTCCGTCACCATCGAATGGCAGCAAGACACTCTTCATATTTACCATAAATATCTGATAACAATTGACTTATGTGATATTTTCAGCCTTATGCCCTTTGGGGTCACACGATATCCACACTTTGATAACACGAAGATTGTGAGCTTCGAGCTAAATGACTCATATTTAAAATCGAAAATCTGGACTATCCCACCAGCTAGACTTCTCCCCCCCGGAAGTGTAACTCGTTTAAGCCGATTTTTATGGACCGGCTGGGGGAAGATCAAGGCCTCTGCCAGTTCAGAGGGAACCGGTCGGGAAAAGTAGTAACCCTGCCCGTAGTCATAATCCAGGGCGATCATCTGAGCGATTTGATCAGCCTCCTCTATGCTCTCGACCGTCACCTTCATATTCAGGTTGTGAGCCAGGATCACGATAGCGTCAACGATGGCGGCGTACTCACGATTCGATTCCGTGGTCTTGATGAAAGCCTGATCTATCTTCAGCACATAAAGGGGATCCGATGAAGGCAACTGTGTGAAGAGTAACCGGTGCCGAAATCGTCCATATACAGTCCGATCCCGCTCACACGGAGCGGATTCATCACGTCGATGATCATCTCGGAATCCTTAATGATCATATTTTCCGTAATTTCGACTTCAATCAGGCTGCCACTCACACCGGTAACAAGGAGAATAGCGTTTACCTCCTCGACGAAACCCGGCTCTACTATTTGTCACCGAGAGACGACATTGATGGACATCCGTCAATTACCCGGTGAAAATCTTCATTCACTTTATCGTCTATCGCCATCCCCAATCCTCGCTAGAATGCCCGACTTCTCGACTATTGGAAGGGATAACCTACCGTGGCTGTTGCAAAGCACTATGACCTGATCGTAATCGGCGGAGGCCCAGGTGGTTATGTCGGTGCCATTCGAGCCGCTCAACTCGGCTTGAAAACCGCCTGCATCGAGCGTGATCGACTTGGCGGGGTCTGCCTCAACTGGGGGTGCATCCCCTCCAAAGCCCTGCTCCACAACGCTGAATTGTATCGCGAGGCCATCTCCCATGGTGACGAATGGGGTTTCAGCTTTGAAAAGGTCAAAGTGGATTGGAAGAAGATCATCGGTCGCAGTCGGGGAATCACCGACAAGATCACCGGCGGCGTCGGATTTCTTCTCAAAAAGAACAAGATTGATCACATCTCCGGGCATGCCCGGATCACCTCCGGCAAGTCCGCCCACGGCCCCTGCACCATCGAGGTTCGCAAACCCACTGGCGACTACTACCACGGCGAGGGAGGGGATGTCACGGAGACCCTCACCGCTGATCGAATCATCATCGCCACCGGGGCCGCACCTATCGAGCTGCCGTTCGCCCCCTGTGATGGGAAAACGATCATCAGTTCCTACGACGCCATGAATCTACCCAAGCAGCCCAAAAGCATGCTCGTGGTAGGCTCGGGAGCGATCGGTATGGAATTTGCCTACTTCTACAACGCCTTCGGTACCAAGGTAACGGTGGTGGAGATGATCGATCGCATCCTGCCCGTGGAGGATGAGGAGATTTCAAAGCTCGCCCTCAAGTCCTTCAAGAAGCAGGGCATCAATTTTCATACCGGCTGCACTGTCAGCGCGATCGAGAGCGTAAAGGGCGGGGCGAAGGTCTCCATCTCCAGCGTCATGGATAAATCGAAAACCGAGCAGATCGAATGCGACGTCGTACTTGTGGCCATCGGCGTCCGGGCACGATTCGACGGATTGTTCGATGACCGCCTTGGTATCACGATTGAAAAGAATCACATCCACACGGATTTCCGCAGTGCCGAAGAGCCGTCCTACCAGACTTCGGTGCCGGGCATCTACGCCATTGGCGATGTCATTGGCCCTCCCTGGCTCGCCCACGTCGCCTCGGAGGAAGCCGTCGCCTGTGTAGAGCGCATCGCAGGTCACCATACGCTTGGCGTGGATTATGCGGCTTTCCCCGGCTGCACATACTGTAATCCCCAGATCGCCTCGATTGGCATGACTGAGCGGGCCGTGAAAGAAAAGGGCATCGACTATCAGGTTGGTACGTACCAGTTCAAATCCCACGGCAAGGCCATCGCCATCGGGGCGATGGAAGGCATGGTGAAAATCCTCACTTCCAAGCCTTATGGTGAAATCCTCGGAGCACACATTATCGGGGAAGACGCAACGGAACTCATCGCGGAAATCAGCCTCGCCATACGTCTTGAAGCTACCGCCGAGGACATTATCTCGACTGTCCATGCCCATCCCACCATGCACGAAGCGATCCATGAAGCGGTGCTGGCCACGGAAAACCGAGCAATTCACCAATAGCCAGACGACGAATAACGCACGAAAAAGTGCCTGACGTCATTGAATGCTCCAAGGGGGTTTCCTTCATGTAACGTCTGATAATCTTATTAAGGAATTTTCACGTCAGGCATCACAGTCATCCGGCGATCCGGTCGAGAGGCCTATTTTGTTGGATTGTCGGTTCCCTCTTTGGTACACTATGCATCTGATCGTTACGGAGGGATCGATCTTGCACAACGGAGAAGACCATGACGACCTCTACTGAAGCTGTAGGCGGTCTCCTGTCTCAGGTTGAAGATTTTGAGGCAGTGTATTCCAATGCCGATGGCGATCCTTCATGCATCCCCTGGGCAAAAAACCGACCTGACCCCGCACTCGTCAACTGGCTCAATAATGTCGCGCCATCTTTGATTCGCAGTGGTGCGAGGGTCATGGTCATCGGTTGCGGCCTGGGAAATGACGCTCAGGCCCTGATCCATCGTGGTTACGATGTTACCGCCTTCGACTGCAGCGAGACCGCAGTGAATTGGGCCCGACGCCTGGATCCATCAAATCACCAATGCTATCACGTGGCCGATCTCTTCGACCTTCCCCTGCGTTGGCGACATCGTTTCGATCTCGTGGTCGAAATCAAGACATTGCAGTCAATCCTGCCGGAGCGACGACATGAGGCCATGTTGTCAATCGCAAAGCTTCTCTCTCGCCATGGTCAATTACTCATCGTCTGCAAGGGAATCGATGCGGGTCAGTCTCTCGAAGACGGTCCGCCCTGGCCCCTGAGCCGAGATGATCTCCTGCAAGCCGCCTCCAGTGCCGATCTCGTAATGAGCGGAGACATCGCAGAATTTCTCGATGATGATCAACCCCCCGTACACAGAATTCGAGCCCTGTTCAAACGGGGTTGATGCGTCCGAATTCTTCAGAGATCAATCGATTTTCCTGACCGAACCGATGGCTACGACTGGTGCGGGCAAATCAACCTCAGGGCCGCTACAATTTTGGCATGTCCATCGACTTTCAGCAAGCCTCGCTGCCCAATGGCCTGACCATCATCGGTGAATGCTCACCCGAAGCCCATACTGCGGCGATCGGCTTTTATGTCAAGACCGGAGCCCGCGATGAAACTCCTGATGTGATGGGCGTCAGTCATTTTCTTGAGCACATGATGTTCAAGGGCACCGAAACCCGCAGCGGGGAAGATGTTGATCGTCATTTTGACGAGATCGGAGCGGTTCACAATGCTTTCACCTCAGGGGAAATGACCGCCTTCTGGGCCCACTGCCTTCCCGATCAGCTCCCACAGGCAACGGAGATTCTGGCGGACATTCTTCGCCCTTCACTGAGGGACAAGGACTTCGACGATGAAAAAAGAGTCATCCTCGAAGAGATCGCCATGTACGCTGATCAACCCTTCTGGGTTCTGTACGAGCGGACCATGGAGAATTACTACGGCGCCCACCCCCTTGGTCATCGCGTGCTGGGCACCACGCAAACCGTGAGCAATCTGAGTCGTGACCAGATGTTGGATTACTTCACAGATCGCTACTCAGCTGACAACACCGTGGTCGCGTTGGGGGGGCGTTTCGACTTTGATGCGTCCGTCGATCAGATCCGCCAGGGGTGCGCAGAATGGAACACCAGTCGGACGCAACGTAAGTATCCACAGGTCATTCACCAAGCTGATTCGTTTACCGACACATCCTCGACGGTGCATCGCAGCTATACCCTGATGATCGCCCCTGCCCCCGCGGCAGACGACGATCGTCGCTACGCCGCTTCGATCCTCACACAAATTCTCGGGGATGTGGAGGGTTCGCGATTGTATTGGGCCCTGGTGGAAACCGGCCTCGCCGAGGAAGCTGCCGCTCAATACGACGGGCGCGACGGACTCGGCGAATATATGCTCTACAGTGTGTGCGATCCTGAGCGCCAGGAGGAAGTCGAGCAGATTATGCTCCGGGAGATCGAATCACTCATCGAATCGCTGACGGATGACGACCTTCAGAGAGTCAGAAGCATGATCACCACCAGCTTCACTTTGCACAGCGAGTTACCGGCCGGGCGTATGCGACGCCTGGGCCGCCTCTGGATCTATCGTGGGGAATATCGTTCGCTCGATGAGGAATTGGAGCGGATCAATGCGGTCTCACTCGATGATTTGCGGGATCTATGGGAGTCGTTTCCGATCCGACCTATCGTGACGGGAAGAATGAATCCAGAATAAATCCGAGAGCGGCACTCTCGTTTGAGAAGTCCGACCGCGTGCCATCAATTACTTGGTTTCCCCATCAATTCTCCGAACCGCCAGCGCATGGCCGCGGGTTCGCTCCCGATGAGCTCCCGGAAATAAGCGGCCAGGAGCCGATTACCCCTCTCGACCAATGACGGATCAACACTGTCAAGCGGGATTCCTGCGGCCACTTGACGCAGAATGCGCACCGTCTCCACTCTCACCCGCCAGCGATCCCCCGCTCCCGAATCCGCCACCACCCCGCCCGCGACCGGGCTGAACGCCAGCGTCGGGACATCGTCATCAAGCTCCCCTCCTGTCTCTGCATCATGATCGAGCTGGGGGCGATACCCCGTCTCATCCAGCAGATTCCATTGAAACTGAAAGAGATGGTTATCCACCTCTGATAATTGACGCATCCGATCCAGCGTTTCTCTGAGCTGATCAAAAAGCGTCAGGTGCGGATCATGATCGGTCAACATGTGGTGGATCAAATCTGCGATATACAACGCCGTCTTGTTCACTTTCAGGTTTGCTCTCAGATGTCGGTTCGTTTCCTGAAGATCCCATTCGGTGATAGTCGCCAGATCACGGCCGGGTTTGATGATCGCCACCACCTGACCCAGGGTCAGCAGGTCGAACCCCCCGGAGAATTTCCCCTTTTCACGCTTCGCGCCTTTGGCGAGCCCGCGGATGATGCCTGATTCACGGGTAAACAGGCTCACGGTCTGGGAGGTCTCAGAAAAATCCCAGCGCCGGATGCAGATTGCATAATCGGAGATTGTGGGCATAAGCAGCTGGATCCCTCAGGATTGACGATCGCCGACGGGCTACTTTATATGCCCTGCCGATGAAATTGCCGAAGAGTACTTCAACGCCCTTCCTGCGGCCATCCTGTCATCAGGATCTTACTCCACGGGCTTCCGAGGCTCGATTTCTATACTTCATGCCATGAGCAGCCCTCCCAACAACCCGAAGCCCTCCTCCCGCATCATCGCCATGCTGAACCAGAAGGGGGGCGTGGGGAAGACCACCTCGACAGTCAATCTGGGGGCGGCTCTGGCTCAGTTCGACTTGAAGGTGTGCCTGATCGACCTCGACCCCCAAGCCCATCTCACGTTACATCTGGGCATCGAGGAAGACCGTATCAAGCACACGGTCTACGACCTGCTTATCGACCCGGAATGCACAGCGCGGGAAACGCTCATAAGCGCGCGGCCGAACCTCGATGTGATCCTCTCTGAAGTCGATCTGGCTGGTGCGGAGATGGAACTGGCCCGAACGCCTGATCGCCAGCGTCTGCTTCAACGCAAGCTCGAGCCGATCGCGTCGTATTACGATGTGATCCTGGTGGATTGCCCGCCGAGTCTGGGGCTGCTGACGGTGAACGCATTGTCGGTTGCGGGCGAGGTGCTCGTCCCCATGCAGGCTCATTTTCTGGCCCTGCAGGGAGTCGGCAAGCTTCTGGAGACGGTGGGGCTGGTCTGCCAGTCGGTCAATCCCGATTTGCTCGTTACCGGCATCTTGCTCTGCATGCACGAAGGGCAGACCACGCTGGCCAAGGAAGTCGTCGCCGATCTCGAAGACTTTTTCACCCGGTCCCGCGGGCAGGATGTCCCCTGGCGCGATTGCGTCCTGATCGATCCGCCCATCCGACGCAATGTGAAACTAGCCGAGGCCCCCAGCTTCGGACAGACGATCTTCGACTATTCACCGTGGTGCAAGGGCGCGATTGACTATCGTCGCCTTGCGCGTAATCTCATCAAACGCTGGAATCTGGATGTGAACGTGCAGGAGGTTATCTCGATCAGGCCGCCGGCCACCACTATTGAAGCCAAACCTGCGTCTGACGTGGATATCGAGATCATTCCAGTATCCGAAGAACCGCCGGCTAAGTCAGACAGTATAACTACCGTCGATTCTTACCCAGTTTAATCTGCTCTCATAGCCACTCCGGTTGCCAATGGATAAAGCCGCATTACGAATCCGGCGCGTCACCTTCTCGTGGCGGGCGGTGTTCGTGATGTACGCCCTGGTTCTGACGACTGCAACCCACTGGCCGCGACTTGATCTCGGTCCCTCCGGCCCCAACGACAAGCTGATCCATCTTTTCGCCTTCGGTCTGATGCCGCTGCTCTTGTGGCGATCGCGCTGGATCGCGCGGCTGGGTCTGGTTTTTCTCATCTCTCTGCTCTGGGCAACCCTCGATGAGTATTCCCAGAGCATCGAGATGCTCCATCGTTGGGCAACCTGGCAGGATCTTCTGGCCAATGTGCTGGGAATCACGACCATGAGCCTGTGGATATGGGCCATGCGACCAGTAGGCGGCGTGGGCAATCGCATGCGTCTGGCCCTGCATAATTACATCATCGAGGAAATCTTCAGTCAATGGCGGGCGTGGGCGGTGCTGGCCGGCGTGTTTGTCGCCTGCGCGGTTCCCCTCATAGCGCTGTGGCCGATGCTGACGCCGACGGGAATCACCGGGCCGTTTTATCTGGCTTTGATAATCTGGATCTTTACCACATTTCTCATCTGGTCCGGCATCCGGCGAGCCTATTACCAGTCAGTCCTGAAGCATCGCGATTGTTTTTCCTGTAGTGAATCGTGTGCCGATCTCTTCTACGACGATTTCGGCCGAAGCCGGTGTGCGAATTGCGGCTGCGATGTGCATCTTGCTTACTGGCTGGAGTCCGCTTCGCCCAGGCTCGCGGTCTTCTTGCGGCTGGCAATCATTCCCGTGGTGACGAGCATTGTGATGCTGATCGCAGGATTTATGCTTATCGCGGCGACGGCGCTCGCCTATGACAAGTTGATTTCACTGGGGTATGGCTCACCCGCGCTGCCCCGCCTGGTGCGCATCATAGGCACCGAGAAAGCGCTCATGCAGGCGGTGGATCTTGCCGGGCTTTTCATGGTCTTCGCCCTCGCCACCCGTCACTATCGCACGAAACTTGCTCGTTTTTACGATCAGCCTTATCGCTGTCGCAAGTGCGGCCATGATCTTCGGGGTACGCCAACCTCCGCCGGGGCCGGACGCTGCGGGGAATGTGGCCAGCACTTTGCCCGCTCCCCGGAACTCGCGGGAGCGGGATATATTGAACAGTGACGCCCAAAGTCCGGGGCGGCCGATACATTCTGACGTATGAGCGACGGATTTGAACGCAACACGCGCACGGTGACGGTGCTGACGCTTTTCAGTCGCCTCACCGGTCTGGCCCGCGACGCCACCCTCAGTCGGGTGTTCGGCTCGGGTGAACTCATGAGCGCGTATTTCTTCGCGTTCATGATTCCCAATCTCTTTCGTCGCCTGTTCGGCGAAGGGGCGTTGTCCGCGGCGTTTCTTCCGACATACACCAAGCTCGAATCGTCCGATCCCGAACTCGCCCGTCGTCTCGCCTCGCTGACCGTGGCCCGGCTCATGGTCCTGCTGGGGGTGGTGACCCTGCTGGGGGAAATCATCCTGTTTTTCATCTCCCTTCGCGCTGATCATGCCAATGTTGCGGTGTGGCTCATGATGCTCATGCTTCCCTACATGCCTCTGGTGTGCCTGGTGGCGATTCTGGGGGCGATGCTCCAGGTGCATCATCGGTTCGGGCCGACCGCGGCGGCTCCGATCATTTTGAATCTGTGCATCGTCACCGCCGCGACTCTCACGCCGTTTGTTTTCGATTTTTCAGGAGAAGGACGACAAGTCCATCATGTGGGAATTGTCGCCGGAGCGTTGGTGGTTGCGGGGGTGCTCCAGGTAGCGTGGTCTTTGCTCGCCTTGCGCCGGTTTGCCTGGTGGAGAAGCGATTACGCCGCGGCCCGCGAACCCTTCCGCAAGGTCAAGCGTCTGGCCCTGCCCATGATCGTCGGACTCGGGGTGCTACAGCTCAATACCTTCTTTGACGGACTCATCGCCAGCTATCCCGCCGCCATCGGTTCGACGATATTCGGCCATGCGTATCCCCTGGGCGTGGACGCGATGGCCACCGTCAGCTTTGCCCAGCGTCTCTATCAGTTTCCGCTCGGCGTGTTCGGCATCGCAGTCGCCACGGCGATCTTTCCCCTGCTGGCCCGACAGGCCGATGACGATGCCGCTTTTGCCGATACGGTCCGTCGGGGGCTGCGTCTGGTGGTGTTCATCGGCCTGCCCGCCAGCGTGGGGCTGCTGCTCGTGCGTCATGAACTTGCCGCAGTCGTGCTGCAGGGGGGACAGTTCACATCGGACAACACCGACCGGGTCGCCTTTGTCCTGCTGGGTTACGCACCCGCCATCTGGGCGTACTCGATGGTGCATGTCCTCACCCGCGCGTTTTATGCGAAGGATGACTCGATGACGCCGGTCAAGATCGCGATTGGAGTCGTGGTTCTCAATCTCACCCTCAACTGCACGCTCATCTGGACCCCCCTCCGCGAGGCGGGCCTGGCCTGGTCCACCGCCTTTTGCGCCATCGTGCAGGTGTCACTGCTGCTGCTCGTGGTCCGGCGTCATGTCGCCCACCTCATCAATCGCGAGGTGCTTCTGAGTTGGGGGCAAACGATCATCGCGGCACTGCCGATGACCGGGGTGGTCATGCTGTTTGCCTCGTCATTTTCTCAAGGGCCGGTGGGCTGGACCGAGTCGCTGGGCAGACTCGTCCTGCTGGTGGGAAGCGGCGGCATAATCGTCGCCATCACCGCCCTCTCGCTGCGTATGCCCGAACTTTCCTGGGCGCTGGGATGGAAGAAGTAATTCTTTCACCACAGAGGCACAGAGTTCGCAGAGAAGAAATTCAAGAAGTTATTTTCCCGAATCAATCCGTGAAGCGCCGGTGAAACTCGATGAGCGGAGCTAGATTTCCATCGTCCGCTTCTTTAATAGCGGCAAGGTATTCATCTCGCTCAGGGCTTGTGTTGGCAATGACTTTCTCCGGCCAGGCCACAATGGGTTGCCTGTGCATCTTGGCCCATATATTGCCCAGCATTCGTGCCCAGCGACCATTGCCGTTGGTAAAGGGATGAATCTGCACTGAGCGGTGATGGAGACGCACACACTGCTCCAACATTTCCACATCCGATGCCTGCCATGCTTTCAAGTCCTCAAGCAGTGTGTACAGTTGTGTTTCAATTTGAACCGGGTTCACTCCAATATTCGTTTCTGAAACTCGGTAATGCCCGGCCCACTCCCAAACATCTCCGAACATCTCAAAGTGCAGTTTTCTAAGCCATGACAGATCGAAAGGTACCAAGCGACGCGAGGGCTTCCCCAGCAAATATTTTTTAGATGCTCTGGCGATGTTCCTGAATTCGTAGTCGTTCAGTTCCTGGCGCTCATTGATTCCCTTGATCTTCAGTCCCGAAATATCATTTAGTGGGGTTTCGCCGGGAATCGGAGAGCCAAATGGATTCATGCCGTCCATAACTTTCGATCTGAATTCAACAACTCATGAACAAAGTCATCGAATGTCGCTAGCAAGGTGTGTTCACTGACGGCCTGGCCTTCAAGGGCGGAGGTTCCCTGGAGCATGTCCACATACTTGCGTGCCTTGACCCTGGCCTGCTCCATCCTCAACTCCTGAGCATCCCGCTCAACACTTCCGCTCACGACCATACCCATTGCCTCTGCGATTCGGACAATCGTTTGGAACGATGCATTTTCATACCCACCACCAAGCACCCTCTTTACGGTGGGTGTGGGTATTCCGCTTCGCTCGGCAAGTGCCGGAAAGGTCATTCCAAGCTGACGGCGACGGTCATCAAGATCGAGATTAAAAAGTAGACGTTCATTCATCTGAGGGCTCCTTATCAACTATATCGTATCATATATAATACCTTATTGACTGAAAAAAGTATCATATTTGATACTATTTTATACTCAATCTCCATTTTCAGGCCAATATCGCAGTTATGAGACTTCATTTTCCAACGTCAGATGAAGGGCCCACGACTGAAGCATCGCGGACTCGGACAGGGGACAAGACACTTGATGAGGAAGAGGCCGGGTCAGGTGGCAGCCTTGCCCCGCTTTGCCCGCTCCGCCGCCGCCTGTTTGCGCATCAGGACATCGAACATGGAGGGGAAGATGGTCATCATTCCTGCCGTCGCCCGGACGATGAAGCTGGTCCAGACTTCCGCATGGGGCTTTCGCAAACACCTGATGATCGCCCGGGCCACCCGCTCGGGAGGCTGGATGAACATCCTGGGAGCGTGATCGGGGACGATACCGTCAAAATCCTTGTTGCCGCTGAGCGTCTGGCTGACCTGAAAAAACTCCGTCGTGGTGGTGATGGGATGCACCGAAGACACCTCGATACGCTCGGGCTTCAGCTCCAGCCGCATGGCCCGGCAGAAGTGATTCTGGGCCGCCTTGGTTGCGGAGTAGGCGCTGTGGTGGGGGAGGGTAAATTTTGCCAGGCAGCTCGAATTCATGAGCAGATGCCCGGGTCGGCCCTGTTCGATCAGTCGCTTCGCCGACGCACTGATGAGATCGACCGAAGCAAAGTAGTTAACCTCGAAGATATGTCGAAGCTCGTCCTCGCTCGTCTCATGAGCGGGGCGATCAAGCCCGTGGCCGGCGTTGGAAAAAACTGCGTAATACCCGCCGAACGCCTGTTCCGCCTCGTCAAGAAGCCTCAGGGAAAGGTCTTTCTCCGTGACGTCTCCGATGACAAGGGTCGCCTTGCGGCCAAGTTTCTCGATGGCCCGGGCGACTTCGGTGAGCTTCTCCGCCCTTCGGGCATTAAGAACGAGATCCATGCCGCTTCTCGCGCATTCGATCGCGGTGGCGGCCCCGATACCGCTGCTCGCCCCGGTGATGATTATGACTTTGTCCTGCAGATTCACACCCATATCGGGCATAGTCTAACCAATCCGGTCTTTTGGCGAGAATGTGCCCAGGGGATTCCGTCGGTGATACAGCGACGGGTAATTCAGATCTTGTTGGCTCCGCACTTGTAGAACGCCAAGATCACATTTCGATCGACCGGCCAGAAAATCTCGCTCGTTTTCTTTACATAGCTCTGGGTCAACTTCAGCGCCACGCGGCGTTACTCCACAAATTCCACCGGTTCGCCATACTTGGCCGCCAGATCGGTCAAGCAGGTATCCATGACGCCGGTGTATCCCATGAAATACCGGGCCACGATTCGAAAGATTGGGTTATAGATCTCGCCCCTCTCGGTGATTCGAAGCATGCACTGGTTCTCATCGACCGGCTCAATCTCCCACGTCCAGGTGCCCCCGAACTGGCGGTTGTTCACGATCCGTGTGACCAGCTTCCGGGGCGGCTCGCTTTCCTCGACCAGATACGAGATGGAATCTCCGCGGCGGCGGACTTCCTTCCAGACGGCCTTGTCGCCCTGGTCTTCCACCCGCTTCATCTCGATGACGCCGCGGCGCCATTCGGCGTGAGTCAGGAGATCGCTGATCACCTCCCACACTTCCTCCGCGGGTCGATTGTATTTCGCCCGGCGCGATGCGGCATGCAACTTCGGTAGCAGCAGTCCCACAATCACGACTGCACAGATTAAGACAAGAAGCAATCCGACAACAATCAATACCCATTTCATCTATCACCTGCCTTCCCCAGCCACGATTCAATTTAGTGGATTTCGATGGGTTCCACAACCGTGCGCTCAACAGCCCGCTGCGTTAATCAGCGTAACCCCCGTCTCCCCTCCGGCCTTGCTCCTCTCCGCGTGACTCGTACAATTGATGTCACATGTGTATTTCAGTGTATCTGGGATCAGAAAATCCCCTTCCCGCCGCCGACTCGTTCGGCATCGATGAATCGCAACTGCGAATCGTCGAGGCGACCAGTTCTCCCGATGGCGTCCACACGATTCTGGAGTCGAAGAGAATCTATTACGTCTGCTCGCATGAAGGGTGCGGCTGCTCATTTAATTATCTCTCCGTTGACTCCATCCGCGAGAGCATTTCTACCGAAGACTCGGACCTGCTGGAGTATGAGATCACCGAACGGGCCCGCAACTGTGAATCACTCCTCGCGCTTCAAAAATATCTTTGCCAAGTGCTGTCATCGCACGATCGCGTCAGCATGCTCGTGACCTGGGCCGGCCAGGAATCAAGACCGCCCATGAGGTTAGAACACATATCCCCTGCCTATTTTGACGGCGATTCCTTTTCGCTTCCCCTGTACACGCGCTTTGAAATAACGCCGGAAGAAGCCGGATCTGTTTAGCGACGGGGCTTGCCCCGTGTGGAGGGGGGCGCTATGCCATGTCTCGCTACTCGCCAGGCGAACCCGACCTTTAAACGGGTTCAGGTCTGCAACACCCCCGTCTTGAACTCTCCGGTGATCGGGAACGTGCCGGCGATCTGGAGGGCGAAAATAAGCTCTTCTCGGGTCTTGTCCGGTTCGATGATTCTGTCCACCCAGCCCCGGGCGGCCCCGTAGCGAATGTCCTGCTGCTCCTGGTAGGACGAAGTGATCGCGGCGAGTAGCTCCTCCTGCATCTTTTCATCAATCTCCTCACCTCGACGTTTGCGGGCCGCCATGTCGAT
The DNA here is from genome assembly GCA_022560875.1 of Planctomycetota bacterium. GTDB lineage: Bacteria > Planctomycetota > Phycisphaerae > Phycisphaerales > SM1A02 > JADFSH01. The sequence continues at coordinate 17,406 of JADFSH010000010.1, read as the reverse complement.
CTGCAGAAGCGTGCTGGCCGCCTGGGATGCTCCCATCACCGAGCAATGTGCGCTCGGCCACGCGAGGGTGAGCATGGGATCGAAGGCCCGGCCGCACATCGCGTAATTTCCCGCGCCGTAGCTGCCGCCGATGATGAGGGTGATCTTCGGCACGATGCAGTTACTCATGACGTTGACCATCTTCGCCCCGGAACGAATGATTCCTTCCTGCTCGCTGTCGCGTCCGACCATGAACCCGGTGGTGTCGTGCAGAAAGAGAATGGGGATCTTCTTCTGGTTGCAATCCATGATGAACCGCGCCGCCTTGTCGGCGGAATCGACATAAATCACCGCAGGCATGTTCACGCCGGATGACGGTCCCGCCTTGCCGCCTGGCATTTTACGGGTAGTGAGCTTCCGCTGGTTGGCCACGATGCCGCACGGGTAGCCCCCGATCCGAGTGTAAGCGCAGACGATGGACTGGCCGAAGCCGGCCTTGTATTCATTGAGGCTTTCATCATCGACAATGCATTCGAGCAGTTCGAGCATGTCGTACTGACGGGCCGAGTCAGTCTCGAAGATATCGAATACCGCCTCCGGTTTTCGCTTCGGCTTGACCGGTTCATACGGCGGATCGCCCAGCGGGGAATGACGCATGTCGGCATGCACGAGCGATCGGAGCCTCTTTAGGCAGGCTTCGTCATCCGGCTCCTTGAAGTCGATCGTGCCGGATATCTCCGCGTGCATGGTCGCCCCGCCGAGTTCCTCGCTATCGACCTCCTGGCCGATGGCGGCCTTGACGAGGGCGGGGCCGGCAAGGTACAGCCCGCTGCCTTCGGTCATGAGCAGGGTGTCGCAGAGCACGGGAAGATAGCCGCCTCCCGCCACGCAGTTGCCCATGATCGCGGCGATCTGCATGATCCCCTCGGCGGAGATCACCGCGTTATTACGGAAGATGCGTCCGAAGTCATCGGTATCGGGAAAGACGTCTTCCTGCAAAGGCAGGAAAACCCCGGCGGAATCTACAAGATAAAGCAGAGGCAGCCGAGACCGCTGGGCGATCATCTGGGCCCGGATGGTCTTCTTGCAGGTCATGGGAAAAAATGCCCCGGCTTTCACCGTCGCGTCGTTGGCGATGATCATGCACAGCTTGCCGCCAACGGGGGCTATCGTCGTGATAACTCCCGCGGCGGGCGCTCCGCCATATTCCTGGTACATGTTCCAGCCCGCATACATACCGCACTCAAACTGACCCAGGCCGGCATCGATGAGCTTTTCGATACGCTCACGGGCGGTGAGACGACCATGATGATGCTGGCGTTCGATACCTCTCGGACCGCCTCCGCTCCGGATGATCTCGATATCGGCGAGCGATTGCTCATTGGCGGCTTTCAGAGAAGTATCACGCTTCGAGGTTCGTTTTTTTGGGCTGGGTGGAGTCATATGGGTCGTCTATCCGTCTGAAGTCTGATGGCGGTTCGAGGGGACCGGGGGAGTTCAGGGGGGTTCAGGGGGATGTCCGGGGGGGTTGTCGGGGGAGCCGGGGGATGAATCTCATACTGAATCCTGTCACTGCACGGGAAATGATCGTATCCTAATAGGATGCCGGTTGAGGTGGCGAATAAGGGGTCATCTCCACGATTGATCGAGGAAAGGGGTCAGAGCATGTCCAGTGGTATGACGATTCTTCGTCTTCTTCAGAAGTTGCGTGAGCTTGAGGCGTCTGACCTGCATATCAAGACGGGATCGCCCCCCGTGATCCGCATCGCCTCAAAGCTTCATCGTATCGACTCCCCGTCACTGAATGGCGAGGAAACCCACAAGCTGCTGGCCCCGATTATCCCCGATCACCTCCTTAAAGACCTGGAGGAAAAAGGGGGGATCGACTTCTCCTATCGCATCGAATCCGGAACCCGATTCCGCTGCAACATCTTCAGCTCCGCCGGGGAGTTGCATGCCGCCATCCGTCGCGTGAATGAGAAGATCCCCGATTTCAAGGACTTATACCTGCCTCCCATTTACGAGCAGATAATGGATCGCACCCACGACGGGCTGATCGTGATCTGCGGCGTGACGGGCAGCGGCAAATCGTCCACCCTCGCCGCGATGATCAACCACATCAACAAGACCCGCCAGGTGAACATCATCACCATCGAAGACCCGATCGAGTACGCCTTTACCTCCGACCAGTCCTACATCAGCCAGCGAGAAATCGGCATCGACGTGGTGGACTTCAAACAAGCGTTGCGTTCGGTGGTGCGTCAGGATCCGGATGTGATCATGATCGGCGAGCTTCGCGACCGAGAGACGGTGCTGGCAGGGATCCAAGCCGCGGAAACAGGCCACTTGGTATTCGTGACGCTGCACACCTCCGACACGATGCAGGCATTCTCGCGGATGCTGGAGTTCTTCCCCCAGAAGGATCACGATTTCATCCGCTCCAGCCTCGCCTCCAGCCTGCGGGCGGTGTGCGCCCAGCGGCTGGTGCCTTCGCTACGCAAGGATCTCCAGCTAGTTCCCGCGACGGAGGTGCTGATCGTCAATTCCGTGGTAGCCGATCGCATCCGCGACGGCGCGGACGATGAACTACCGGCAATCATGGCCGGTTCCGTCGAGGAAGGCATGCACGATTTCACATCCAGTCTTGTGCGACTGATCAACGAGAGCTACCTGGACCTGCGCACGGCCCAGAAATACGCGCCCAACGTCGAGGCCCTGCGCTCCCGCGTCAAGGGCATCGAGGTCAAGGCGGACACGCTGGTGTCGAAGGGGAGGTGAGAAACGTCGAGGCGTTTCAATCGCTTTGACACTATGTGTAACGGGTGGCATGGGTAAGCGGTCCCGATGAAATCGGGACGGAGCTTGTCCATGCAGGGTCGGTGACCGCCTGCACATCCTGCAATCGTCATGGGCAGAACCGTTGAAGTAACGGCCCTGACCATACCACTCATGCTACGAATGAAAGACTCTGCTCTAAAGCAGACCCCACTTCTGCATCAGAATGATCACCTGCAGCTGGTCGTTGTTGGCCTGCAGAGAGCGTCGGAAGGCATCGCGGGCTTCGAGCCGCGCCTGTTCGTCCTGCTTTTCACTCCAGATCCAGGTATTCAGGGCGTTTACTCCGATACCGTTCTGCGCAGGCCAGTAAGAGGCATCGAGTTCGACCGCTTTCCGGTACGACTCGATTGACCGGTCATACGACCCCAGCCTGAACAGCGCACGACCGAACTGGGAGTAGGATTCTGCCGACGGGGCGAGCTTGACCAGTGCATCGGCGGTGTTCGCCGCCTCCTGAAAGCGTTGTTCCTTGTAGAGAATACTGGTCAACCTCACCATCACTTCTTCCGCATCATCCAGAAGCTCCATTGCGAAGAGGTACTGGTCGATCGCCTCGTCATTGCGGTCGATCGCCTCGTACACCATCCCGAGATTCGCCCGGGCCTCTCCATTGGAGGGTGCGGATTGCACGGCCTTTTCGGCGAAGACCATGGCGTGCTCCGGTTCATCCATCTGAAAATAGGTCGCACCGAGTCCGAGATTCGCCTCAACCCCTTCCGGATTGATCGTCAGAGCGATATGAAAAACGTGGACCGCTTCGACAAATCGTTTCAGCAGATACAAGACCTTCCCATAACCCGACTGAGCGCTGTAGTTGCGGGGTTCGATACGGACGGCCCGGGCGTAATACGGCTCGGACCCGGTGTAATCCTCCTGGTCGAGGTACACATCGCCAATGCCCATAAATGCCAGAACATCAGTGGGATTCGCGGCCAGTATTTCACGAAACAGGGCGAGGGCCACTTCGTATTCGCCATCCGTGCGAGCCTGCCGGGCCAGCGTCATTTTGTCCGGCGCGGGTGGTCCCATGTCGCCCGACTGAAGTAAACGCTCAAGAAGAGAATCGCCTCCCGAGGCTCGGTCCGTCGATCCACAACCGACCAGATATGTCAGTCCGAGAATCGCCAAACATCCCGCCATCCACACGCGTTTCATGAATAACCACCTTCTGCTGGGCTAACAACCACTATCTGTCTCCTTCCTATCGGCTATCTCTTCCCACAGTACGTCTCTCAAGCCGTTGCAGACGCCGGATATTCACGATATCCCATTCCAAACCGTCTGAATGCCCCTCTTTGGGAGTCTCCAGGATTTTTGGGACGCTCTCGTAACCCTTGCGCTGGATGATGGCTTGAAAGCAACTCAGCCCGCATTGCCCATCACCAATATGGGCGTGACGGTCCTTCCGGGAGCCCACCTGCCCTATCGAGTCGTTGAAATGAAAGACTTTCAGGTGTTTCGAGCCGCAGATCGAAGCAAACTCCCGGAGTACGGCGTTCGCCATCCGGGAGGTGGTCATGTCATACCCCGCCGCGGTGACATGGCAGGTGTCGAAGCAGAACCCCACCCGCTCCGGCTCCCGGACATGCTCTCGAATATAGCCCAGATGCTGAAAGTCATAGCCGAGATTGGTCCCTGAGCCGACGGTGGTTTCCAGGCAGGTGATGGTCTGGTAGCCGGGCAGGGACTTGTGGATGGCATCCAGAGCCTTGACGATGCGTTTGAGGCCGGCGATTTCATCTTTGTTGGGCTTGCCATCGAGCACGTTCGGCTCGCCGGGCTTGCGGGGAAAGACCTTGCCAAGGTGGGCCCCTGGATGGGCCACGCAAAGGGGGATGTGCAATTCTTCGCAACGTTCGATTTCAACGCGTTGAAGATCGACGGATTTCTTCCACGCATCCGGATCGGGCGAGGCCATGTTGATGAGATAGCTGTTGTGGGAAATCACCCGCACCGGTCCCCGACCCCGACCCCCATTCCGGGGGGTGTCCCAGCCGAGTTCCTTGAGCTTTGCCAGCCAGGCCTCGCGCTCGACGGCATCAAGCGGCTTGACCGCCCACTGCCGCTGGTTCTTGGTGAACACCTGCACGCAGTCCATCCCCAGCCGCGCCGCCTCATCAAGCGCGTTGACCATCCCCCCGGCAATGGAAAGGTGTGAGCCGTACATGGGGGGGATGGTAGAAGTAAAAAATGTACACGACAAAAAAATATGAAAGAACGCCCACGTGAACAGGAAGTATTATTTCCCGTTACCGTTCGACTTTCTTCCGTTGCGGGCGGCGGTTGAGAGCAGCTCGATGCCGATTCGATTGACATGGGTGGGGGTCGCAGCGAGGGCGGTGAATCGCGCGTCATGCGTCTCGAACGCATCGCCCACCTTGGGCACGCGGCCAAGTTGGGCGAGCACGAAACCCGCCACCGTGTCATAGTCGTCGTCCTCGGGAAGGTCGAGGCGCAAGCGTTCGTTGAGGTCGTCGATGTGGAAGCGGCCATCGACCTCGGCGTGCGTGTCGTCGAGCGAGACGAGTTCGGGTTCCTTTTCATCATCGGGTTCGTGCTCATCGTGGATCTCGCCGACGATTTCCTCGAGCACATCCTCGATGGTGACAAGTCCCGCGGTGCCGCCGTATTCATCAATGACGATCGCGAGGTGGATCTCGCTGCGCTGAAACTCATTGAGCAGTTCGCGCACGGGTTTGGATTCGGGCACCACAATGGGCTGGCGGAGAAGCGGTTCAAGTTTGAACCCCGATGCATCCTCACCCAGAAACGGCACGAGATCCTTGACATAAAGAATGCCCGCGATCTGATCGAGATTTTTCCGGTAAACGGGAATACGCGAGTGGCCGGCGTCGATGATGAATGATCGAATTGACGCGAGGTCGTCGGTTTCTTCGATGCCCTCTATATCCGTACGCGGCGTCATGACCTCACCCACGTCGGTGTTGCGGAACTCCACGACGTTTTCCAGCAATATCGCGGCCTCCTCATCCAGCCCACCTTCGAGTTGCGACTCCTCGATACTCAGCAATAGTTCCGCCTCCGCCTCACTGGCTTCATCCAGATTGACACCCGCGAGACGCTTGACCGCTTCGTCAACGAATCCGACCAGCCAGGCGATGGGAATGCCGAGCACGCCGAAGGCCCGCAGCAACCGCAGGGAAATGACAATCAGATCCGTACCCGCATACTTCGCCAGGGCCGAGGCAAGCACTGCCGTAAACAACCACAACAGCAACACAGTGAGAGCAAAGCTTTCAAAAAGCGGAAGGGGTTCCAGCTTCGCGCTTTCGCCGACGCCAATGAACTCCACCAGCACGAGAACGAAAATGCCGACTCGAAAACAGATTTTCGCCAGCGAGGTGAACATTTCCACCGGATCAAGATGATCTACCAGCCACTGTCCGGCGACGACCCGATCGACCGGCTCGAGCCTGCGCTGCAATGCCAAGCGACTCATGGAACGCAGCGCCATGGACAATGCGGAAAGATACGTCGCCACGACCAGGGCCAGGATGATGGCGGTTTCCATCAGCATGATCTGTCACTTCTTCCTTCAAAGACTGCACCAATTCCGACGGCCCGGAGAATACGATCCTCCTCGGCGTGCATCGTGAGATAGTCTTTCTCACTGTGGTCATCGAAACCCGCGCAGTGCAGCACACCGTGCAAGGCGTAAAGCAGTAATTCATGTTCGACGCGATGTCCCAATTCGCCGGCCACGCGGCGGGCGACATCCACCCCCACCGCGATGTCCGCCTCGATCGGAGCCTGAGCATCTGACATTGGAAACGTCAGCACATCCGTCGAGGAATCAACCCCGCAATGTCGCTTATTCAGACGCGACATTTCGGTATCGTCGATGATTGAAACGGTGATTCTCGTCACCGGTCGATCGATGAGACGAACCGCTTCCCGCAGACGATCCCGTACCCAGACAGTATCAAGAACTTCCTGGCTGTCGCTCTCTGGCCCAATGACATCGACCGCTGGTCGAGAGCGGTTTGAATCTGACTGGGCATTGACAGGGACAGGTTCAGGAGGAAGATCGGAATCCGCCGACGAGCCAGGATCGTCCGGTTCCCCGCCCCGACTCCCGGTGGCTTGATCAGTGGTTTGTATCGTGGTTGTGTTCGTGTTCATGAACGTCTTAGTCTTAGCCGTGGATCGATCGATCTCCATTCGAGCGGTCGATCAAGCATAGCATATGAATCCACTCGACCAAACGACAAGTCGAATCAAAAAATCGCGGTGGAGGCATCAAAATACCGCATTTTCATGCCCGAAACAAGGATGAATATCGGCCATTCACTACCGGTTCCTCAACCCGCTCCCACCGTCACACTCACTGCCACGCTCACGGGCCTGACTCTTGCCTCGAACTCTTCGCGATACTTGTTCACGTTGGTACGCACGGCCCAGTTGTTGCCGTCGGCGAGGCCGCAGATCCTAGCACTTGTTGGCTCTATTCGTGTATCGCGATTATTTATTGCAGATTACGAGTGTGTAACTATTCGGCCTTCGCCTCTTGTTGTTCATTCGACCCAGGGTAAAGTAAAGATCCGTCATCTATCTGCTTGTCATTTGCCTCTACAACCTGAATCCTGTGAAAAGCTTGATGCTCACCATTCAGTTTGAGTTCAATTTCAATGGTTCCAGGCCGTGACACAATAGTATTTGAAACTCCTGCGACAGTATGGTGAAGTATTCCCGGGTTTTCAAAGTTGGTATTGATGATGACATCTTCTTCAGGCCCTGGCATCTTTATAATCACTGTCGCCTGAAATTGCTCTTGCCTCTCCTCTGCATTTCCATAGTGCCACGCACTCATTGCCACCATTCTCGGAATTACCGCAGGGAATCGTATGGGTTGGACTGTTTCAAAGATGTCAAAGAGACTAAGTCTATTTGTAAACTTGTCCGCCGCAAACGATCGGGCGACGATGAAAAATTCAAGCCTGGGCATATACCACCTCGGTCAGATCACAACTCATCGACTCTTGTTCCTGAAGTTCCACAAATTGGATTGTCTTTGGTCCAGATGTCAACCCTACTAACACACCTTTTATCTCGTGTGGCGGAGTCCAAGTGCTATGTGATTTCAACGAAATCGCAAGCTCTGCTACTCTAGTTGCAATAGAGAGTTCAGCGACACGAACCTTCGAGAGCGACGAAAGGTATTCATCGCTGTATTCCGAGAATGAGTTCTCCATTGCTATGGCGATTGCCGCTAAAGCCGATTGAAATCGAAATGGCTTGCCTTTTTCGAACGACTTCAACAACTCCGCCACGGATGCTTTAATATGCGTTGAGTTGATGGCGCCCGAAAAGATCTGTTCCTGCAAAACTGCGAATTCATCAGTATTCCGTATGAGCTTGCGTAAAACAGCAGGTGTTGAAGCGGCGGCAACTTGGTCTTCAAATCGGTCAAGGCAAAAGGCCTCAATTATTTTGGGTATGCTTGTCATGTGTCGCCCCTTCGATCAGTCCAGATCTCAATTTCACATTCTAATCCCATGCTTGGATATGGTACATCATGTATCACGTGTATGTCCTCACCTGCAGTATCATTCCATTTACTCAGCACTTTGATCAATGGTAGATCTCCAGTATAGTCGGCCACAACAATTCGTCCTACATGAAGAAAACTCAGATCCGCCTTGTGCAAATACAAAGCTATATCGCCTACAACGGCTTGATCACTTGGACCGATAAGACGATATCCATCTTCTGCCTGAATCAGTCTAATCCACATGTTTTCATCATCGTAAATACTTGTTCGACGAGTGGCAAAGACATGACCGAAACAGTTGTAGATACCACATGGATGTTTACGTTGTTCCCATTGATGTGACATGCGCATCCTGTCGTAACGCCTAGAGGCATAGTCAGGCACTTCGGCAATGGCCACAGCATTTGGAATTTGAGTTCCTCGCATTGTGCCTAGAGGAATCTCGCGTTCAGGCGTCCCAGATAATTTGGCAATTTCAAACATCATTACAACCCAAAGAAGATCGTCCGAATCATACCATAGACTACAAAGCCGCAAGAGCCACGCTCACGGGCCTCACCCTTGCCTCGAACTCTTCGCGATACTTATTCACGATGGTTCGCACGGCCCAGTTATTGCCGTCGGCGAGGCCGCAGATGGTGTTGCCGAGCATGATGCCCATCGAACCGAAAATCTCAAGCAGCAAATCGAGATCCTTGCTGGTGGCATCACCCTTCTCGATCCCGCACGGCCGCCGGAACTTCCGGGTGTGAATCCGACTCTCGGAAGATTGGAGTTGCGCAAAAAAGCCCGGCATGCTGGTCATTCACCTTCTTGACTGAAGACCTCGATGAGATGACCCAGGATCCGATCGCCGGTGTTCGACCGAATGCCGGCCTGGAGGCGAGCCTCCTGAAGATCGCGTATCGTGGCGAGAATCTCACGGACGCGATCGGGGGCGAGCTTGTCGCCCAGGCCGTCGTTGACGCGCAGTTCGAGTTCGATAATGACGGTTTGCAGCAACAGCGTGCCGTTGTGTTGGTGCATCGTCTCCTCACTGCGATACGAGCAGATCGCCATGCGGAGGACTGCATCAAAGCGTGCCCCGCAACCGTCGTAATCGCCGATCGACCAGCAACGAAGGGCGTCGGTCACGAGCAGACGACTATTGTTAAACAGGCGGGCGGTGATGCCGTTCAGGTACGCGCCTTCGGATAGCTCGGCGTCGGTGTATTTGGGTTCGGCAGGCAAGGGCGGCTCGATACGATGCGAAGCTTCGATGAGGTTGATGATGTACGGCTGCCAGCGAACGAGCAGCTCGACCAACTCCTCGGACTCGAACTGCGTCGCGTAGATGTCCTCGATGGCAACGTGATCGACATGGCTCTTGCGCATCTTCAGGCCATCATGCAGCTGCTTCGGCAGCCGCACGAAAGCATCGAAGGGGGAATCGATGCTCGATAGATCAGGAACGATGATCGGGTCGTCCTTGCTCTCCACTTCTGCACATGCGGTCAGGCAGATGACGCAGAGAAGAAGAGAAACAACACGCATGATCAACTTGCTCCAACCGTCACTCCCATCGCCACGTTCGCAGGCCGGACTCGTGCGATACTGACGTTGCGGCCTGCGAATGTCTAGCGGCCATCCTCGAGATAGCGAATGGCCCGACGCTTTGCTTCGGCGACGGGCGATGAATCGTCCCACCCCGGTACGCGGCTCGTATCCATTTTCAGAATCAGATTCAGCAACTCACCTCGAGCAGGTTCGGTAAGCCGCTCGGCCAGGCCGTCGGCGAGACGCAGGTCCAGTTCCAGGATTGTGGGAATGCACACCTGAGCGCCGCGAAATTGAGTCATTGTGTCCACATCATCAAGCATGCACGGTCGATACGCATTGACGCCGCATAACGCCGGCCACAGCTCTTGTATTTTCCGATTTCCCAGCAACGGATGGCATCTGCCAGAAGCAGTCGACTGTTGTTCAGCAATCTCCCGGGCACGGTGTCTAAATGGCGATCGTTCTGTGTGTCGTCATCGTCAAAATCCGGTGCCGGCGGTATGGGTGACGTCATGGTCAGCGTGGCGTCGATGACTCGCTCGATTTGCGATTGATAGTCGAGAAAGACTTTAAGAAACTCCTTTTCGGTCATCACACCGCTGAACATTTCGTCGAGTACGAGACGATCATGCCGCTCCTTGCGAAAAACAACGGCATCACTCAATTTTTCCGGGAGTCTCTGGAATACTTCAAAGCGAGCGGGATCCGCCGTCTGGACAATCGCCTCGGCCTCCGAAGCGTCATGCTCAACTTCGCCGCTGCAGCCGCAAAAGAGCACGAATCCGAAAAGTGCCAGAAACAATCGCATGATCAACTTGCTCCAACCGTCATCCCCACCGGCACGCTGCTCGGACGGATCCTCGCCTCGAACTCGTCGCGATACTTGTTCACGATGGTCCGCACCGCCCAGTTATTGCCGTCGGCGAGGCCACAGATGGTGGTGCCGGGCATGATGCCCATCGAACCGGAAATCTCCAACAGCAGATCGAGATCCTTGCTGGTGGCGTAGCCTTTCTCAATGCGACAAAGCAGCATGTATATCCACTGCGTGCCCTCTCGACAGGGAGTGCACTGGCCGCACGATTCGTTCTTGAAAAATCGCGCGATATTCCGGGCCACCGCGACCATGTCGGTGTCCTCATCAAAGATTGTCGGGCAAGCGGTTCCCAGTCCGAGCACGTCGTACTTGCGCCCGATGTCAAAGTCCATCTCGGCATCGAATTGATCGGGGCCGAGGATGCCCATCGACACACCGCCCGCGATGGCTCCCTTGAATTTCTTCCCGCCGCGCATCCCGCCCGCAAAATCATTGACGAGTTTGCTCAGGGGGATGCCGAGATCGCATTCAAAGACGCCGGGGGTGGTGACATGACCCGAAACCCCCATGAGCTTGGGACCGTAACTCGGGGGGGCGCCGATCGATGATTCGCAGCCCATCTTCGTCCACCACTGAACTCCATTGGTGAGAATTGGGCCGACAGCGGCGAGCGTCTCCACGTTGTTGACGATGGTTGGACGACCAAACAATCCCTTGACCGCGGGAAACGGCGGCTTGATGCGGGGCCATGCCCGCTTTCCCTCGATCGCCTCCAGCAACCCCGTTTCCTCGCCACAGATGTACGCACCCGCACTGCGATGCAGATAGCACTCCACGGCGTACTTGCTCTTACCGCACATGAGTCCCTGCTTGCCGAAGATGCCCTTGTCGTACGCTTCGGTGATGGCATTCTCGACGACTCGAGCCTGATGGCGGTATTCGCCCCGAATGAAGAAATACGCAGTGTCAAGATGACAGGCGTAGCAGGTTATGGCAATGCCTTCGAGGATAATGTGCGGATCGAAGTCGATGAGCAGGCGATCCTTGAACGTCCCCGGCTCGGCCTCATCACAGTTGACGGCAAGGTATCGACGCCCGCCGTCTACTTCGGGAAGAAACGTCCACTTCAGACCACAGGGAAAACCCGCGCCTCCCCGGCCTCGAAGTTGGGAGTCCTTGACCACATCCACCACCTCGGCGGGTGTCATGTCGAGGGCCTTTTCGAGGGCCTGATAGCCGCCGGTTTTCGTGAACTCGTCGTAGGTGACGATATGACGATCCTTGGGATCGCCCCAGGGCCAAGTGGGAATACGCTTGGTGAGTACGGGATCGGTGACGGGCATGGGGTATCTCGGGAGTGAACTGGCTGCGTTCTGTGATCAGCTTTCAGAATTGTGATCGTGGGAATACGGAGAGGGGGAAGGTTCCCTTTTTTTGAATTCGATTTCATCGATCGTGGTGCGACGGAGGATCAGGTTTTCCTTTTCGATCTCCTCGACTTTCTTGTTGACGACATGTTTCTTCCGTGCTGCAGAATCAGACCTAACCGCATCCATGATGTGATGGCAAAACAAACCCACTGATCTCATCAAGCTGCGTTTGTTCAATGGTTCTTCCATAGTCAGGTACAACGAACAATGCGGCCGGGGCCGCACGCGATACGATTACTCCAAGTCGTCGATAAGTCGGTCGATTTGATCGATCGAGAGATTGTCATGGCGGTCGTCATTGATCAAGGCGCAAGGCGCGCCTTCGCAGGCCCCGAGGCATTCCATGGTCAGGAGGGTAAACCTGCCGTCATCGGTGGTCTCGTGCGGCTCGATGCCGAGCTTGCCCCGCAGATGGTCGAGTATCGCCTGATGCCCGCACACCTCGCAGGCGATGGACTGGCACACGCCGATGACGTACTTGCCGACCGGCTCGGTGTGATACTCCTCGTAGAAGGAAACCATGTCGAGCACATCACCGGGGTGTATCTCGAGGAAGGTTGCGATCTCGATCATCGACTGATAGGGAATGTAGCCATATTCATGCTGCACTTCGTTCAGGATCGGCATCAGCGCACCCATCTTCGTTTCATAACGGGGCAGGATTTTACGGGTGAATCGCCGGGCCATCTTCTCGGTGAGATAGGGCGCATCGCGCTTCTGGATCTGCGTCGTCGCGGACGGTTTGACATTCCAGGCCATAGGTATTCCTCATGACTCACCGCGGTGAATCTTCCTATCTATCTAGCTCCGCGGCGATGACGTTAATCGAACCGATCACGGCGACAAGGTCGGCAAGCATGTGACCCTCCAGCATCTTCGGGAAGCACTGGTAGTTGAGAAACGAAGGCGGCCTCACCGCCACCCGCCAAGGGCAGCGGCCGCCATCGGCCACAATGAAGTAGCCCAGTTCGCCGTTGGGCGATTCGTGGCAGCCGTAACATTCGCCGACCGGTGTGTCCCAGCCGCGATTGGTCATGAAGATCTCAAACTGCTGGATGGTCGCCTCGATGGAGCCGTAGATATCACCTTTTGCAGGCACGCGGGCCTTGCCTTCGGGGTGGGTATCGAGGGGGCCTTCGGGCAGGTTGTCGATTAGCTGGTCGATGATATTCGCCGACTGCTTGATTTCTTCAAGGCGGACAAGATAGCGGGAAAGGACATCACCATCGTTGGCGATGGGCACGGAGAATGTCACCGGCTCGGCTCCCCGTCCATCCCAGTTGTCCTTGTAGCACAGGTAGGGCTCATCCTTGCGGATATCGCGCTTCACGCCGGAGGCCCGGGCCAGCGGCCCGGTCAGGCTCCAGGCGATCGCCTCATCATGCGTCACCACCCCAACGTTCTGCGTGCGATCAATGAAGATGCGATTGCGATTGAGCAGCGTCTCGATGTCCTTGATCGCCTTGGGCAGACGCTTGTCGATGAAGTTGCGCACCATTTTCTTGAAGATCTCATCATCGGGGATCTCACACATCGCCCCCCCCACCCGCGTCCAGTCGGGGTGAAAGCGCTGCCCGGAGATGTAATCGAGGATGTCGTAGATGAACTCGCGCTCGTTGAAGCCATAGAGGAACGCGGTGAAAGCCCCCAGGTCCATGCCCGCGGCTCCCACGCAGAGCAGGTGGTTCTGGATGCGTCCGAGTTCGGCCAGGATCGTGCGCACCACCTTGCACTTGGGAGTGATATCGATGTCGAAGAGTTTTTCCACCGCGCCGTGCCAGGCGATGTCGTTGACAATGGGACTGTTGTAGTCCATGCGGCTTATGGTGCAGACATACTGGTTGTAGTCGTGATGCTCGCCGAGCTTCTCGAAGCCGCTGTGGAGGTATCCGATGTGGGGGATGGCCCGCACGATCCGCTCGCCGTCCAGTTCAAGGACGATACGGAGGGTGGTGTGGGTGGCCGGGTGCTGGGGACCAAAATTGAGTATCCACCGATCAGAGGCCTGAACATGATCCTTGAGATACTCGGTGGACTCGATATCGAGGTCGTAGCCTTGATCTGGTTGGAGGGTATAGGGCATGGGGAAGGGACTGGGGATTCGGGACCAGGCAGTAGTAAAACCGTTTCGCGGTCGGACTTGCCCGACGTGGGAGAGGTAAACGGTTCGTGACAGATTTCACGAGCGGGACAGTATAGGGAAGAAGGGACGGGTCGTCAGGGTAAGAACCATCTGATGAAGACTATGGACGAACGAAGAGCATCCCTAATGTGGGAAGTCACCCCGTCTCATCCAGCCGCTTGCGAATCTTCTCAAGCAACCTTCGCTCAAAGGCCGGGTCACGGGAGATTGGAGACCATACCGACGGCGTGATCGGGGTTCCCCGATCCGGATCGATTGAACGCCGCTCCGACCAGTTGGGCGGCGCGAGGGTCGATTCGGCCTGCAATGCCTCGCCCGTCTCCGTCGAGATGATCTGCATCTGCGAACGCAGGCTCTGCGTCCAGGCACTCCGCCTCACGCCGAAGGTGTAGGACCGCTCCAGATAGACCCACACCCGCAGTTCCAGATCGCCGTCATATCGGGTGAGGTCCCGCATTGGTTCGCCAATGCCGACCACATCCGGGCCGGGAAGTGCCTGATTCTGATCCGCAGGCGGAGAGGCATTGAAGTCCGCGGGAGTGAACTCCACCCGCACCCTGCGTCTCTGAAAGGAGATGGTGTTCTCCATGGTCTGCTCGAACGAGGCGTTGTCATTCCGCCAAGGCTCGAGGATGGAGCCGGCAATGCGCGGCTCGGACTCGATGATGCCTCCCCGTCGGTCGCGGAGGGTGGGGGGCATGCGCTCGACCCTGATCACCTCATCCGCAGCATCAAACGCCGCCTGATACTGGGAGGCGGGAATGATGAGAAACTCCGGCCCCCGCTCCGAGGCACATCCGGACAGGATCAGCAGGACAAAAAACAACCAACTCAGCTTCGCCATGTCCCGAAGTGTACCTTGTCTCAACAGTAGTGGGCGACAACTCGATTATGCGGAAGCATGGGGAGGTGTGTGGAGACAACACGTGTGTGATTGATTCTCGCTGATTCCGTCAAAACGGCATCGTCAACGTCACTGAACAGTTTATCCTGTCGGCGAATCGGGGGTGATGCGAAGCATGCCGGTCGTCCGCTGAGACTCCTCTGACTATCATGTACTGAATGGTGACGACGACCCGGGATCAACTTCATCTGCTGGGCCTTGAGGGTCTGTCGCGTGCTGAGATCCTCGAATGGCTGGATTTCGCGGAGGGCTTTCTTGATATCGCCCGCGGGTCCGCCCCGCCGCAGGATTCACTCAAGGGCAAAATCGTCGCCAATCTCTTTTTCGAGGATTCCACTCGAACCCGGGGCAGCTTCACCATCGCCGCGAAACGACTCGGGGCCGACTGTATCGATCTTTCCGGCTCCGGCTCCAGCGTCAGCAAGGGGGAGTCCATTGTGGACACGGCCCTGACAGTCGAGGCAATGGGGGTGGACGCGATCGTTCTTCGGGCCAAGCCCTCCGGAGCCCCTCACCTGGTGGCCAGGGCCGTCCGGATTCCCGTGATCAATGCCGGGGACGGTCGCCACGAGCACCCCACGCAGGGGCTGCTCGATCTGCTCACGATGCGTCGCCATCTCGGAGAACTCAAAGGCAAAACCATCGCCATCGTGGGCGACATCGCCAACAGCCGCGTCGCGAGATCAAACGTACACGGCTTGACCACCCTCGGGGCTCAGGTGCATCTGATCGGTCCGCCATCCCTGGCCCCGGCATCTTTCGAGAAGATTGTCGCGGGACCGGGCAGAGTCATCGTCAGCCATGATCTTGACGCGGTGCTGGATGATGTGGACGCGATCATGATGCTCCGGGTGCAGTTCGAGCGACAGGGGGTTGGCGGCATTAGCGATGATTACCGCCGCCTCTACGGCTTATCCGCCCAACGTGCCGCGCGACTCCGGCCGGAAGCGATCATCATGCATCCCGGACCGATGAATCGTGGCCTGGAAATCGATGGCGAGGTGGCAGATGATCCCGAACGGAGCGTGATCCGCGAGCAGGTGACAAACGGCGTGGCGGTTCGTATGGCGGTGCTGAAAAAGCTGATTGTTCACTGATAAAGCAGTCAGGACAACTAGGGGGTCCGATCATCGCTGAATTTGATATGAAGCTGTTGGTCATAGCTAAACCGCCTCTCAACCTGACACCTCTCTCAAGCCGATAAACCGCCCATGCCCACTGATTTAAAGTGTCTATTGCAATTGGAAGTGCCGCTGATCGTCCTGATCGCAAAGCACAAGTTATCCGTGGAGGAAGTTCGAAACCTCGCTCCCGGGGCGATCATTGAATTACCCAAGGGATCGGAGGAGGACTTGGAGATTCTGGTCAACAATCAGGGTATCGCCATGGGTAAAGCTGTGAAGGTGGGAGAAAATTTCGGGGTTCGTATCACCTTCGTAGGCGATATCAAACAGCGCATCGAGGCGATGGGAAACAAGAAAGCTAAGTGCGATTTAGCGGATGGAAACGCCAATTCTGCCTCGGATGGCGACAGCGAGATTGATGCCGAAGCATTGGCTGAGCAAATGCTGGCCGGACAATAATCGCCGGTTTGACACGATTTTACCCTGAAATCATCCTTCCGAGGCCCTGGATGGGGCTTTGTCGCTCAATGTCAGTCGTCGACAGGCAATTTTTGCCGATGCAGGGAGCGTCAAGTGCCGAATTAACCACATAGACTGCTGGTTATGGACTGCACTAATCCATCTCACGCCATATTCTTTGCCCGCCAAAACGGGGAACTTCATGAGTGCGCTTCCATTGCCTCGGGCCTTGTCCATGTGTACTCCGCACGCAGTCCTGAGAAAGCGTCCGACAACGAGGACGCTGCGGCGATAATCCCCATTGACGAGAATCGGGCAATTCTCGCGGTGGCCGACGGCGTGGGGGGACAGCCGGGAGGCGCTGTCGCCGCGGAACTGACATTGCAAACACTCGCGGAATGTGCCCGGAAGGCCGGTGACCGGAACAGAATCCTGCGCGATGTAATCATGGAGGGTATTGAGCAGGCCAATATCAGGGTATCTGAACTCGGGATCGGTGCCGCCACCACCATCGCGGCGGTCGAAATCGAAGGCTCAACCGTCCGTCCATACCATGTGGGTGATTCGATGATCCTCATTGTCGGTCAACGGGGAAAAATCCTCCATCAGACCGTACCCCATTCCCCCGTAGGCTATGCGGTTGAAGCAGGCCTGCTGGATG